>JBARHV010000287.1:0-17859 GCA_049799415.1 Silvibacterium sp.
CCGGCGATTTCACATAAAAGTATGTGCCCGTCTCCAGATCGCGCCCCGAAGCCGTTTGTTTCGGCAGCAGTTCGCGCAGCATCCGCCCCATCATCAGTCGCGATGCAATCTTCGCCAGCGGAATCCCCGTCGCCTTCGACACATACGGCACAGTCCTCGAAGCCCGCGGATTCACCTCGATCACAAATACTTTGTCTACCTGTCCCGGCCTGCGCTGGATCGCAAACTGCAGGTTCACCAGGCCCACCACATTCAGCGCCAGTGCAAGCTTGCGCGTGTAAGCGCGAATCGTATCCAGCGTCGAAGTCGAAAGATCGACCGCCGGCAGCACGCACGACGAGTCACCGGAATGAATTCCCGCCTCTTCGATATGCTGCATGATTCCCGCGATCACGACGTCTCGCTTATCGCACAGCGCGTCCACGTCCACTTCCACCGCATCTTCCAGGAAGTGGTCCACCAGAATCGGCCGCTCCTGCGAGTACTCCACGGCCTCTTTCATATAGCGCGAAACGGCTTCGGCGTCATATGCAATCACCATCGCGCGCCCGCCCAGCACATACGAAGGCCGCACCAGCACCGGATACCCAATCCGCTCCGCTCCTGCTAGAGCCTCTTCAACACTCGTGGCAATCACACCCGGCGGCTGCGGAATATCCAACTCCTCCAGCAGCTTCCCAAACCGCTTGCGGTCTTCCGCCAGGTCAATCGACTCCGGCGATGTTCCCAGGATCGGCACGCCCGCCGCCTTCAGCCGCAGCGCCAGGTTCAGCGGAGTCTGGCCGCCGAACTGCACAATCATCCCAATCTCCGCGCCGCTCGAGGCCTCGTGCTCATAAACCGCCAGCACGTCCTCCAGCGTCAGCGGCTCAAAGTACAGCCGGTCGCTGGTATCGTAATCGGTTGAGACGGTCTCCGGGTTGCAGTTCACCATAATCGTCTCGTAATCGTCTTCCTTCAGCGCAAATGCCGCATGGCAGCAGCAGTAATCGAACTCAATGCCCTGCCCAATCCGGTTCGGCCCGCTGCCCAGAATGATCACCTTGCGCTTCGACGTCGGTGCAGCCTCATCTTCCTCGTCGTAGGTTGAGTAGAGATACGGCGTCATGCTCTCGAACTCTGCTGCGCACGTATCCACCAGCTTGAACACCGGCTTGACGCCAAGCCGCTGCCGTAACTCTCGCACCTCGGCCACACCCTCGTTTGAAGGCTTGCCCCATACCTCGGCAATCCGCTCGTCCGATACGCCCTGCCGCTTCGCCTTGCGCAGCAGTTCCGGCGAAATGCTCTCGGCAGTCTGCTCGCCGACCTTCGCAATCGTCTCCGTAATCTCCTTGATGTGATACAGAAACCACGGGTCCATCGCCGTCATGCGTGCCACTTCGCGCACCGAAAGTCCCTGCCGGAAGGCAAACCGGACATAACTCAACCGTTCCGGCTGCGGAGTGACCATTCGCTGCGTAAGCCGCCGCGGCTCCAGCACCTCAGCGCCAATCTTCTTGCCGGTTTCGAGTGACCGCAACGCCTTCATCAACGATTCCTTGAAGGTCCGCCCAATCGCCATCACCTCGCCCACCGACTTCATCTGCGGCCCAAGGTTCTCATCCGCGCCCGGAAATTTCTCAAACTGCCACTTCGGAATCTTCGTCACGACATAATCGATCGTCGGCTCAAAGCACGCCGGCGTCATCTTGGTAATGTCGTTCGGAATCTCATCCAGCGTATAGCCCACCGCCAGCTTCGCCGCAATCTTGGCAATTGGGAACCCCGTGGCCTTCGACGCCAGCGCCGAGGACCGCGACACGCGCGGATTCATCTCAATTACCGTCATCCGCCCGGTATTGGGATGCACCGCAAACTGCACGTTCGATCCGCCCGTCTCCACGCCAATCTCGCGCATGACGCGAATCGCCGCATCGCGCATCGACTGATATTCGCGATCGGTCAGCGTCTGTGCCGGAGCCACAGTAATCGAGTCGCCGGTATGGACCCCCATCGGGTCCATGTTCTCAATCGAGCAGATAATGATGACGTTGTCCGCGAGGTCGCGCATCACCTCCAGCTCGTATTCCTTCCATCCCAGCACCGACTCTTCAATCAGGCACTCATGCACCGGCGAAAGATCGAGCCCGCGCGAAAGAATCTCCATCAACTCTTCGCGGTTATAGGCGAGCCCGCCGCCCGATCCGCCCAGCGTAAACGAAGGCCGGATAATCACTGGAAAGCCAATCTTCCCCGCAAACTCCACGCCGTCGCGGATGTTGTTCACCAGAGCCGAGCGCGGCATATCCAGGCCGATGCGCGTCATCGCATCCTTGAACAGCAGCCGGTCTTCGGCTTTCTTAATCGCTTCCAGCTTCGCGCCGATCAACTCAACGTCGTACTTGTCCAGAATCCCCGAATCCGCCAGATCGACAGCCAGATTCAGCGCCGTCTGCCCACCAACCGTAGGCAGCAAAGCAAACTTTCCGCCGCGCCCGTCCTGTCGCAGCATCTCCGACTCGATCCGCAGAATCTCCTCGACGTACTGCACTGTCAGCGGCTCAATATAGGTACGGTCGGCCAGCTCTGGATCGGTCATGATCGTGGCCGGGTTCGAATTCACCAGCACTACCTCATAGCCCTCAGCCTTGAGCGCCTTGCATGCCTGCGTCCCTGAGTAATCAAACTCAGCCGACTGCCCAATCACAATCGGCCCCGAGCCGATCACCAGAATCTTTGCGATGTCATTCCTGCGTGGCATTCAGTTCTTTTGCCCTTTACTAGATTCGATGTCGCAACTTCCAGAAAAATGGCGGGACCGAAAGCCCGCCGCCTCAGAACAACCAAGTGCCGATTCCATAAAGCACATCATCCCTTCCACTCCTCCATCAGATTCCGGAAATCTCGGAAAAGATAGTTCGAGTCATGCGGGCCCGGGCTGGCTTCTGGATGGTACTGAACACTGAAGATCGGCATCGTCCGGTGCCGCATCCCTTCCAGCGTGTTGTCGTTCAGGTCGATATGTGTCAGATCCACTTCGCTCGTCTTCATGGAGTCGGGATCGACGGCAAAGTTGTGGTTGTGGCAGGTAATCTCCACCTTGCCCGAATCCATGCGCTTCACCGGATGGTTCGCACCGTGGTGCCCAAACTTGAGTTTGTAAGTCTTGCCGCCCAGCGCCAACCCCAGCAGTTGATGCCCCAGGCAAATCCCGAAAATTGGCGTGCGTCCGGCCAGCTTGCGAAGGCTCTCCTGCGCATAAGTCACCGGCTCCGGATCGCCCGGCCCATTCGACAGAAAAACGCCGTCGGGGTTCAGCGAAAGCACATCCTCCGCCGAAGTCTCCGCCGGAACTACCGTCACCCGGCAGCCCTCTTTCGACAGCATCCGCAGAATATTCTTCTTGATGCCAAAATCGTAGGCCACAACATGCAGGTGAGGCTGTGGCTCTGGAGCCTCTTTACCCTCTTCGTCGACCACAGGCTGGCTCAGCGGATCAGGCCCATCCTGCTCCCACTCATAGCGGGCCTTGGTAGAAACGACCTTCGCCAGGTCGGTCCCGTCCATCTTGCGAATGGAGCGCGCCTTCTCAACCAGCGCATCCGTGTTCGCTTCAATCGACGAGATCACACCGCGCATCACGCCATGCGTCCGCAGGTGCCGCACCAGCGCTCGCGTGTCGATCTCCGAAATTACCGGAACCTGAAAACGCTCCAGGTACTCATCCGCAACCTGCTGCGAGCGCCAGTTCGAAGAAATCGGCGAAAACTCCCGCGTTACCAGGCCTTCAATGTAGGGTTTATTCGCTTCGTTATCGGCAGCGTTCGTTCCATAATTGCCGATCTGAGGATTGGTAAGGACAACAATCTGCCCCGCATACGAGGGATCGGTAAAAATCTCCTGGTAACCGGTCAGGGATGTATTGAAAACGACTTCGCCATAACACTCGCCCTTGGCGCCGTGGCCCTCACCGCGGAAGATGCGCCCGTCTTCGAGCGCAAGGATCGCCTGCATCGCTTCTCCAATGAGTGGATTCAATAGATTCTATCAGGACGGGCGGCTTCCTGCGTGCAAAACCGCACGCAAAACCCGCAAAGAAAAAGCCCCGATCGAGTATCGGGGCTTTGTTCCTCTCTCATCTGTGTTTTACTGCTGCGGGCTGGCCGGTGGAGTAGCCTGCGGCGGCGGCTGTTCTTCCTGCTGTTCAAGGTTCTGTTGCTGATTCGGTACCGTCACCTCCGGCCCCTGCTTCGCAGGCTCAATGCCCGGAATCGTAGGCATGGTGTTCACCTTGCCTGAAGCCGCATCAAGAATGGAGATGTTATACCGGTCCAGCGTGCTCGCCAGAATCTCCGCCAGCGAAGCGCGGTCGATCGCATACTTCGCCGTGGTAGAAATCAACGTACCCTCCGCAATGGCCAGGGTCCGCTGTTGCTGCAGCACATTGGCCGTGGTCGATGCGCCAAGATGCAGCTTGGTGATCTCCGCGTCCAGGCTCTGTTTATCGTAGTCGCGCGTAACTGTAGCCGACTGCACGGCGGCGCGATCATTCGTCAGCGCATACTGGGCGTTGATCACGTTCATCTTCGTCTGCACGTAAAGCTGCTGTAGCCGCATCTGCGCCTGGCGATATTCCAGCACCGACCGTTCCTGTTCCGCCTGTCCCACCCGGTTGCGGATCGGAATACTTAAATTGAAACCCACTCCCTTGTTTGGGCTGCTGCTGTTGAACAGGTTGGAAACCGCCGCTCCATACGTGACAGGAGGATAGCTTCCCGGTCCGGTCGGAGGGCACGGTGTCTCAGTTTCAAAGTTCACGCAATCCGGGCTCTGCATACCGCCCAGCCCCGATGCCCCGTAGAACGCCGTCACATCCAGCGTCGGCAGCAAGCCGTTCCGTACTCCCTTCAGGGTGATCCTGTCGTTCTTCAGGTTGAGGATTGCCTGCTCGATGGTCGGGCTGTTGGCGTCTGCTTCCCTCACCAACTCGTCGGCAGACTCATGCTCCTCCGGAGTCTCTGCCAGGCTTACGCGGTCCGTCGGAATCACCGGAGCATTGGCCAGCGTAGGATCATCCAGGCTGCGTGCAATCGCCTGTTTCATCAGCAGTTGCTGATATTCCAGGTTGCTCTCTGACGCGATCAGCGCCTGTCTGTCCGTCTCCAGTCCGCTCCTCGCGCTCACCACATCCAGCGGAGCCAGTGTTCCAACCTGCAACTGCTTCTGGTCATCTTTGAGCAACTGCGACGACTGTGCTACAGCACCCTGCTTCGCCTGCAAATCTTCGTACGCACTCACCAATCCCCAATAAATATTCTCCACCTGGTTAATGGTGTAGAGGAGCTGCTGACGGAAGGCAGAATCGGCAATACGTCGATTGTTCTTTGCCTGGATGATGAAGCGTCCGTTTACACCCCATCCGAATCCCTGCAGAAGATGCTGTGTCAATTGCGCATTAAAGGTCGTCGTGTAGGACGGGCTGTAGGAATTAAAGAAGCTGTTCGATGTCGTGTAGTTATTGTCGAAGCTTACCTGCAGCTGTGTTCCGGTAATAAATCCTTGCGTGTAGCTGAAGTTATAGGTATTCGTGTTCTGGGTCAGCGATCCGCTCGGATAGAACAGGATATTCTGCTGCGCCGTTGTCGCCCGCTGTAGCTGAATCGCTCCTGCAAGCACCGGATCCATATTCTCCGGCAGAGGTCCGCCGCCGTTCGTGGTCAGCGCAAGGCCACCGGCGCCCGATCCGGCGCCGCCCGATCCAACACTGGTTCCACCCGGACCGCCGCCGCTCGTTACCGTTGTGCCCGAGCTTCCCAGCGTCCCCGTCACCACCCCGCTGTTCACGCCCTGAAGCGTGCCGCCAGCCTTCGCGCGCAGCAGATCGGTGTCTGCAATATTCAGGTTGTAGCGCTGAATCGCAATGTCGTAGTTATTCTCGAGCGCCAGCACGATCGCATCGCTCAGACTCAGGTAGATTTTCCCGTTCTTGGTCAGGTCTCCCAGCCGGGGAGAATTCAGAAAATCCGCTGGAGCCGCGCTTGTCGCCTTATAGGGCGCGATCGGGTTCGGCCAGTAGCCTTGCGGCCTGGAAAAATCGCGCGTGCCGGGCCGCATAAACAGCGGCTGCGTGAAGTTCGGCGCTGGCTCCGGAGGTAGCCCCTGCTCCGCAGGGTTGGCCTGCGGTTGCGGCGCTGCCGCCTGTTGCCCAAATCCGGGCAATGCACCGGCCAGCAGGCAGGTTACCGCTGCCGCCAGTTTCAGTTTCAGAAACAGGCTTGAACCATCAGCTCTTGAACCATCAGCCGGATTTCTGCGTGACGCCTGCCGGCGTCCATCAAACAAGTCCATTCGACCTCTCCACAATGCAACAGCGCGCCTTCGAGTACTGCGCTTTTCTCAATTTATGTCCTTGAGCTCCTTTCCCGCCGTATTCGGGCAGGAATGCTCCACCGCTGGCTCTTCTTCCGGCCAATTTTCTATACGCGATTCGCTCCAGCTTCGTTCCCTGGGGCTCCAGGCGGAAAGGAAGCTTGAGTATATCGTAGGCAATGTGATGATTCAGCCTGCCCAAAAGACCCAGAACTTCTTCAAAATCTGAAAAGATGCGAACATCCGGGTATGAATTGGAAGCTCACTCTCGCCTACGACGGAACCGATTTCCACGGCTGGCAGGTTCAGCCCGGCTTCAGCACCATTCAGGGTGAGTTGGCCGCCGCCATCGATCGCGTTACCGGCGAGTGGACGCTCCCCCAGGGCAGCGGACGCACCGACGCCGGGGTCCACGCCCGTGCGCAGGTGGCATCCTTCGAGATCGCCGCCCCCATCCCGCCGCAAAACCTGCTCCGCGCGCTCAACCGCACGCTGCCGCCGCTCATCCGCATTTTAGCCGCGGAACACGCCAGTCCCGAGTTCCACGCCCGTTATAGCGTCCGCGCCAAAACCTATGAGTACCGTATCTTTCGCGGAGAAATCTGCCCTCCCTGGCTCACACGCTACGTCTACCCGCTCAACTGGCCGCTCAAGGTAGAAAAAATGCGGCAGGCAGCGGCTTTGGTCGTTGGAGAACACGACTTCACATCTTTCGCTGCCACCGATCCCGATCTGAATATGCGGCAATCTGACTCAGCCGTACCGCGGAACAACATCCGAACCATCTTTTTCTCATCATGGATCGAACAAGAGGACCTGCTCATCTATAAAGTCCGGGGAAACGGCTTCCTCCATCACATGGTTCGCAACCTGGTAGGAACCTTCCTCGACTCAGGCCGCGAACAGATCACAACCAACGCGATTACAGCCATCCTAGAACGGCGCTCTCGCACAGCCGCAGGAGTCACCGCACCGGCCCGAGGCCTATTTCTGGATTCCGTAGACTATGAAGGCCACGACTAGCAGGTGTGATCACGTGAAGCAGTCTTCTGGACAGCAAGTCTCTGCAGCACCAGAGGCGCAATCCCCGAGACACTCCCCGCGCCCTGCGTCAGAATCACATCGCCATCCTTAGCCCGTCGCACCACGCGCTCCACAGCCTCTTCGGTGGACGCGGCATACTCCACGCATTCGTGTCCAATAGCACGCACCAGAGCCTCCGATGTGACCCCCTCAATCGGCTCCTCACTTGCCGCATAGATATCCAGGACCTCCACCGTAGAAGCGTCACCGAATGACGTCGCGAACTCATTTAGCAGATCGCGAGTCCGGGTATAGCGATGCGGCTGGAAGATCACATAAACGCGCTTGTAGCCGCAATCCCTCGCCGCCCGCAGGGTTGCGCGAATCTCTGTCGGATGATGCCCATAATCGTCCACCACTGTAACCCCGCGCACGCAGCCCTTCACCTCAAAGCGCCGGTCAACCCCGCGAAAGTGATTCAGGCCCTCGGCAATCGTCTCCGGCTTTACGTCCAGTTGCAGAGCAATCGCCACCGCCGCCGTCGCATTCAAAACATTATGCTGCCCCGGAACATGCAGCTCGAATGGCCCCAGAACCGTTCCGTCTGCAGCAACTTCAAACCGAGACCGTGCCTCGCCCGCAGGCGGAAGCATCCGCAGTACAAAATCCGCACGCGAGCTCGTACCGTAAGTAAAAATTTTGCGGCGCACCCGCGGCAGAATCCCGGCCAGCAAGGCATTATCACAGCACGCCACGCACGCTCCATAAAAAGGAACCCGGTCCATGAACTCGACAAAGGCATTCTCCACATCGGCCATATCGCGATAGCAGTCCATGTGCTCGCGATCCAGATTCGTAACCACTGCCAGGATCGGAGACAGCTTCAGAAACGAGCGATCGCTCTCATCCGCCTCAGCCACCAGGTATTGCGACTTGCCCAGCCGCGCATTCGATCCCATCGTCGCCACGCGTCCGCCCACAACCACCGTCGGATCAAGCTCGCCCGCCGCCAGGACCGTCGCAATCATCGAGGTCGTCGTGGTCTTGCCGTGCATGCCCGCCACCGCGATACCGTACTTCAGCCGCATCAGTTCCGCCAGCATCTCCGCGCGCTGGATCACCGGAATCTTCCGCCGCCGCGCCTCGATCACCTCGGGATTGCGCTCGTTCACCGCCGAACTCGTCACCACGACGTCTGCGGCAATCACGTTCGCCGCCGCATGGCCCTCAAAGATCGCCGCCCCGAGTGAAGCCAGCCGGTCTGTCACCAGGGTCCGCCGCAGGTCCGACCCGCTGACAATATTGCCGAGATTGAGCACAATTTCGGCAATCCCGCTCATCCCGATCCCGCCAACCCCGATAAAGTGAATCCTCTGCGCCTTCGCAAACATAAACTTAAGGCTACTTTAACAGCGCTTGTGGAGTTACCCTAGGTTCGTCGTCTACGCCCGCTTATGCGCCCCTCACTCCTGCTCTGCCTCGCGCTCGTGTTCCTGCCAAATGGCCTATCAGCGCAACCTGCTCCGCCCCATGTCCGCATTGCCCAGGGAGAACTCGTCGGCGAAGTTACAACCATGGGCCCTTACGCCTTTAAGGGCATTCCCTACGCCGCACCGCCGGTTGGCCCATTGCGCTGGCACGATCCCCAGCCACCGGCATCCTGGCAAGGCGTCCGCGACGCAACAAACTACGGCCCCGCCTGCATGCAGCAACCCTCCATCTTCCATATTCTGCCTTCGGCCATGAGCGAGGACTGCCTCTACCTCAATATCTGGACCTCCAACCTCCATCCCACCAGCCCGGCCCCCGTGCTCGTCTTCATCCACGGCGGAGGCTTCGTCGTCGGAGCCGGTTCGCAGGCCGCCTACGACGGTGCCAATCTCGCTGTCCGCGGCGCAGTGATTGTCACCCTCAACTACCGCCTCGGCGTCTTCGGATTCTTCGCCCACCCCGATCTCACCGCCGCCTCACCGCACCACTCTTCAGGGAATTACGGCCTCCTCGACCAGCTCGCCGCCCTCCGCTGGGTACGCCGCAACATTGCCGCCTTCGGAGGCGATCCACACAACGTCACCGTCTTCGGCGAATCGGCCGGCGCAGCCAGCATCGGATACCTGATGATCTCGCCGCTTGCGCAGGGTCTCTTTGATAAGGCGATCCTAGAAAGCCCTGCCGTCCTCTTTACCGCTACACCCGAGCTACACAAGGACTACGCCGGACTTTCCAGCATGGAAAGCATCGGGCTCGCTGTCACGCCGCACATCGCCGATCTCCAAAGCCTCAGCAGTACCGACCTCATGGACCGCGCCGACACCTCCACACGCAAATTCCTTGGCCACGGAGGCAACGGACGCCCCTCCCTGAGCCCGGAAACCACCCTCGACAACCCGTCCGGCATGCAGCAACACTGGACGCCCATCGTCGACGGATATGTGATCCCCGATCAGCCCGCAAAACTCTACGCAGAAGGCCAGCACCTCCGCATCCCTACGATGGCCGGAACCAATGCCAACGAAGGCAATCTCTTCCTGACGCACTATCATCCGGCAAGCACTGCGAGTTTCACTATATGGGCCAGCCAGACCTTCGCGCCCTGCGCCAAAACGGTCCTGGGATACTATGGGCCCGCCTCACCCGCGCAGGCCCACGCCTCTGCCGACCGTCTCCTCACCGACGCCCTTTTCCTCCACAGCACCTTCCTCTTCGCCCGCGACACTCATGGCTACCTCTATCGTTTCTCCCACGCAAGCCCCGTCGGAGAATCCACCGGCCTCGGCGCATTCCACGGCTCCGAACTGCCCTACGTCTTCGGACACACCCTCGCCTCCCAACCCGGCCGGCCGCCCTATCAGCCCATCGATCACCGCCTCTCCGACCAGATCATGACCATGTGGCTGCACTTCGCCCGCCTCGGCGACCCCAATCTGATGAACAGCTCCGGTTGGACCCGGATCGGATCCAACAATGAAATCTCCTATATGGATTTCGGCGATACCCTCGCCGTAAAAGCATGGCCGGACAGCGCTTTAATCACCTTCAGCGACCCGAAGGTCTGCAAAAGCAATCAGTTTGCCAGCATTCGATGACCAAACAGCCCTCGTCGTGGCGCGCGGCCACTCACTTTGTTATTCTTAGGGCTGGTTTCCATGCGCGTACTGTTTGTAGTTTTCGTACTGAGTCTTGCCGCGCTGATCGGGACTCTCGTGGCGCTCAGACGGCACATTCGCAAGCATGACGCTCAACCCGGTGACCCCCTCACTTTAACCGGGGCGCAGCAGGAAGATTCGATAACGCAGAACGATTAGAGATTTCGGAGCAAGGAATTTATGTCTCAAACGCATACCGCCGTTTCTCAAAATTCCCTTTCCTGGCTACCAGCGTCGCGGGCAATGCACTACTCTCTGGCTGTGCTCGCGGGAAGCATTCTGCTCGCCCTGTCTGCGCACGTTTCCGTTCCATTCTTTTTCACGCCGGTTCCCTTCACGCTCCAGCCCTTGGCTGTACTGCTGCTCGGCCTAATGCTCGAGCCGTCCGTGGCTTGTGCCATATTGATCGCCTATCTCGCTGAAGGAGCCTCAGGGCTTCCCGTCTTCGCTCCCGGCGGACCCGGCGGATTTCTCGCGCTCATGGGACCCAGTGCCGGATTCCTCTGGGCGTATCCCTTCGCCGTGGTTCTTGTCAGCAAGCTTTATCGCCGCCTGCAGCCATCATCCTTTGCCTTTGCCGTGCTCTCCGCGGCGGCGGGCAGCGTGGTCTATTTCACCGGCGGAGCATGCTGGTTCTCGGTGATCCTGCATCAACCCATGAGCATCGCGCTCAAAATGACCGTGTGGCCGTTCCTCGCAGGCGATGCTCTCAAAGTAATTTTCGCAGCCGCCTTCATTACCGGACTCTCCCGCTTTCGCAGTCGCTGGAGTACTCAATCAGCGGTGTAGCCAGGCGCAGACCAGACGCCCTTCGTCAACCCGTTTCCCTGCCGGCATCTTCGGCAGCCGCAATTGTTTGAAAGGATCAGGAACCTGCAGTGAGTGCATCGCCTTCTATCTCTACTGAATCTGCCGCGGCAACCGCGAGTACGCGCGAAATCCGCATCGCCCATAGCCCAGACTCGGATGATGCCTTCATGTTTTACGGCCTGGCGACCAACAAAGTCCGCGTCCAGGGTCTCAAGTTCACCCACGTCCTCACCGACATCGAAACCCTGAACCAGAAGGCCATCAGCGAAGCCTACTACGATGTCACCGCCATCTCCTTCCACGCCTACCCCTACCTGCAGGACAACTATGCGCTGATGGCCTGCGGTGGCTCCGTAGGTGAGGGTTACGGCCCCATGATCGTGGCCAGCCGCCCCCTCACGCTCGATGAGGTAAAAAAAATGCGCGTCGCCATTCCCGGCACGCTCACCACGGCATACCTCACCCTCAAGCTCTTCGCGCCCGAAATCGAAACCGCCGTCGTGCCCTTCGACCGCATCATTCCCGAAGTGCTGGCCGGCAACTTCGAGGCTGGCCTCATCATTCACGAGGGCCAGCTTACCTACTCGCACAGCGGACTGCACAAAATCCTCGACCTCGGCCAGTGGTGGCGCGAGGAAACCGGCCTCCCACTCCCGCTTGGAGGCAATGCCATCCGCCGTTCGCTCGGCAACGACCTCATGCTCACCGTCACCAATGCTCTGCGTGACAGCATTCAGCATGGACTCGATCACCGCGACGAAGCCCTGGCCTACGCCATGCAGTTCGCCCGCGACCTCGACCAGGACTTGGCGAACAAGTTTGTAGGTATGTACGTCAACGAGCGCACCCTGAACTACGGCGACGACGGACGCGAAGCCATCCGCAAGCTCCTCTACCTCGGCCACGAGCGCGGCATCATCCCACACCCCGTAAAGGTCGATTTCGTCGGTTAACTTTAACCGGAAAATCAATGTGCATGGCAATAGCCATGCACATTATCGTCTCCTAATTTCAATCGATATCATCCTGAGCGAAGTTTGGCGCGTGATCGGAGTGGGAAGGCACGTGGTCAGTCCCTAATACCAGTGCCAGTAACCGTCCTTCTGCGTCACATGCACATCCGTCCCAAACAACGCGCCCAGCACTCGCGCCTCGATTAACTCATCTTTCGCCCTGTCGGCGGCAATTCTGCCATCGCGCATCATAATCACGCGGTCAATCTCCGGTAGAATATCTCCCAAATGGTGTGTGACCATGATAATTCCCGTTCCCTGCCGAGCCACGCCCCGAAGAGCCTCACGTAGTTCGCGCTGCGCGGCAATGTCCAGAGCATTCGAAGGCTCGTCCAGCAGCAGCATCTCCGGCTCATGCACCAGCGCGCGCGCAATCATAATGCGCCGCTGCTCGCCCGCCGACATCTGTCCCACCAGCTTCTCCTCAAGATGAGCCGCCTGCATCCGCGCCAATGCTGCGTGAGCCCGCTCCCGCATCCCCGGAGTCACATGCAGATTCGGCCACAGCGTCGAGGCTGAAAAAAATCCCGCCACCACGGCGTCAATCCCGCGTGTAACGCCCGTGCGCTCACCCGGCAGATTCGTCTCAACAACGCCAAGGTGCTGGCGAAGCTGCGAAATATCCCAGCGCTCCCGCTCCAGCAGGCGAATGCTCGTCTCCGGCGCCACAATCGGATAGCACTCGCAGGTAATTGTTTTGATCAGCGTCGATTTTCCGCAACCGTTCGGGCCAAGAATCGCCACATGTTCGCCGGTGCGAATGCTCAGGTTAATGTCGTGCAGAACAACCGAGTCTCCCCGCGCTACGTTGACGTGCCGCATGCAAAGAAACTCAGAGGGAGTAGTGGAAATTTCCGTCGAGCGTGTCATCTCTTTCTCTTGATAAAGTAGAGACCATACATGATGCAAAATTCTCTGCTTTCCATTGAAAATAATTTTCTGCCTGAAGATGCGCTACCGCACGGCTTCCGCTTTGCCGCTGTGAAAGCAGGCCTCAAGCTCAGCGGCAACCCTGACTTTGCCGTAGCTGTCGCCGATCAGCCCGCAAGTGCCGCGGTCATGTTCACCGCGAATCGTGTCAAAGCAGCGCCGCTCACGGTAGGCGCAGAGAACCTCGCACGCAGCAGCGGAAAAGTGCGCGTCGTCGTCGTCAATGCAGGCAACGCCAACTGCGCCACCGGCGAAATTGGATTGGCCGCATGCAAGACAATCTGTGCCGCGGCCGCCAGCGCCTTCGGTGTCGCTGAGCATGAAGTCTTTCCGTCTTCCACCGGCATCATCGGCGTTCCCCTGCCAGCGGAAAAACTGATAGCTGCGTTACCGGAAATAGACCGCACGCTGGCCGCGAATGCGGAGCAATTTTCCGCATTTTCCCGTGCCATCCTCACCACGGACACCCGACCCAAAGTGGCCGCCGCAAAGCTCAACATCGACGGGAAAATAGTTCGCATCTCAGGCGTATGCAAGGGCGCGGGCATGATCTTTCCGCAGCTCGTCCCGCACGCCACCATGCTGGTCTATCTCTTCACCGACGCAGCCATCGCTCCGCCCGATCTGGATGCCATGCTGCGCAGTGCAGCCGAAGTCAGCTTCAACCGCATTTCCATCGACGGCGATACCTCGACCAACGATACAGTCCTGCTGCTGGCGTCCGGCGCAAGCGGAGTTGCGGTCAAAGCTGGCGACACGGCATTTACCTCGGCATTAAAAGAAATCTGCACTTCGCTCGCAAAGCAGATCGTGGACGACGGCGAAGGCGTAAGCCACGTTGTCGAGCTGCAGATCGAAGGCGCGGCCAGCGACGCGGATGCTCTGAAAGTGGCCCGGGCCATCGCGCATTCGCCGCTCGTAAAAACCTCCTGGGCCGGCTCCGACCCCAACTGGGGCCGCCTGATGGCGGCTACAGGCTACTCCGGCATCGAAGTCGAGCCGGAACGCATCGCCATCTGGCTCGGCGACCAGCAGATTTGCATCAACGGCGAACGAGTGCCGAACTTCGATGAACAGCGCGCCCACGCCTATCTAAAAAATCGCGAGTTCACCATCCGCATCGCACTTGGGATGGGCAAAGGCCGGTGCCGCTTCTGGACGACCGACCTTACCGCCGAATATGTCCGCATCAACGCGGATTATTCAACGTAACAACGCAGCTAAGGTCCGGTTAGCTAAAACTCGGCCAGCCGATAAAGCGGCCAGCTAAAAGCGGTTGGCGAGTTTTTGTGCCTCGCTGGCCGCGTTTAGCTGGCCGTTTTTTAGCCGACCGTTTCACCAGCTAATCGTAGTACTCCAGCCCCAGGTGCGTAATCAGGTCTTCGCCCTGAATATGGCGAAGCGTGTTCTTGAGCTTCATCGACTGGATAAACAGGTCATGCTCGGGATACAGCCCCGGCGCGCTCTGCGGCGACTTGAAGTAGAAGCTCAGCCACTCCTGGATGCCCAGATGCTTCAACTCCGGTGTGCACTGAGCGAGGTCCAGAAACAGGACGAGATCGAGAGCCAGCGGCGCAGCCAGGATTGAATCGCGGCACAGAAAATCGATCTTGATCTGCATCGGATAACCCAGCCATCCAAAGATATCGATATTGTCCCATCCCTCTTTGTTATCACCACGTGGCGGATAATAGTTAATCCTTACCTTGTGATAAATATCCTTGTACAAATCAGGATAAAGCTCCGGCTGCAGGATGAAATCCAGAACGCCAAGCTTGGACTCTTCCTTCGTTTTAAAGGATTCCGGATCGTCCAGAACCTCGCCATCGCGATTGCCCAGAATATTGGTGGAATACCAGCCGGCAATGCCCAGCATCCGCGACTTAAACGCTGGAGCCAGCACCGTCTTCATAAACGTCTGCCCGGTCTTGAAGTCTTTGCCACAGATTGGCGCGCCCGTCTGCTTTGAAAGCTCGATCATGCACGGCAGGTCTACCGTCAGGTTCGGTGCGCCGTTGGCAAACGGAATGCCCTCTTTCAGCGCCGCATACGCATAGATTTGCGAGGGCGCAATGTTCGGATCGTTATCAACCAGGCCCTTTTCAAAGGCAGCCACCGACTCATGCACTGCGCTCGGCTGCAGAAATATCTCCGTTGATCCTGTCCAGATGACGACGATGCGGTCGACCTTCGACCGGAAATTCTGGATGTCGGCTCGCACCTGCTGCGCCAAGTCGCACTTGCTCTTGCCCGTCTTCACATAGGTGCCATTCAGACGCTTCACATAGTACTGGTCAAAGACCGCCGGCATTGGCTTGATCTCTTCCAGAAACGGCTTAATGCTGTTGAGGTGGTCATTATCGAGCACTTGCGCGTGCTTCGCGGCCTCGTACATGTTCTCGGGAAAGATCTCCCAGCCGGTGAAGACAATGTCGTCGAGCGAGGCCAACGATACGAAATCTTTAATCAGCGGAGTACGGTTGTCCGTGCGCTTGCCCAGGCGGATCGTGCCCATTTGAGTAAGCGAACCAATCGGCTTTGCAAGTCCTTTGCGGACTGCTTCTACGCCGGCAATCAGCGTAGTGGCAACAGCTCCCATGCCGACCACCATAACTCCTAGTTTTCCTTTTGTAGGCTGCGCCTTCGCAGCTCCGGATGATGTAGACATCGCTTTCCTGGTCTTCCTCTCAATCAAAAAATAGCAACGTACAAATAATTAGTTTCGCCCCCGGCAAGGGACTTTGGCAAACCAGACCGGGTTCAAGGGTGCATTTAGACAGTCAAACGGCACTCAGGCCTGATCGGGACGCACACGATCCTTCCAATGCGTCCAGACGAACCAGAGGAAGGCTGCAAGAATAAGAACCTCCATCACCAGATGGTAGCGGTGGAACGCAGCTTGAAAGCGGGGATCAGTATCCCATGCCTGCCCCAGCTTCATACCAACATAGGCCAGAGCGTAGCACCACGGCAGCGAGCCCAAAAAAGTGTAAATGTGAAACCGAACCTGCGGCATCCGCGCAATCCCCGCAGGCAGCGCAATAAATGTCCGGACAATCGGCAGCAGCCGCCCCACAAAAACGGCAATCGACCCGTAGCGCGCGAAAAAGTGTTCGGCTCGGTCAAGGTCGCGCTGGTCCAGCAGCACAAACCGCCCATAGCGCGTAATGAACGGGCGCCCGCCGGCCGCGCCAATCCAATACGCCACAGCTGATCCCAGATTGCACCCGATTGCTCCGGCAAGCGCCACGCCGATCAGCATCAGCTGCCCCGTATGCGCCAGATAGCCGGCGAACGGCATAATGATCTCCGACGGCAGAGGAATACAGGTCGACTCAATCGCCATCAGGAGCGCAACGCCCAGGTACCCCGAAGAAGAGATGGTGGCAATGATGAAGTGAGCAAGTACAGCCAGAATTTTCTCGGACATTCGAGGGAAAGTATACCGGGAATGTTCTCCATCTGCTGCTTTGCTACGATTGAGAGAGCAGGTGTAAATCTATGGCTGAGACTCTGAGTATTCCCGTTGCCGCCACCGGCGAAGCCGTGCAGGCCGGCAACGCCCCCGCAAAAAAGGACGAGAAAAAAGTCCAGAGGCAGATGGTATCCTTCAACTTCCTCAAAGTCATGCCGGAATGGCGTCGCTTGCCCATCGCCGAGCGAGTGGAGCACAAGCGGATCTTCGCGGAAATCCTGAAAAAGTGGAACCAGCCGGGACGGTTGGTTGGCCTTACCTATTCAACCATCGGCATGCGTGGCGACTGCGACATGGCTCTCTGGCGCATCTGCTACTCGCTTGAAGATCTCAATCAGATGACTGCCGAGCTGCTGAGCAGCCCGCTGGGCGGTTATCTTGAAATGCCATACAGCTACCTCGCCATGACCAAGCGCTCGCAGTATCTCATCGGCCACGAGCATGAGGGGCAGAGCGATTCGCGTGGATCCATCCGCCCCGGCGGCCAGAAGTACACCTTCATTTACCCCTTCTGGAAGACCCGCTCCTGGTACCTGCTTCCCTTGGAAGAGCGCCAACGCCTAATGACCGAGCACATCCGCATCGGCCATCTCTATCCGCGCGTCAAGCTCAACACCACCTACTCCTTCGGAATCGACGATCAGGAATTCGTCGTAGCCTTTGAGACCAACTTCCCCGAAGATTTCCTCGACTTGGTGCAGCAGTTACGCGAAACCGAAATCAGTATGTACACGCTTAAAGACACGCCCATCTTCAGCTGTATTCGTATGTCGTCGGAAGACATGCTGGACCGGTTGGGCTAGGACTGCGCATCCGGCGGCACGCGCCTTTAGCGCTACCCTGATGCTGGATGAAATGGCCGCTCCTGTTGGTCGCGAAAATGTGTTCGGCTGAAAGATAGCTTCGCATCAAAGCACGAGAGGTTGCATGGAATTCTTGCTGGACGCCATAGAAGCGCGGGTTCTCGGCTCTCTGATTGAGAAGGAAGTCACCACTCCGGAATACTACCCGCTCTCGCTCAATGCCCTGGTCAACGCCTGCAACCAGAAATCCAACGGCGATCCCGTGCTGAACTTGAACGACGATACCGCTCGAACGTTTGCGCCGCGTG
>JBARHV010000288.1:0-26687 GCA_049799415.1 Silvibacterium sp.
TGCATCGCAGCGGCCCTCGCAACCATCGACATTCTGGAACGCGAAGGCATCGCCAACGCCGCGAAAATCGGCGCCAAAATGTTCGACCGCCTGCGCACCTGGCCCAAAAAGCACAGCATCGTGGGAGACGTCCGCGGACGCGGCCTGATGATCGGCATTGAGATCGTAAAGGACCAGCAGTCGCGCGAGGCCGTCGGAGCATGGCGCGATCGCATCGTCGAGCTCGCCTTCGAGCGCGGCCTGCTCATCCTCGGCTGCGGAGAAACCTCCATCCGCCTCGCACCCCCGCTCATTGTCAATGAGCATCAGGCCGATGTCGCTCTCGACATCTTCGAGGACTGCATTGCAACCGTCGAAAAGGAGCACGCGCAGTAGATCCGCTCGCGTATCGGCATTCACAACCTGCGGCTGGCAGCCATCTGTCAGCCGCTTTTTATTTCTACAGCCCTTGCTTCTTTAGATACATCCCAACCGCCAAAAACGTCGCCGAAACCGCCGCCTCCAACAGTCCCCAGCCCAGCACATGCTGATGCAGGCTGAACGCAGCGTCAAAGAACCATGCGCCCGCGCCCACAAACCATATCCAGTAGTATTTTCGCTTCACTATAATGCTTCAGATGCCCTATGCCGTTCATCGGGGTTCGGCCCAACCGGCTTGCGGAAGAATCTCTTTGGCCAAGTCCCCAAAGTTGAGTATTGTTAAATGTTACCCGGAATCGCTCCGCGGACGAGTCTCCCCCTCTGGCTTTTTCCAGACTCGCTTCAGAGATTCCAAAACCAGAGGGTCAACAGGCCCCTGCTGCTGGCGTTGGCTTTCCTTTTCCCAATCTGACGTTTCATCCTATGCCCCTGCTCTCTTGTTCCGACTATCGGATGATTCTTCGCACCGCGCTCACGCTGCTGGTCTGTTGCCCGGCATGGATGGGCGTTCCTGCGCAGCAACGCGATCCAGCTACCATCCACGGACAGGTCTTCGATCCGTCTGAAGCCCTTGTCCCCGGCGCTCATCTCACACTGCGTCCGGATGACCCGGTCGCCCAGCCCGCAACCACGCTTTCTGACGAACACGGCAGCTTTTTCTTTTCCGCTGTTTCCGCCGGACGCTATTCGCTCACCATCGAGGCCTCCGGCTTCAGCGACGAGCAGCGCCGGCTTGACCTGAAACCCAGCCAGCAACTCACGCTCGTCATCCGGCTCAAAATTCCTGTCCAGCACCAGGAGGTCGCCATCTCCGGCGAGACGCTCGACTCCAGCCCCGACCACAACATGGGAGCCATCATCCTGCGCGGTTCCGACCTCGACACCCTGGCCACCAACCCGCGCGACCTGCAGCAGCAGCTTACCGCCATGGCCGGCACCGAACTCCCGCCCCAGTTCTACATCGACGGATTCACCGCCACCCATCTGCCGCCAAAATCCTCCATCCTGGAAATTCGCATGAACCAGGATCCCTACTCCGCGGAGTACGACACACCCGGAGCCGAGCGAATCGAGATTATCACCAAGCCCGGCGGCGAAAAGCTGCATGGGAGTCTCCTTCTCCTTGGAGAAGATTCCGCGCTGAACTCGCAGAACCCCTACGTCGCCAGCCAGTCCCCATACTCCAGCTTCTATTCGGAAGCGGATGTGAATGGCCCTCTGACCAAATCCAGCTCATGGTTCCTTACCGGAGCCCAGCAAAACATCGGCTCCCAGTCTTTTATTCACGCCATCACATCATCCATGGGGCCGGCCTATACGCAGACCATCTCCAGTCCGCAGACAGGGACGGAAGTTACCCCTCGCATCGACTTCCAGTTGGGCAAAATTCACATCGTCAGCATCCGTGGCGACTTCAACCACACCACCCAGGACAACCTGCTGCAAAGCCAGCTCTCCCTGCCCACTCAGGCCGTCGACACCCGTCATACCGACGACACCCTCCAGATCAGCGACACGCAAACTTACAGCCCGCGGGTTGTCAATATAACCCGCTTCCAGTTCCTCCGCATCAACGACAGTTCCGTCGCGCAGAACGGCAGCCTGAGCCTGCTCGTGCAGGGCGCATTCAACGGAGGAGGCAACAACCTCGGTCAGTCCCACGACGGCCAGAATCGATACGAGCTGCAGGACTATGCCTCTCTCCTGCGCGGCAACCATCTGCTCCTTTTCGGCGGACGCCTCCGCGACTTTCAGGACGGCAACACCTCCACCGGCGGTTACAACGGCCAATTCATCTTCTCCTCCATTCAGGCGTATGAGATCACGCAGCAGGGCATCGCCAACGGGCTTACTCCCGCCCAGATTCGCGCCCTCGGCGGTGGAGCAAGCCAGTTCAGTGTCACCGCAGGGACCCCGAAAATAGCCGTCAACGTCGCCGACCTCGGCGTCTATTTTGAAGACGAGTGGAAGCTCAGCCCCAACATCACGCTGACCCCCGGCCTGCGCTACGAAACGCAGTCCCGCATCTCCGACCACGCCGACTTTGCTCCGCGTCTCAGCGTCGGATGGTCCATCGGCCGTAAAGGCAGCAAGACTCCATTCGCCGTCCTTCGCGCTGGCGCCGGTCTCTTCTATCAGCGCTTCACCTCCGACCTCATCCTCAACGCGGCCCGGCAAAACGGAGTTCTGCAGCAGCAATACATCGTCCAGAACCCCGACTTCTATCCGAATGTGCCGGCACCCAGCGAGCTGGGACCCACGGCGCTGTCCACTATCTATCGCATCGATCCACGCCTGCGCGCGCCGTCCCTTCTTCAAGAGAGCATCGGCGTCGACAAACAATATAAAACGCTTCAGTTGCACGCCGACTACACCTACTATCGCGGCATCGACCAGCTCCTCACCCGCAACATCAACGCACCGCTGCCCGGAACCTATAACCCCAGCGACCCAGCCAGCGGCACGCGCCCCTTCGGGACCCTGCAGAACATCTATGAATATCAGTCCGAGGGCGCATCCAAGCACCACGAGCTGTACGTGCACGTTCGCTATGACACAAAGCCGGTGACTCTCTACGGCTATACGGTCATTGGCAGGCGCCTTACCAACACGCAAGGCCCCGGCAGCTTCCCCTCCGACCAGTACGACCTCCATGTGGACTACGGACGCGCAGCCAATGACATCCATGACCGGGGCTATCTCGGCGGAATCATTCACCTGCCTTATCAGTTCACGCTCAATCCCTTCTTCATCGCCGAATCCAGCATGCCTTTCAACATCACTGTCGGTCAGGATCTCAATGGCGATTCGCAATTCAACGACCGCCCCACCTTCGCCACCGACCTTAGCCGTCCCAGCGTCTACCGCACTCCATGGGGCAACTTTGATTCCGCTCCATTACCCGGCCAGAAGACCATCCCCATCAACTACGGCACCGGCCCGTCGCTCGTCATGCTGAACGCGAGCTTCTCGCGCAACATCCCCTTCGGCCCTAAACTCACCGACCAGTCCCCGCCGCCGAAACTAAAACCGGGCCAGAAGCCCGCAAAGATACAAATCGCCCGCCGCTTCCAGGCGGATTTCAGCCTCGGTGTCTCGAACCTCTTCAACCACGTCAACGGAGGCCCGCCCGTCGGCGTCCTCGGCTCTCCGCTCTTCGGCCAGTCCACCAGCCTCTCCACCACGCAGTTCTCCAACACGCAGGGTAATCGCATCCTCTACCTCAATCTCACCCTCAGCTTTTGATCCCCTCACATCGCCGCCCGGACGAAGATGCTAACCTCATCTTTGGTTCTCTTGCATGACACGCGTACCCCAAGCCCTCACAGAAAATAAGCCTGAAATGTCCCCTGCCGGAGCCCCCACCGGAGCAATGACCGGAGCAACGCGCCTCGTGCGCGCCTGTCTGCGCCAGCCTGTTGACCGCACTCCTGTATGGTTCCTGCGCCAGGCCGGGCGCTACATGGCCGAGTATCAGGCCGTCCGCAAGCACCACTCGCTGCTTGAGATATGCAAGCAGCCCGCGCTCGCCGCCGAAGTCACCATCACCGCCGCTGAAAAGCTCGATGTCGATGCCGCCATCATCTTTGCCGACCTCCTGTTGCCTTTTGAGTGCATGGGTTTGGACTTCGAGTTCCAGGCCGGGGAAGGCCCCGTGATTCACTCGCCCATCCGCACCGCTGAAGCCGTAGCTCGCCTGCGCACCGACCGCGCCTCCGAATTAAGTTACGTGGCCGAAGCCATCCAGCGCGTCTCCGCTCATTTTCACGACCGCCTCGGCATCATCGGCTTCTGCGGCGCACCCTTTACCCTCGCCAGCTACATGATCGAGGGCGGCGGATCACGCAATTACATCCACACAAAAACCCTTATGTACCGCCAGCCCGATGCGTGGCGCAGCCTGCTCGAAAAACTCGCCGCCGTGCTCCGCGAATATGCAAAACAGCAGGTCGAGGCCGGAGCCGACGTCATCCAGATCTTCGACAGTTGGGCAGGAGCACTCAGTGTCGACGACTATCGCGACTTCGTCCTGCCCATCACCACCTCGCTCGTGCGCGACGTACAGGCCTTCGGCGTGCCCGTCATCTACTTCGGCGTCGATACCGCCAGCCTGCTCCCCTCCATGCGCCGCACCGGAGCCGACGTCCTCGGCCTCGACTGGCGCACTCCGCTCGACAAGGCCTGGCATACCCTCGACTACGCGTGCGCCGTGCAGGGAAATCTCGATCCCATCACCCTCTTCGCCGAGCCGGAGCTAATTTGTAACCGTGTGAGGCACATATTAGGCCAGGCAGCCGGACGCCCCGGCCACATCTTCAACCTCGGCCACGGCATCGTTCCTGAAACCCCGGTAGAAAACGTGCAGGCTGTCGTCAAATTCGTCCGCGAATATACACCCGGAGCGCCTGCATGAGCGGAAAATCCGCCATCCTGCTGCTGGCCCACGGCACCCCCGATACACTCGATGAAATTCCCGAGTATCTGAAAAACGTCACCGGAGGCCGCCCACTGCCCGATAGCGTCATCGAGGAAATTCGTCACCGCTACTCGCTTATCGGCACCAGCCCCCTCACCCTGCTCACGCGTGAGCAGGGTGAATTGCTCTCCCGGCAGCTTGGCCTGCCCGTCTACATCGGCATGCGGAACTGGAAGCCCTATATCGCCGACGCCATCCGCGCCATGCGCGCCGACGGCGTCACAAAGTTCGCCGCCATCTGCCTCGCGCCGCAGAACTCCCGCACCAGCGTCGGCCTCTACAAGCGCGCCGTCACTTCTGAAGCGACTGGCATGCAAATCGACTTCACCGAGGGCTGGGCCGACCATCCGCTGCTCGCCGATGCCTTCGCCGAACGCCTCCGCGCCGTCTACACTCCAGGCACAACCGTAGTCTTCACCGCGCACAGCGTGCCCATGCGAACCCTCCAGGCCACGGCCGACTCACCCGGCGACCCCTACGCGGACGAGGCCAAACGTACCGCCGCGCTGGTCGCCGGGCGTGTCGGCCTCGCGCCGGGTGAGTGGTTCTTCGCCTTCCAGAGCCAGGGCATGTCAGGTGGGCCCGGATCTAACAATATGTGGATCGGCCCCACCGTTGAAGACACCCTCACCGCCCTCCGCGATCAGGATGTCACTCGCGTCATCATCCAGCCCGTCGGCTTCCTCTGCGACCATGTCGAAATCCTCTACGACATCGACATCGGCTTCCGCCAGCACGCCGCTACGCTCGGCATGGAAATCCTGCGCCCCGAGTCGCTGAACAACTCACCCCTCCTCATCGCGGCGCTCACCGACCTCGCCCAGCAGGGACTGGCGCGGCTCGACCAGCTATGAAGCGCATCGCCATCATCGGCGGCGGCCTCAGCGGACTCTCCGCCGCATATCAGCTCGCGCGGGATGCACAGGTGGAGTTCACCCTCTTTGAATCCTCCTCGCGTCTCGGCGGCATCATTGAAACCATCCACCAGGATGGCTTCACCATCGAGCTCGGCCCCGACTCCTGGGTCACGGAAAAGCCGCAGGCACGCGAGTTGGCCATTGAACTTGGCCTCGAATCAGAAATCATTCCCTCCAACGATCGCCAGCGCCGCACGTATCTACTGAAAGACACCCGGCTCATTCCCATGCCCGACGGCATGCGCATGGTGGTCCCCTCCGATCTTGCCGCAATCAACAGCTCGCCGCTCTTCACTGAGCAGGCACGCCTCGCCTACCAGCGCGAACCTGAACGCACAGCCGAACTCAAGGTCTCAGCCCTCAAAGAAAACCAGGATGAGTCCGTCGCCAGCTTCGTCCGCCGTCACTTCGGCGACGAAGTCACCCGTACCCTCGCCGGCCCCTTGCTCGCCGGAGTCTTCGGTGGGGACATCGACACCCTAAGCGCCCGCGCCGTCATGCCCGCCTTCGTGAAAATGGAGCGCGAACACGGCAGCCTTATCCGCGCCATGCAACCGCGCGCAAATCAAGGCACAAATTCCGTCTTCACGAGCCTCCGCTCCGGACTCGGAGCCCTCATCGACCGCATGGCCGCAACCCTGCCCGCGGAATCCATTCAGCTCTCGCATGAAGTGACGGCGCTCAACCACACTGCCCAGGACTGGCAACTCATCACCGGCAATTCCAAACAATCGTTCGACGCCGTCATCATCGCAACGCCCGCACACGTCACGCGAAATCTACTCCACCCCCTTCACGATCACTTCGACCGCCTGCTCGCCATGGAGGCAACCTCCGCCATCACCATTGCGTTCGCATTCCTTCCCGACCAGGCGCCCGCCCTCATCATCCCGCGCGGTTTCGGCTACCTCGTCCCGCCTACTCCCGGCGAAGATTCGCAACTTCTCGCCTGCACCTTCGTTGATCAGAAATTTTCACACCGCGTTCCTGATGGCGGCATTCTGCTCCGCGCCTTCTTTGGCGGAGCCGCCGCACAGGCCCACCTCAATGACAGCGACAATGCCCTCGCCGCGCTCGCCCTGCGCCGTCTCTCTGAAGTGCTCGGCCCGCTGCCATCGCCGCACATTGCTCTTGTGCGCCGCCTGCCCCAGTCGCTGCCGCAATACGCTGTCGGACACCTGGAGCGCATGGCCCAGCTCGAATCCATCGTCAAAGGATTCCCCGGCCTCCACCTCGCCGGCAACGCCTACTACGGCGTTGGCCTTCCCGACATGGTCCGTATCGGGCGCGAAGCCGCCCACCGCGCCGCGCAGTCATAAAGCCTCATCTCATTCCAATTGCATCTTGCACCCGACACAATCGCTGGAGCATCCTATGCCTTATGACCACACAAACCACCGCATCGGCCAGTGGAACCCTTCTGCTCGGCGGCGATCTTAAAGTTCATCGTCTCGGCTTCGGAGCCATGCGCCTCACCGGCGACGGCATCTGGGGCGAACCCAAAGATGCGGACAAGGCAAAACAAGTCCTGCGCCGCGCCGTTGAACTCGGCGTCAACTTCATTGACACCGCCGACGCCTACGGCCCCGAAGTCAGCGAGCGCCTCATCGCCGAAGCCCTCTACCCCTACCCCAAAAACCTCGTCATCGCCACCAAGGGCGGCCTTACCCGCTCCGGCCCCAACCGCTGGGCGCCCGTCGGTCGCCCGGAATACCTGCGTCAGTGCGTCGAGATGAGCCTGCGCCGCCTCCGAGTTGAGCGCATCGACCTCTGGCAGTTGCATCGCATCGACCCCAAGGTGCCGGTTGAAGAATCTCTCGGAGCCATCAAAGAGCTGCAGAAACAGGGCAAGATCCGCCATGTCGGCTTGTCTGAGGTATCGCCCGAAGAGATCGAGCACGCCAAAAACATTCTGCCCATCGTCAGCGTGCAGAACCAGTACAACCTCAGCGATCGCCAACACGAGAAGACGCTGCTCTACTGCCAGCATCACAAGCTCGGCTTCATCCCCTGGTTCCCCGTCGCCGCAGGCAAGCTCGCGCGCGCCGGAGGCCCACTCGACAAAACCGCCCACGCGCACCACGCAACCGTGGCTCAGCTCTCGCTGGCCTGGCTGCTGCATCACTCGCCTGTAACCGTGCCCATCCCCGGAACCACATCCATCGCCCACCTCGAAGAGAACATGGGCGCGGGCGCACTGCAATTAAGCACAGAAGAATGGAAGGCAATCGAAAGCGACGGCGCTCACGCAGCCTGATTATTTACAGCAATTGGAATGAGTTTTGGTGGAGCTGAGCGGGATCGAACCGCTGGCCTCCTCGTTGCGAACGAGGCGCTCTCCCAGCTGAGCTACAGCCCCACATCTGGCAGGAGATACTTGCCTATTTTATCAGTGCCGCTCTAATTACGAAAGCGCTCGCATCCACGCTTCAACGCGGCAATGCATCCGATCCCTTGTGGCTGCTTCTTAAGCGGCACCGGGCGACAATCGCTGCTTCCAGTTCCCCGCGTACCTTTTCCAGATGCTCCTGCGGCACGTCTGTCTGCGCAAATTCGGCTGATCCTCCCCCGCGCAGCCCATACGCCGCCAGCCGCTCGCGCAGCAGGTCGCCGCAATGCAGATTAACGTCGCCGCTCTTGGCAATCACCAGCCGCGCAGGCCAGTTCTCCTGCGAAACCAGCAGCGCAATCGTGCGCGGCACAGAGGCTGTCAGGCTCGACGCCAGCAGTCGAATGTACTCGGCATCGCGATCGTTAAAGGTGCGGCCCACCAACCGCAGTCCGCCTTGAATCTGTTCTTCCACCACGAGTTGAACTGCATGGTAGCCGGCCAGCTCTTCGCGCAGGCGCAGCCGCTCTTTGTCCGCCAGCTTTGTCTCCGCCCTCATCCGCTCAATTGCCGCTGGAATATCGTCGCTGCGAATCGAAAGGGATCCCGCCGTGCTGCTCAGAATCGCCAGGTCATGGCGCGCAGCGGCAACGGCGCGCAGCCCGCACACAAACGACACACGCACTCCACGGCTCACCTTCTCCACGCCGCGCAGCAGCAGGCCGCCAATCTGCCCTGTGCTGCGCACATGCGTTCCTCCGCAGGCGTTCAGGTCGTATCCGTCAATTTCAATCAGGCGCATGCTTCCCGCCCGTTCCGGCAGCTTGCGCAGTTGGCCCGCAGCCAGCAGCGCTTCGGCCTCCACACGCTCCACCATCCGGACCGTCACCGTCCGGTCTTCGGCAATCAACTCGTTCGCAATGCGCTCCACCCGCTCCAGACTGTGGTGCGCAATCGCCCCCGTGGCCAAGTCGATGGTCGAAACCGTTTCTCCCAGATGGAAGGAAACCGTCGGCGCACTCAGTTCGTGCGCGAATACGGCGGATAGAAGATGCTGCCCCGAGTGCTGCTGGATGTGGTCGAGACGCCGAGGCCAGTCAATCTCGCCGTGCACCTCCGTGCCCGCCACCAGCGGCTTGCGCGTAAAGTGCCACACCGTTCCATGTTCGTCTTCTTCTACGGATTCGACCGCCGCCTCCAGCACCGCTCCGCTGCGCGAGCTTGCTTTCAGCACACCGGTATCGCCGGGCTGGCCCCCGCTCGTCGGATAAAACGCGGTGCGGTCCAAAGCGATCTGCCATACGGAAACGCCGTCAGCGCGCGACGTCTCGCGAATATCCGCAACCTGCGTAGAAAAGGCACGGAGAAACGAGTCTGCGTAGTACAGGCGATCTGTCATGCTACACAGTCTAGCGAAATTCCGCGTCCTCTTGTCAGGCGATGCTCTTTATCCTCGCGCGCATCGCGGCTGCTTCTTCCTCCAGCTGCTCCGAGGCCGTTCCATTGCTCGCAATCAGGGCAAACCCCATAGCGACTTCAGCCGCGCCAATCGCGCGCAGCGTATCCGGATGGTCGGAGAGATACCCCATCAGCACTTTCCATGCCTTTGGGCCCATATTCCACGTCATCGCGTCGCGGTGCGGACGAAGCATAGCCAGAACCCCGTCTCCAATCAGCATCATAGCGGTCAGGTACTTCACCTGGGTCCATTTCATCGCGAAACCTCTATATGTCTTGAAGAGCTTTTCGCCTCCCGAGTTGCCTCAGGAATTTCTCCCGCACAGGCTAACTTTTTCCTCCAATCCGCGTTAAGGCCTGTAGCGAGCTTACCTCTATGCCTGTTTTCCGCCGTTTTGCGCCCTTCGCCTTCCTTACCCTGCTGCTGCTTGCCCCGCTCGCCAGCCGCGCGCAGAACGCCTATCCCAGCACCTATCCTGACGACAGCTGGGTGCCTCAAGGCATGGACACCCTTGGCCGCCACGCCAGCTTCCACACCGACTTCACCTTCGACCCACAGATGCTCCACCTCGCCAGCGACTTCACCGGCGACGACGATACCCAGCGCATCGTCGCCAAGCTGCGCGGTATCTCCGTGCATCTCTACCATTACCCCGAGCCAGGTCTCTACAACTCCGCGGCCCTCGACGCCGTCCGCGCACAGTACCGGGACCGCGGCTGGAAGCATCTGGTCACCGCGCAGGCCCACGCCGCATCCGACAACCCCGGCCGCACCGATCTATGGGTTCGCCTCGATCACGGCAATGTCCAGGGCATGGTGCTTCTCGTCCAGAATCCGACCAACCTCGACCTGGTCGCCGTCAATGGGACCCTCAGTCCCCTCGACCTGCTGCATCTCCGTGGACACTTCGGTATTCCGCACTTCTCCGGCGATCGTTTTCAGAACGACAACTGAAGCAGCTTCGCCCCGGACAACCGTTAAATCAGAATCGGCAGCCTTGAGTCATAATGCAGCCCTGAGCCATAAAATCAGGACATGCCGGAAAACTCCAACGCTCCCCGCATGACGGACGTTCCCCGCAACCTCAAGCCATACTTCCTGTGCCTTTTGCGAAAAGGCCCTCATTGGGACGTGCCGCAGGGCCACGAAGACCTCATGCCGCTGCAGCTCGCCTTTCTGCGCCAGCAGATCGAGGCCGGTAGGTTTCTCCTCTCCGGCCCCGTCCTCGGCCATGCGCAGGACCCGTCGGACGATGTGACCGGAATCACCATCCTGCGCGCGGAAAACCTCGACGAAGCACAGGCCCTCGCCGCCGAAGACCCTGCCGTCCAGGCTGGCCGCCTCATCGCCGAAGTCCGTCCCGTCTTTTTGCCTTCTCTCGACAACGTCCGCGTTGAGTATTGATGCAAAGATTTACGCCAAACTGAAAGCGCCCGCCGCAGCGAGCGCTTTCAGTTTGGTTAGGCGGCAATCAAATGGAGCTCATGTTCAGCAGAAATTCTGCATTGTTGCGGGTCTTGCCCAGCTTATCCACCAGCAGTTCCATCGCTTCTACCGGCGACAGCGGATTGAGCACCTTGCGCAACACCCAGATGCGCTGCAGGTCTTCTTTTGTAATCAGCAGCTCTTCCTTACGCGTGCCCGATCGCTGAATATCGATCGCCGGGAACACACGCTTATCCACCAGCTTGCGGTCGAGGATGATTTCCATGTTGCCTGTGCCCTTGAATTCTTCAAAGATCACTTCATCCATGCGCGATCCGGTGTCAACCAGAGCCGTCGCAATAATCGTCAGCGATCCGCCCTCTTCAATGTTGCGCGCCGCGCCGAAAAACCGCTTCGGACGCTGCAGCGCATTCGAGTCAACGCCGCCCGAGAGCACCTTCCCCGATGGCGGAACAATCGTGTTGTAGGCGCGCGCCAGGCGCGTAATCGAATCCAGCAGAATCACCACGTCGCGCTTGTGCTCGACCAGCCGCTTGGCTTTTTCAATCACCATTTCGGCCACCTGCACGTGTCGCGCCGCCGGCTCGTCGAACGTCGAGCTGATGACCTCGCCCTTCACCGAACGCTGCATGTCCGTCACTTCTTCCGGACGCTCATCGATCAGCAGCACGATCAGCACAACTTCCGGATGGTTCGCCGTAACCGAGTTGGCGATCGCCTGCAGCAGCACCGTCTTGCCGGTGCGCGGCGGAGCCACAATCAGCCCGCGCTGCCCTTTGCCGATCGGCGTCAGCAGGTCCTGCACGCGCCCGCTGATGTTCTCCCGCACCGTCTCCATCTTGATCCGCTCCTGCGGATACAGCGGCGTCAGATTGTCGAACAGAATCTTGTTGCGCGTCTCTTCCGGCGATTCAAAATTGATGGCCTCGATCTTCACCAGCGCGAAATACTTCTCGCCCTCATGCGGCGGCCGCACATTGCCGCTGATCGTGTCGCCGGTCTTGAGATCGAACTTGCGGATCTGCGAAGGCGAAACGTAAATATCGTCCGGGCCGGGCAGATAGTTGTAATCCGGGGAGCGCAAAAAGCCATAGCCGTCGGGCAGGATTTCCAACACGCCCTCGGCAAAAATGTGGCCTTCCTTCTCGCTCTGCGCCTGCAGAATGCGGAAGATCAGGTCCTGCTTGCGGAGCCCGCTGGCGCCCGGAATCTCCAGGGTGCGCGCAATGCGGCTCAGCTCCGTTATATTTTTTTCTTTGAGTTCAGAGATTGTCATTCTTTACCTGCGATTGAACTAGGTGGGATTTTAAAGGAAGGGAAAAACCAGGAGAGAGTCTTGAAGAGGTGATGTTTTCAGATACTAGAATGAATGCCGCTGAGGAGCGGCGCCGCGCCTATGCGGCGCGGCGGTCCTGGACGGGAGTGTGGCTGGTCTGGGCAACGAAAGCAGCTGGGTTGCTCGAATGGAACCGAATGAAAACTTCATTGGTGGTGTCCTGCAAGCGGGTGTTCGGCTTGTGTAGCTTGCGAGTGGCCTTCGAGGCCAGCTGGCAAAGCTGATAGCGGTTCTTCACATGGGCAAGCGCCCCAAAGATCAGGTCTGAACGCATATTTCTATCTCCTTAGTTTCGTTTGACTGCTTTCAGACGTGGAGCTCCGAACCGAAGTTCTGTAAAGAGTGCTGAAGCGGTCATTAGTTTAATCAAAATATTAGACGCACTGAGCGCCTATCCCGATCAACTTTCTTTTGAACCGGTATTACCTTTGTGGTCTGAACGTATCCGCAACGGCTACAGTCTTCTGCTAATCGCGCGGAAGCAGGCGAAGTAGATTGGTTGGGGATAGAAAGTTGAAACTGCATGCGCCGGATTGGAAGAACCATCCAAACGTTCCCGGCACACTTAAAGGTAAACGTGGGTCGCCCCAGCGGTCAACACTTTTTTTCATAGAATTTGCATGAGTTCCCTCCCAGTAACTGGAGACTCCAAAAATGCTCAACTGCTTTCCTTTTCGTAGCTTGGTGGCATTTGACTTCAAATATCAAGCCTTTTCTATGTTTTTCTGTATATTTTGCCCTAAATAGATTCAAAGTAAGCTTGACACTATACTATGCATTGCATAGTGTAGTCCCGTGAAAGACTCTACACCGCCCGCACCGGATAGTCCTGCCTCTGAAGACCAACTTTCAGAGAGTCCGGATAAGTGGGAAATTCAGCTCCGCAAAGGATCGCTCGAGCTGGCAATCCTTGCCTCCCTCTGGAATGGCCGGCTCTACGGTCTCGAAATTCTCCGTGAGCTTGAAACGAAATCGGATCTCATCGTCGTCGAGGGCACAGTCTACCCGCTGCTCAACCGACTGCGCGCCCTCGGTCTGGTGCAGTCTGAATGGGTCGAGTCCGACTTCGGGCATCCTCGCAAGTACTACCGCCTCACCCCATCCGGACGGCAACGCGCATTGGAGATGACTCGTATCTGGGCTCGATTTTCTGCCAGTATGACCAACCTGCTCGCGCCTCTGAGTACAGAAATGAGGAAGGAAGAACCATGACCCTCTCTGCCGAATCCCAAAAGACCATCGACGCCTATCTTTCCGCTCTGCGCAGGCAAATGCGCGAGTTCACGGATGAGGACGCCAATGACATCGTGGAAGAAATCCACGCTCACATACTGGACAAGACTTCCGGCGACACACCGCCTGAGACCGTCGCCGCCACACTCGCCGCACTCGGCACACCCGAGGAGCTTGCCGGCCGCTACCGCACCGATGAGTTGATGAAGCGCGCGCAGTCCACGCGCTCGCCGGCCCTGAGCCTGCATAGTCTCTTTCGCTGGGCAACGTTGAGCTTTGCCGGTCTGGTTGTCTTCGCCGTTTCTGTCATCGGGTATGCGTTAGGCGGAATCCTCGTTATCGTAGGCTTTTGCAAACTCATCTATCCTCGGAACGGCGGAATCTGGTTCAACCCACGGCCGGGTGGTAAGGGCATAGATGGGGAGGCCGGCTTTTCTTTCGGCTCTGGGGCACACTGGACACATCCAGGCCACGAGATCATCGGAATGTGGCTCGTGCCCATCGGTCTCGTCCTTGGCTCAGGTCTGTTGTTCCTTACCTTCCGCTTTGGAGGGTGGTGCATCCGCAAATTCTGGCGTCCGCGCGCCTGGCAAAAGGCCTGAACTACGCATGAACGTTGCGGAAAATAAATACCGCGACAGGGATAACCTGGTTGCCGCTGACCTGTTTTATTTCCTCGCGGCAAGCGGAGAGTTCGCCGGCTGCATTTCACTCTGATTCAGTATTCCCTGGTTCAGCGTCATCTGGATCAAATCCCCAAGCTGCTTCGCCGAAAACTGATTGCCTTCCAGGTTCGCCACTACCCTCCCATGCCGGTCGATGATCACCGTGTGCAGCGTGTGGGTAATCATGCCCATTTCTTCCCAGAAGTTCAGGTTGAACTCATGGCACACCTTCTCGACCACCGGCAGCGGCCCGGTAAGAAAGTGCCATCCCTTCGGGTTGGCGTTCCACGTCCTGGCATACTCGGCGAGGACCGGAGGCTGGTCATGAACTGGATCAAAAGAAACGCTGAGGAATACCAGATTTTTCCCAAGCTGTGGAGCAAAGCGGCGCTGCAGGTTGCCAAAGTTGTTGTTGAGACGAAAGCAATAGTCAGGCAGCGGACACTTGGTGTACATGAACGTCAGCGCCACAACCTTGCCCCGGAACTGCGAAAGCCGGATAGGCGCGCCGGTCTGGTCGGTTAGCGCGAAGTCGGGAACTTCGTCACCCGGCCGCAACTCTTTCACTGTGGATTTAGGCGCGTTCAGGCTTTGCAGCAGCCGCAGCCTTGCGGACTCCTGCGACTCTTCATCTGCATTCTGAAAGACGTGCTGCCGGATATTTTCCGCCCACGATGCATCCTTGCCGACGGCAAGTGTAAAGTCGATGATCTCACCGGTGCGAAGCGAATGGAACTCCTGCGCATCACGCACATTGAAAGGCATGACCATCGCATCCATAAAGCCGGGGATGGCCTGCGTAGATGCGGTAAAGGTATGGTGAGCCGGATCTACCTTGAGCACAATGCCGAAGGCCGGATAGTGTTTGACCCCTGCGGGAAGCTGGCTCTGGTTCTGGGCCTGGCACGAGAGCGAGATGGCGCTGAGAAGAACCGCGGCAGCTACGGTATGGAAAACTCCGCGTGTTCTCGCAAACACTGCCATCACTCCTCAACTCCTTTCAGGCGAAACGGCTGGTAATCAAGTTTCTTGTAGACCGGCTTGGATTCTGTTATCTCCAGGAACTGATCAACCCCCACATCTTTGAAGATCTGGTGAGTCCTGCTCGTCGGCCAGTACACGTCAATGGAAAGAATTTTCGCATCTTTGCCCAGGCCGATCTCCAGCCGCAACGGGCCTGACGCAAACGAGCTGAAGCTGCCGACCGTCCGGTAGATCGACCGCGGTGCAGCTCCCTTGTCGGACACCGTGACCTTCACCCTGGCTCCAATTGCCGAGCGGTTCGTCTTCACTCCTACCAGCTTCAGCGTAATCCAGTCGTTACTGTGGCCGGGGTTGCGGAAGAGCCGCATGGCGTGCCAATTGCTGACAGCGGCGCCGCCTACAGCCATGGCGATATCTTGTTGCCCATTGTTCGCAAAGTCGGCAAAGACAATACCGTGCGCCGGATGAAGATCGCCGGTGCCGGAGGAGGTGGTGATGTCCGTGAAGTGCTTCCCTTCGTCGTTGCGGAGCAGAGTCTTGGGCACCAAAGCACCCCAGTCGGCGGCTCCATTGCCCAGATACATATCGAGCCAGCCATCATTGTCCGCGTCCCCAAAACTTGCTCCCATCGTCATGAACGATTTATCAAGGCCCACCTGGCTCGTAACATCTTTGAAGGTTCCATCGCCCATATTTTTATAGAGCGTGAGCTGGCCCACACTGCGCGGCAAACCAAGGTAGCTGCGCATGGTCTCGTCAACTGAAGCATAGTAGCTCGCGACAAACAGATCGGGCCATCCATCGTTGTCGTAGTCAAAAAACCATGTTGTATAGCTGGACCATGACTTCTGCACTCCCGCCTTGGCCGCGACATCAGTGAAGGTCAGGTCGCCGTTGTTGTGGAAGAGGATGTTGTTGCCGGTAATGTTGGAGAGGAAGAAATCGGGGTAGCCGTCGTGATCGTAGTCCGCGGCCACAACGCCTTTGGTGAACGATGAGGAGATGCTGTCAACGCCGGAGGAGTGCGAAATATCCTCGAACGTGCCATCGCCCTTATTCAGGAACAGCGCGCTTGGTCCCTGCTCGTTGCCGAGAAAGAGATCGACATTGCCGTCGTTGTTCACATCGGCGAAGACTCCGGCCTGCGTAGCAAATAACCTGTCGCCCAGCCCAGCCTCTTTGGTCACATCTGTAAACGTACCGTCGCAGTTGTTCTTGAGCAGCGTAAGCGGCATAGGAAACTGCCACGCTCCACGCATGATGAGGATGTCTGTACAGCCGTCATTGTTGTAGTCGGCCTGGATCATGTTCTGTCCGGAGACAACGCCGGACAAACCAGCCTGCTGCGTGCGGTCGGAAAAGGTTCCGTCCCCATTGTTGTGAAAGTAGTGAACAGTGTCGCAGGCATCGTAGTCGCCAACCACAATATCGAGCAGACCGTTGTTTTCGAAGTCGCCGACGAGTATCCCTCCGGAGAGCGTTGCAATGTCCAGGCCGGCCTGCGGAGCCACATCTGTAAAGCGCCCGATATTTTCCTTTGAGGCAAAGGCCGAGGGTGGAATCAGATACTTTGCCGGCACAGCCTTGGGATATTCGCCAAGCGTCATGTAGGCCAGGTTCAACAGCCACTTCACTTCAAGGTCATCAGGATTCTTCGCGAGATATTCGTCGAAGTATTCGATGGCTTTTTGGGAGTCCGCAGTCTTGGTATACGCCGGGTAAGGCTTGTCCGTGCGCGGAGGAAAAAGGCAGCGGTCTCCCGGCCGGGAGTATACGTCGTTTTCCACTTCGGACTTGTGATAGTACGCAGTGCCAAGCACCTCGGTGAACGTGGTCAGCGCCGTGGGCTGGCTTTTTTCCGCGACAGCATAAGCCTTCTGCCAGTCGGCGATGGCCGCATCCATTTTCCCCTGGTACGACTCAAGCGCCGCCAGCGAATAGAGCGCGTTCAGCAGATCGGACGGGCTCATCGGATTCGCAGCCAGACCCGTCGGCGAAACCATACCGCGCAAGGTTTGGATGGCCGTGTTGGTTGAGTCGCGGTGCAGCTCGCAGACGTAGCGCGGGTCGGAGTTCCAGCCTTTGGGCTTGGAAATGGAATGGAAGATCAGCTCAACGTCGGGAACACCGGCAGTGTTGGGGGGATAGCGGATGACGGCGTGCCCCGTCAGTGGAAGGTCCTTGCTGCCATTGACCCAGATATCTCCGCTTGAAGGCTCGGCCTGCTGCGGCACGATCCTTAGAATCGCGTATCCAGTGGGAATCTTTACCACGCTGGTGATCTGCCCAGGTGGAACGGCCTTGAGCGCCTCCTGCAATTCAGGCCGAAGGGTGTTGACATCCGTCGCGCCCAGATAGCCTCCGGAGGCAGCAGTAGGATCCAGGGATTGCGCCTTTGCTGTAGCAGAAAAATCCGCACCCTTTTCGAGCTGGTCGTGAATGCGCTCCGCCGCGGCGCGCGTATCCACAACAATGATCTGAATATTGATCTGAATATTGGGAGGCGACTGACTCGCTGAATCAGAAGGGGATTGCGCGATGAGAAGCTTTCCGGCGAAGCAGGCAACGAAGCAGAAGGCCGCCAGGCAACGCAAACGGCGGCCATAAACTCGATACATCTCAGAGTTCTCCTTGAAAGACACACCCGTAATACGCGTGCGTAGAGAGTCTCTTCTCTACCCTGCGGCTTTCAGCCTTCACTTGATGAATCAGGCGTTTCTCCAATTGCCGTAGTCATGCCCTGGCTCTTCTCGAAGGGTGCCCCTTTCGACGCTCACGGGCTTGCTACACTGCGGTTCGAGAAACTCAAGCCGCCGCTGATTGTACAGAATGCAATGCACAGATGGCTCGCTATTTCCGTAGGCGGACTTCGCGGCTGCGGTGGAACTGGGACGGAAAATTAGCGTAGGAAACAACAGGACCGGGCCTCAACGGCCCGGTCCCTGGATAGAAGTCTGGTTTAGTGGAAGATGCTGTACTCAACGCCGGCGCTGAAGCCATTCGGCGTGAGTCCATTGCTGGGGTATCCAGGAATGTTGGGAGCGGTGGGCAGAAGCTGATATTCATAGCTGCCGCGAATCCTGAATTTGCGACTCAGGTGATAGTCCACAAACGCGCCCGGAGCATAGGCAAAGTAACTGCCAGAGCCGATGTTTTCGGGAAACCTGATCCACACACCGCCGAGCAGGAACTTGGCGTTCAGGTCAAACTTCCTGAACCGGTAGACCCGGTATTTGCCGCCAGCCAGGTAGTCCGACTGAGTCTCGCCGCCATCGTCGGTGTTGAACCAATGCAGCCAGCGGGCCTCACCGATCGCGCCGATTTTAGGTGTCACATTAAAGTCGACTGAGGCGCCGAGTCCGGTGATTCGTGCAGAGCCATAGTCAGGCGCAAAGTTGGAATACTCGCCGCCCACCAAGATCGCGGACCCTCCACCGGTAACGGACTGTGCCACCTGGGCATACACCGTAGCGGCGGTTAACAGAAAACTTAGGATAAAGAGCTTCTTGATCGCGTTAGTCACGGTTTTTGCTTTCTCCGACGTTAAGATGATTTCTCTTCGCATTCAACGCACCAGGGATTCATCACCTTTCCTGAAAATCGTGGCTGATCCGGCCTTCCCTGCTTCGGGAATGCCGGACCGCACGGTTACTGTTGCTGGGGGGCCTGGGGTTGTGTCTGATTCGTATCTGCCGGAGGCGGATTCGACGTCCCCTGGTTCGGCTGACCCTGATTGGCATCTGCCGGTGCCGACGGATTTCCCGCCCCCTGGGCCGGTGCATTGGCATCTGCCGGAGCCGGAGGGTTCGCCGCCCCCTGGGCCGGTGCAGCCGTAGGCACAGCCTGTGCCGGCGGCTGATAGTACTGCAGCCGGTAGAAGATCGGTGTTGCCTGGAACGGCATCTTGTCGCCTGGGTTCAGCAGCGGCGCGGGTTTCACGTTCAGCTGATACACCCTGTCGTCCCAGGGATCGATGCGCAGGTGGCTGTTGAGCGGCAGCGCAGCAATCTGGGTAAGATCGTCCGGATTCAGCCTGGGTGCTCCATGCGTCAGGCCGGAGAGCCAGGGCGTTCCGTCAGCGCGCAGCAGCGGATCGCCCAGCCGCGGCGTCAGCAGTGCGGTCAGTGCTGTCTGGCGGGCCGCCAGCGACGCGAAGTAGAGACCCACCTCGCCGGATTTGCTGGCGTAGACCGAAGCGTTGAACAGCTCCACTGCCTTCTTGGCAGCCGCTTCGTCGTCCGCGACCGTGTGGTTCATGTTGATGCGCTCAAAGGTCGCCGCATCCGGAAAGAGCAGCCGATCATTGAACGCATAGCGCGTGTCGATGTGATGTCCAAGCACAATATGCGCCAGTTGGAAGCTGAGCACCGCGGCCAGGTCCGCCTCGGTTGGCAGCGTATCGACGAGTCCCTTGCTGATCAGAATCGTGTTGCCGACCGCCAGTGACTCCAGCGGAGTCGTCAGCAGCACGCGGCAGTGAATATCATCCGGCAGCGCAAGCTTGCTGCCGATGATGATGTTATTCGTGACCGTCTCCAGCACCTTGTCAAAATCGCTCGGCGGAGCCAGCAGCCCAGCCTGGGTCAAACGGTCCAGAACATTGTCCTGGGCCTGCGTCACCCACTGGCGCTGCGCCTCAAGCGGGCTCATGTCCTGCGCCTGGCCGCTCTGGTCCTGTGCGTTTTCAACCTCAATCGACTCGTTTGCCGACTCGTTCTGCGGCAGCTTCAGAGAGTAGCCCCAGAGGTAGGTCTGCGCGCGGAAGCCAGCCGCCTTGCGATCGACGCTCTGGTGCGTCTCCTCTACATAGATGGCCGTTGGGAGCCAGACATCCGGCTGCATGTTGGTGCGCCAGCTATCGAAATGGAAGTAGTGGACAATGTCGCTGTCCTTGTTGCCGGTAAAGGTGCCGTTGGAACGGACAATGTTGCCGCCCTGGTCCTCAATCCAGATGCGACCGAAGAAGCGGCCGTAGCCCTTCACCGACGCCTTGGGGTGGACATCGAAGACCCAGGTGCGGACCGAGCCCAGAAACTCGCGGCGCACAAACGTGAAGTCATAGTGTTGCTGGTCGAAGCCCACAGGATCCATGAACATCATTTGCATGAAGCCCGTCTCCGAGTAGCTCATGTGGAAGCTCTTGGTCAGGTCGCTTAGATACTTCGTCGTGCCCCGGAAGAATCCACGGGATTTCGAGCGCGAATCGTAGGTCTCTGCCGTAAAGGTCTTACCGAAATCGACGCGGGCGATGCTGTACTCATCGCTCACCGGCACCGCGTAGAGCTTGGGGTCGGGACGCATGTTCTGGATATACGTCTGCACGACCGGAGTGCTCTTCCGGATCAGCTGAATGGTGGCGTGTTCGCGCTGGATCGCCCTCTGGATCAGAGATGACTCCTGCGGGGTGAGCGGTACAACCAAGGCGGAACGGTTCGTTTTTTTGGCGTGGGCTGCGGTCACACTCAGGACCATGGCCAGACCAAAGGTGCAAAACTTGCGGAGAGACATTTTCCGGGCTCCTCAAAAAACTTCTAAGTTCGTGAATTCACACAACTGCACTGCGACAAATCTCAAAATGACTCTACGCCAATTGAAAGGTAACGTGAATGATAGTTACTTCGTCCACCGGCTGCCCGTCACGGGTTGCCGGTTTGAACTGGATCCGCCGGGCTGCATCCTGCGCCAGCTGATCGAGACCGTATCCCAGCCCATTCACAACGCGCAACACTTCAACCTGCCCTGAGGCGGTGAACCGAACCTGAAGGGTTACATCGCCTTCGATCTTCAGCCGCCGGGCCTCAGCCGTATATCCGGGATTCGGTTTATTGAGAATTCTGAGGGGGGTGGAATTGACAGCTTCCTGCCTGTGAACCGTCGGGGCTGCGTTGCCGTATCCCGTGGGGCCAAACCCGCTCTGGGCCACCCGGCCAGTGCCGCCCGGCTTGCCCGTTCCGCCAATCACGCCATTGGAAAATCCTGCTGAAGCCACGGTGCCGCGCGTATCCCGGCCTCCGGGCACGCCGTTCGCTACACCCGAGCCGAAGTCCACACCATGCACCGAGCCGCGGCGAGCCGCGCCCGCGCCGGGTGCGCCAATACCGGGCGTTCCTTGAAACGAGCCTACAGCGGCAATCGTTGCCGGACGGCTGGCATTTGGATTGGGGCGAACGCCCTCAGGATCGCCAAAGCCGCCTGTTTTTGTGCTGGGCCTCTGGTGGTTGTTCGCAACCATGGTCGGATGCGGACTGCTGAACAGTCCCACCTTCGGTTGCGGAGGAGGAGTAACACGCCGCGGCGGCGCCGGCGCCAGCTTCGGAGCATCTTCATGCACTCGAATCTCTTCCACCTTCGGCGGCTCAACAACCGGTGTCGGCTTCGGTATCACGATCTTCGGCTGCTCCAGCTTCGGCGGCGGCGCAAATACATGCACCCGCGGCACCGGAGGTGGAATCGGTTTGGGCAGCGGCGGCTGAAACAGCAGGATAGCCGTCTCTTGCTTCTGGACCTGGTGCACTCCAGCAATACTCAGCAGAACCGCGATCCCGGCAATGGCCAGGTTCACCCCCAGGCTGATGCCAAAGGAGCCAAAGCGGCCCTCTTCTGTGGGAAGAAGCCCAAAGTTAGCGTGGTTCAGAGGATCGCTCGGCATATTTCCCCTTGGTGTATTCATCCGAAATGTATCCGTCTGAGTAGCCAGAAATTCTCCAAATAAGGCAATTTTTCATAAGATTACTTGCATTCCTTCTTCCATATTGCAAGTGCGGCCGTATCCGGGGCCCATTTCCTGTCGTTCCAATACGATGCCGCTGTCTCAACACCTTATCTGCAGCTGGAGCACATGCGTAACTGCTTTCTCTGATGTATACGACGGTACACATCAGGTAACCAGCCTATGCCCGCTCTTTGTGGGCGGAAAGTGAATGAAGGCAGTTCCAGAGAAAAGAAAAGTCGAACCTTCCTGCATTATAGTTGGTAGCCCGCAAAAGAGTAACCTTTACCATTTCCAGTTTGAGCTAAGGTAAATTTTTCTCAAGTGCTTCGCTCGGATTTTCGCCTTATTTTTCCTGCGGGAGTACCCCGAATCGCACTCCTCCCGCTCTCTTTGGGCTTCACCTTCGCACACTGCTCTTGATTCGACGCTTCTTTGAGAGAGACAGTTGTGTACAAATTGTTAAGTAGATGGAATGACGAACCAAACATCGAAGAGGAGAACATCCTTGCGAATCCTAGTGACCGGCGGCGCCGGATATGTTGGCGGAACCGTTGCACAGCTGCTGCTCGACCAGGGCCATCAGGTCGTCGTTTATGACAACCTGTGCCACGGTCACCGCTCCATGGTTCCTGCGCGGGCCGAGTTCATCCAGGGCGAGCTGGCCGACCGTGCCGCCCTCGAAAAAATCCTGCATACCAAGATAGACGGCGTCATGCACTTCGCCGCTCTCATTGAAGCGGGAGAAAGCATGCAGCGGCCGGAGATTTATTTCCGCAACAACAGTGCGTCCACCCTCAGCTTGTTTGAGGCCATGCTCGCCACCAGCGTCAACAAGCTCGTCTTCTCCTCCACCGCCGCCGTCTATGGTGAGCCGGAATCCACGCCCATCCGCGAAGACGCGCCCCTGCGGCCCACCAATGCCTACGGCGAATCCAAGCTCCTCGTCGAACAGATGCTCGGCTGGCTCAACCGCATTCACGGCTTCCGCTACGCCAGCCTGCGCTACTTCAATGTAGCCGGAGCCATCGAGGGCCGCGGCGAGGCCCATGAACCCGAATCGCACCTCATCCCGCTCATCCTCGACGTGGCCCTCGGCCGTCGCGCCGGCATCAAAATCTTCGGGCAGGATTATCCCACCCCCGACGGCACCTGCATTCGCGACTACATCCATGTCCACGACCTCGCGCGCGCGCACCTGCTGGCCTTCAACGCGCTTGGGCAGCACAGCCGCCTCATCTACAACATCGGTAACGGCGTCGGATTCAGCGTCCGCGAGGTCATCGAGTCCGCACGTCGCGTCACCGGCCATCCCATTCCTGTGGTCGAGGAACCGCGTCGCCCCGGCGATCCCGCTGTGCTCATTGCCAGCTCCGAGAAGATCGGCAAAGAACTCGGATGGACCCCCGAATATACACAGCTCGACGACATTCTCTCGAGCGCCTGGAAGTGGCACCAGCAGCGCTATACCAAAACAACCTGAGTCTCTTTCTTTGCGAAACCCGCATAAGACGATTCCCACCGGGCCTGCGCTCATTCCATGCTCTCTGAAAAGAAACTGAAGGGTGGAACCAAATTTCAACCTTTTGGTGGACGCGCATTCCAACCGGGTGTAGCTAGAATCACAGTGATTTTGATCAAGTTCTGCTCGATTGCCAAAGAGGCCAGGATGACGCAAAGCAGGAAAGGCCGAAGCCTTTGAAGATAAGTGTCCGGCTGCGGCCTGTGGTCTTTATCCTGCTTCTGCTCGGCCTCTGGCAGGTCGCCGTAGCTCTGCATCCCGATCAGCTCCTTCCCGGGCCATGGAAGACGGCGGGCGGCATCGCCGAGCTCGTGAAGCACGGACTTCTGGTGAAGTACGTGGTCGCATCGTTGTTTCGCGTCACATGGGGATTTTTCCTGGCCGTGGTCGTCGCCGTTCCGCTCGGCCTCGCCATTGGCTGGTACCGGCGTGCGGAGTTGGCGATCAATCCTATCCTGCAAATTCTGCGGCCCATTTCGCCGCTGGCGTGGATTCCGATTGCGATTCTCTGGTTCGGCGTGGGTGACCTTGCCGCTGTCTTTCTGATTTTTGTGGGATGCTTTCTGCCTCTGCTGCTCACCGTCATCAACGCTGTGCGGGGGGTTCCGGCGGTTTACATCAACGCGGGACGCAACTTTGGCCTCGGCCCGGTCGCTCTGATGCGGCGCGTCCTCTACCCGGCGATCGTTCCGCCGCTGATGACCGGCCTGCGCATCACGCTGGGCGTAGCCTGGCTCGTCGTCGTTGCGGCAGAGATGATCGCGGTGAATTCGGGGCTGGGTTTTCTGATTGTGGACGCGCGCAACGCGGGCAATCGCTATGACCTGGTGGTGGCTGGAATGGTGTTGATCGGAATTGTGGGGCTGCTGCTCGACAGCGGCGTGCGCACACTTGAGAAAGCAAAGGCTCTGAGCTGGAGCTACGCGGAGGACCGCTGATGTCTGTGAAGGAAGCGACGAAAGCTGCCATGGAAACGAACGCAACGCCTCCGGCGATCAGGACCAAACTGCGCGCCGATGGCGTCAACATGGTCTTCAACCGCGACGGCAAGCGCATGCAGGTGCTGGACAACATCAGCCTTGAAGTCGGCGAAGGTGAATTTCTCTGCCTGCTCGGCCCCTCCGGCTGCGGCAAATCGACCTTGCTGAATGCAATGGCCGGCTTTCTCTCCCCTACCAGCGGAACCATCTCCATCGATGGTGAAGTCGTCCGCGGCCCCGATGCGCGCCGCATCTTCGTCTTTCAGGAGCGCGGAGTCTTCCCCTGGCTGACCGTCGAGGGCAACATTGGCTTCGGCCTCGGCAAGCTGCCGCGCGCCGAACGCGCGCAGCGGATCAAAAACTACATCAAGATGGTCGGCCTCGAAGGCTTTGAAAAATCGTACCCGCACGAGCTCTCCGGCGGCATGAAACAGCGTGTCGAGGTAGCACGCGCGCTGGCCGTCAATCCCGACGTCCTGTTTCTCGACGAGCCGTTCGGCGCGCTCGACTCCATTACCCGCATGGTGATGCGCGGCGAGCTGCTCAGGATCTGGGAAGCGGAGCGCAAAACCGTCCTGTTCGTCACCCACGACATCGACGAAGCGGTGCAGCTTGCCGACCGCGTCGTAGTCATGAGCGCCCGGCCCGGCCGCGTGCAGCAGATCGTGCCCATCGACATCGCACATCCGCGCGACATCAGCTCGCCGCGTTATCTGGAACTGCGCGACGGCATCCTGAACCAGATCGGGCTGGCACACGGAATATGAGCGCGCTCGCAGAACCGAGAAAATGGGAGCGGCTCTTCTGGCCGTTGCTGGCATCCGCGATGTTCCTCGCCTTCTGGCACTATGCCGTTCTGTGGTCGGCGACGAAAATCTTTCCCTCGCCGCTCGAAGTGGAGCGCGGCCTTGTCGAGCTGCTGCACAGCCACGTTCTCTGGCCCGACGTGCGCGATTCACTGCGCCGCGTGGCCATTGGCTATTTCGCCGCCGTGGCCCTCGGAATCCCCCTTGGCCTGCTCTTCGGCTGGTATCCATCCATCAATCAGGTCGTGAATCCCGTGGTGCAGCTGCTGCGGCCCATCAGCCCGATTGCGTGGATTCCGGTCGCGATTATTTTTTTCGGTGTCGGCGACTACGCGGCCATCTTTCTTGTTTTTCTCGGTGCGTTTTTTCCCATCATCGTGACCTCCGTGGCCAGCGTGTCGAATGTGCCGCTCATTTACAAACGCGCCGGACGCAACTTTGGCCTTTCGCCCGCGCAGATTCTCTCCCGCGTGGTCTTTCCCGCCGCCCTGCCGCAGATTCTCGTCAGTCTCCGCGTCGCGCTCGGCATCGGGTGGCTCGTTGTAGTCGCCGGCGAAATGATTGCCGTCACCTCCGGCCTGGGATTTCTCATCATCGACTCGCGCAACTCCGGCAAGCGCTACGACCTGGTGGTAGGCGCCATGCTGTTGATCGGCGTGATCGGGCTGGTGCTCGATACGCTCTTCCGCCGCCTTGAAAAGATGAAGCCGGTTCGCTGGGGGTTCCGCGATGAATTTTAAGAAGCTGGTTCGACTGCCGAATTCCATGGGTCTGAAGGGCAAAGTCCTCTGCGTCGCGCTCGGATGGCTGGTGATCGTGACCGCACTGCACGGCTGGCTGAACGTAAACTGGGCCGCGGTGCTCAACGACTATCGCCCGCCCATGGAACGCAAGATCATCGTCGGCTACATTCCCGTGACCTGCCAGCTCACCTGTCCGGTCACCGATTACATCTCCAAATATTCCGAAAACGGAGAGATGTATCTTCCGCGCATGTTCCAGGGTTTTCCCGAACTCAAGGAAGCGCTGATCGCCAATAAGATTCAGGCTGCCTTCATCGTTGCGCCGCTGGCCATCGCGCTGGCCGCGCAGGGCGTTCCCATCAAGGTCGTCTACCTCGGGCATCGCAACGGAAGCGCGGTGGTTGTGCGCAAGAACGGCCCCATTAAAACCTTTGCCGACTTGCGCGGAAAAACCATCGCCATCCCCAGCCGCTTCTCCGACGAGCGGCTTCTGCTCTTTCGCGCCATGCAGGCCTATAACATGCCGCCCGACTCCATCAAGATGGTCGAAATGGCTCCGCCCGACGTCTCCGGCGCACTGGAAGCGGGCGCCATCGACGCCTTCGTCATGGGGGAGCCCTTCCCCTCGCAGGCGGAGATGGGCGGTTACGGCCGCATCCTG
>JBARHV010000289.1:0-11089 GCA_049799415.1 Silvibacterium sp.
CTCCAGGCACAATCAAAAACCACCGCGCCAGGGCATGATTCATGGTGGCGTCACGCCGTCTTCTACGAAGTCTATCCACGTAGCTTTGCGGACAGCAACAACGACGGCATCGGCGATCTCAACGGCATCGCCTCAAAGCTGGGCTATCTGCGCAAACTGGGGGTAGACGCCATCTGGATTACGCCCTGCTACCCCTCGCCGCAAAAGGACTTCGGCTACGACGTCTCCGATTACGTCAACATCGACCCAATGTACGGCACGCTGAACGATTTCGATCATCTCGAGCAGCAGGCGCGCAAAGACAATATCCGCATCATCATGGATTTTGTCATGAACCATACCTCCGATCAGCACAAGTGGTTTCTCGATTCGCGATCCTCGCGAACCTCGGCGCATCGCAACTGGTACGTCTGGCGCGACGGCAAAGCCAATGGGCAGCCGCCGAACAACTGGATCTCCGATTTTGGCGGTCCCGCGTGGACCTTTGACCCAAAAACCAGCCAATACTATTACCACTATTTTGAAGCCGCGCAGCCCGACCTCAACTGGCGCAATCCCGCTGTTGAAAAAGCCATGTTCGACGTCACCCGGTTCTGGTATCGCCATGGCGTCGCAGGATTCCGCCTCGATGCCGTCGATACCCTCTTTGAAGATCCCCTTCTTCATGACAATCCCATCGGTAAAGACGGCGAGATGGTCAACAAGTACAACGACAATCTTGAGGAAAACCACGCCGTTCTGCGCCGTCTGCGCAAGGTCGCTGACGCCAACAACGCCGTGTTGATCGGAGAAACGTGGACTGACAATATCCAACAACTGAAGCAATATTACGGAGCCCACGACGACGAGCTTCAAATGCCCATGAACTTCATGTTCACCACCATTAACGTGCTCTCCGCACCTAAGTTCCGCAAGCAGATCGCTCTGGTGGAGTCATCGGGAGAGTGGCCGGTCTGGGTGATCTCTAATCACGACATGCCCCGTTCCTACGACCGCTACGGCGACGGAATACACAACGATCAGATCGCCAAGCTAATGGCGGCGCTCTATCTCACGCTGCGCGGAACCCCCGTTATGTATTACGGCGAAGAAATTGGGATGGAAAACAACGATCCTCAACGTAGAGAGGACGTGCTCGATCCCTTAGGCAAGACGGGCTGGCCTAAGAACAAGGGGCGCGACGGCGAGCGCACGCCGATGCAGTGGAATACTCAGAAAAACGCAGGCTTTACCACCGGCAAACCCTGGTTGCCGGTTCCTGCAAGCTATCGCACGCACAACGTCGCCACTGAGATGCGCGACCCCAATTCGATTCTGAACGTGTATCGACGCCTTCTTGATCTGCACCATCACAATCAGGCTCTCGTGTATGGAGATTATGTCGCGCTCAATCAAGACGACCCCAACGTCCTGGCCTATCTCCGGAGATATCAGCATCAAGCAGTGCTCGTCGTTCTGAATATGTCTGCGGAAACAAGACAGGTGCCTCTCGATCTTGGCCGGTACGGGTTCGCTGGCGGAAGGGCAACACCATTGCTGAGTACGTCGGACTCCACGCCGCCGGCAGGCCACATCGATCGCATAAAGCTCGATCCATTTTCGGCCTATGTCGCTCAAATCGATCTCCCGCATAGCCCGAAATAAAGCCAGAAAAATTGTGTTTCAATCGTTTTAATCGTGATGTACGATGGCCAGCACAATTTCTTTGTTCAAGGAAGAAAGCTCTTACCCGCGGCATTCAAGCCCGCAAGAGAGAATGGTAATCGCGCTGTGAACCCTTAAGGAGAAACAGGCCATGTTTTCTTATCGATCCCTTCTCATTCTGTTGCTCGGTATTTTCACTTTTAGCCTGACGCTGACGGGGCAGATTGCAGGGTCAATTACGGGAACGGTTCGGGACACCACGGGCGCTGTGATTCCCAACGCCAGAGTTCTTGTCTACAACAACGTTCGCGGTATTCACCGCGCTACGGTCAGCAACTCATCCGGTGACTATCTCGTGCAGGGCTTGAGCGAAGGCACGTATACCGTGGAAGTGACGGCCCCGGGCTTCGCAAAATATCTGGCCGCCAATACTGTGATTCACATAGGCCAAAGCGCCCGCGTTGACCTGACCTTGAAGGTCGGCAGCCAGTCGACGGAGGTTACCGTTGAGGGGTCAAATGCCGGCGTCGTAGAAACGCAAAGCTCCGAGCTCTCCACCACTGTCACGTCAAAACAGATCAGCCAGTTGGAACTCAACGGCCGGTCATTCGTACAGTTGGTCGAACTTTCCCCCGGTGTCAGCAATCAGACTGGGCAATCCGAGGGGACCACGGGCCCTAATGGCAGCGTGAGTTATTCCATCAACGGCGGCCGTACCGAGTACAACAACTGGGAAATCGACGGCGGCGACGTAATGGACAGCGGCAGCATGTCCAACCTCAACGTCTTCCCCAACGTCGATGCGTTGGACCAGGTGCAGGTGCTTACCTCCAGCTACGACGCTCAGTACGGACGCAGCGGCAATGGAACAATTGAGGCTGTCACCAAGTCCGGAACCAATCAATTCCACGGCGAGGCATTTGAATACCTGCGAAATCAGTTTTTCAATGCGCAGAATTACTTCAACCCCCAGGGACAGCGGATCGGCGCATATAAGAAGCATGATTTTGGCTTTACTCTCGGCGGCCCGGTCATCAAAAACAAGCTTTTCTTCTTTTACTCGGAGGAGTTTCGCCGCGAGAGCGTGCCTGCTTTTTACAACCTGCCCGTTCCCACCGCCGCGGAACGATCAGGAGACTTCAGCGCCCTCTGCCCGGCTCCGGGAACGACTTTCACCAGAACACCCGGGGACAGCAGCTACTATCCGGATTGTCCTGCCTACGCACCGGACGCGGCGAACGATGGAGGGTACATAGGGTTCCCGAATAATAATCTGTCCGGCTACATCGATCAAACGAATGCCGGAGCCTTTCTCAACTACATTCCCGTGCCGAATTCCACAGACCAGGCTTCGGGACTGCCGTTTTACCGTGCACCGGGCGGACAGCCATATACCTCGCACGAGGAACTCTTCAAGATCGACTACAACATCAAACCGAACCTGCATCTCTCCTACCGCTACATTCACGACTACGATGTCGTGACCTATGAGACTTCAACTCCTTGGGCTCAATCTAACATCCCCGGTATCCCCGGGCACGAACTGTATCCGGGCGTCTCCATGGTGACGAACCTGGAATGGACAATTTCTCCCACCCTTACCAATGAGTTCATGATTGGCTACGGCGCCAACCATATTTCGATTACGAATACGACGGACGCCGCCAACACGCCCAAAGGGCTGACGATGACCGGACTGTTTAATAATGGCTTTGGAGGCAAAGTCCCGTCCGTCACTATCAACGGCGGCGCAAGTTTCGGCACACTCGTCGTGGATGCCGGGCCGGTTCCTTTCTACAATTCCAACCCCACTTACACTTATCGCGACACGGTCACCAAGCTGTTGCACTCGCATAATCTCAAGACCGGCTTCTATTTCACCGCCGACCAGAAAAATGAGGACGCTGAGCTGAATACTCAGGGATTTCTGAATTTCAGCGGCAACGGAGGTTCGTTCTACACCTCTGATCCCAGCACCGGCGGCAATCCCTCCAGCACCGGCAATTCCTTTGCGGATTTTCTCGTCGGCGACATCTCCTCCTATTCGCAATCCAATAACGAGCCTAAATATCATTTCAAGTTCAAAATCTTTGAGCCGTTCATTCAGGATGACTGGCATGTGACCAGGAAGCTGACTTTAAATCTGGGTCTTCGTATGAGCATCTTTGGCCTGTACACGGAGAAAAATAATCTGGCCTACAACTTCGACCCAGCCGCATACAACATCGCCGATGCACCCACGGTCGATCCTGACGATGGTCACCTGATCTTCGGCCCCGGGCAGAGCATCGATAACCTGAGCGGCATTGTGCAATGCGGAGTCGGCGGGGTTCCCGCCGGCTGCATGAAGGGGCATCTCTGGAATCCAGCGCCCCGCATTGGATTTGCCTACGATCTGTTCGGAGACGGCAAGACCGCAATCCGTGGAGCCTACGGAATCTTTTATGAGCACACGAATGGCAATGAGGCCAATTCGGAATCGCTCGAAGGCCAGCCGCCACTGGTGCTCACGCCCATCCAGTTCAACATCCAGGGTTATACCAACATCGGCGGAGGCGAGTATTTTCCGCTCATCCCGAATTCAATTCCAGCCACCAAGGTTCAATGGCCCTATGTGCAGCAGTATCACCTCGACATTCAGCGAGAGCTGATGCGCAATACCATTGCGACCGTATCCTATGTCGGATCGAGAGGGACGCACCTGGTTCTGCAGCGGGATCTCAACCAGCTTCACGACCTTCCCGCATCAGAGAATCCTTTTCCCAAAGGCGTGCCCATCACGGATGACGTCTGCAACAACGATGCATTGCCGGATGGAACCCCCATCACCGGGGAGGCGCAGATTCATCTGGATATCGCATGCGGCAACGCCAACCCCGACCTATATCGTGATAACTTCCCCGGGTGGGATACGATCGACGGCATCGGTTACGGAGCAAGCTCTACCTACAACTCGCTTCAGGTCTCCGGGCGCAGACAGGCAAAGAACCTGGAAATTACCCTTGCCTACACTTATAGCCATGCCATCGACGATTCTTCGGATCGCTACGACGGTAACTTTGTTGACAGCTACAACCTGAAAGCCAATCGAGCCAGCTCTAATTTCGACCAACGGCATATTCTCAACTTCAGTTACATTTACACGCTCCCTGTGCTCGCGCAGCACAGCCTGCCCACGCGATTGATTCTGGGCGGGTGGCAATGGTCTGGCATCACCGAGATTCAGACTGGCGATCCCTTCAGCATCGTCGGCCTCGTCTATGACAACGCCGGTGTCGCCAACGGAGAAGGAACAGGATCATATGTGGACGTTGCTCCCGGAGTCAGTACATCCCATATCACCGGGCCTAAACTTCAAGGTGGAATCTTTGGTCCGCTGCTCTACAATCCTGCCGCATACAACATGCCTACCGGCCTCACCTTTGGCGATTCAGGACGCAACTCCCTCCACGGGCCGCGGACCTCGAACTTCGATATGGGGATATTCAAGCACTTTCCCATCGGAGAAAAAATCTCGACTGAATTCCGCGCGGAGGCGTTTAACGTCTTCAACCACACGCAGTTCACGGGCGTAAACAATTCGCCGAGCTGTTATGGCTCGAATGGCAATTACGCCTATAGTTTTGGCAACAGCGATTGCGTGAACGGCAATGCGAATCAAGGCATTTTGCCGTCATCTTTTCTGCATCCCGATGGCGTCCACGACCCGCGGATCATGCAGTTCGCGTTAAAAGTCCTGTTCTAGAGCATGCGTAAGAAAATCCGGAGGCGCACATTCTGAGCATTGCTTCGGCATCGATGAAGCGAGAAGATGGAAAAACCGCACTACGCACTGGACAGGAAAAATCATGAAGTTCGATCGCATTGAAGGAGGTAAGCTGCCGCGCCGCAGTCTGCTGGCCTATTTGACTTCGGGAGCTGCAGTGCTTGGCTCAAGCTCTCTGCTGCACGGCCAGGAGCCGCAACCTTCGCAGGACAACGCATCCGCTGTTCCTTTGCCCGAAATCGCCGCGCTCGCCCGCCTTGAAAACTCCAGCACTCGACGCGCATCCAGCTATGACCGCACCGGAGGCAATGGCGACGCCATCTCGATTAACTCCGGGCAGACGGCTGTTCTGCTCGACGCCAGGGGGCCCGGTGTCATTACGCACATCTGGTTCACCATCAGCTCCGACGATCCATATCACCTGAAAAACCTGGTTCTCCGCGCATATTGGGACGACGAAAATGAGCCGTCGGTCGAAGTTCCGGTCGGAGATTTCTTCGGGCTGGGCCTCGGAGATTATTTTCTCTACCAGTCGGCCCTCACCACCGTGGCCTCGATCAAAGGGCTGAATGCATATTTCCCTATGCCTTTCGGAAAATCAGCACGGATCACCGTCACCAACGACGGCCCAGTGAAGGTAGATAGCTTCTATTTCAACATCGACTTTATGACGATGCCCGAGCTACCCGGCGATCTCGGCTACTTCCACGCCCAGTATCGTCAGGCCGCTCCTTGCCGCGGTTGGACGAACAACTGGAAACACAATTACGACCACCCAGTCGGCGACGCGAAAAATCTGACTGGGAAGGATAATTACGTCTTTATGGAAGCCCAGGGGCGCGGCCATCTCATCGGCGTCAGTCAAGCCGTTCTTCAGAACCAGGATGGATGGATGGGCGAAGGCGACGAGATGATCTTCATCGATGGCGACACGCTGCCCACCATCAACGGAACGGGCACCGAAGACTACTACAACGGCGCATGGGATTTTGGCGCGCAACCCTTCGCCTACATGCACAACGGAGCGCCGTATATCGTCGACCCGGAGCGGGTGGGCGGACGCTATTGCATGTACCGCTGGCATACCGACAATCCGGTGCGCTTCCAGAAGTCGCTCAAGTTCACCATCGAACACGGCAACGCCAATCACCGCTCTGACAACTTCTACACGACAGCATATTGGTATCAATCCGAGCCGCACATGAAGTTCCCGGAACTGCCCACGCCGGCTGAGCGCGTTCCCCGTATCTTTGCCGTAGGCGGCCCCGGTCCCGTTCCGCTTCCAGAAGAAAAATAACCGCTCGGAACAAAGAGGCGGCTGGTTTTCACCTGCCGCCTCTTTTGGAGCTACTTTGCCATTACATTTACGGAGCTATATCGACAGACGCCCGAATAACATTCCAACCGCGAACCTTGAGTTTGAGCGCTTGCTTCGCATCTGCCTCGGGAATGTCGATGGTGACCGTCCGCTCTTCGCCCGGCAGCAGCGAAATGTAATTGTCGCTGTAAAACGCAGGGAGCACCTCCGAGCCATCGGCTGCCCTCGTAGTCACCAGCTTCGTGTTCAGCGCGGCAACCGCGCTCGTATCTTTGAGCTGTACCTCGATCCTGCGCCCGTTCGCAAGTTCGGCCCCGGAAACCTGGTGCGCCGACAGCGTTACATGGGCGGGAGCCATTGTATCGAGGGCGAGATAGCCCGCATCCGAAGCAGCACGCCAGTAAAAATTCTGCGAGAGCAGTGCGCCGCTCTGCGCGTGCAGCGCAAGATGTACAAACACCGTGGTGTCCCCAAGCAGCGGATCCAGATCGACATGCAGGGCGCGCGTTACATCATCTGTCGCGGCATCCAGCGTGGCGTCGCGATGCAGCAGCAGCTTTCCATCCAGCGCGTAAACATCGGCATCCACCTTTACCTGGAGCAAAGGATTGCGCGTCGTATTAATCACCTGCACGTCGTTCGTCGCAAGATCGAGCTGCACATGGACTGGCTCGCACGCTTTCTTCGTCCCATAATACGAGGCCTGGGTATCGTAGTCCGAGCTGAGAATGCCCCAAAGCATACTTGGCCAGGAGGGCTGCGTCATCCATAGCAGGCGTCCACTGTTCGGGGCCCATAAGTGCGCATTGAAGCCTTCAAAAATAGCGCGGTAATCAACGTAGTTCATCATCTGCGCCTGTCGCACATATTCTTCCAGGCTGCCCGCCGCGCCAAACTGCGCCTGCATGTGCTTGTTTAACTCATCATGCGGATGCCAGTTGTGATACGCCCAGTCATCCGTGATGGGCCAGCGGTCCACCTTCGGAATCCAGCGGCTGAACCATTCGAGGGTTGGCAGCGAGGATGTTCCAATTTCCACGGCAAATCCCTGATCGATCTTGTCGTAATAATCCGCCGGGTCCTCATAGGAGTAGGGCCCGCTCGGCAGCAGATTCACCTGATTCGATGAGGGCGAGTAATATCGCGTGCCATCCAGGGAATGCGTAAGCGCAATAAGGCCTTGGTTGATGATGGGCTGCGGAACGCCCTCGTTCCGCCCGCACCACATCACGATCGATGGATGATTGCGGTAGCGTAGGATCGTATCCTTCGCATTCGCAAGAAACAGCTGCGGGTCTTCCGCCTCCGCATTCGAGTCTGCCGTAACTTCCCAAAAATCATTCCAGACCAGCATGCCGTATTCATCGGCCAGATCGTAGAAAACCTCTTCCGTATTCTGCCCTTGCCAGTTGCGGATGATGTCGAGGTTCGCATCGCGGTCGTAACGGAAAAACGACTCAAGACGCGTGCGGGAAACTCGCTTTCGCGAGTCATCCATGCCCCAGCTTCCACCGCGTACAGCAATACGCACGCCGTTCACCCTGATGGTGAGGTATGGCGTCGCGCGTGTGTCATCGAGCGCATGGAAGACAGGAGAAGCATCATCCCCCGCTGCAATCGACGCGGCCCATCCACCTGGAATCTGACGCATGCCTTCATGCGTCACGTCCACCTGGGGCTTCGCATCATCGCGCCCTACGGTCGGGTCATAGTCCACACGACGCAGCTTGCCCTCGATATCGAGCAGGCTGACCTCATACGAAATTTCACGCACTCCAAAGTGCAGCTTCTTCACCACTGGCGCCGCGTCGTCGGTCGTAAAGGTTGTGGTCAGGTGATACAGCTCCGGCTTTCCATAGCCGTTCGGCCACCACAATCTCGGATGCTCAAGATGCAGAGCCGGAAACTCTTTGGGTGAGAGCTGTACCGTTTCTCCGTCGGGAGGAACCACAATGCGCTCGTGCACTTCAACCCCTTCAAAGGAAGCAGTCAAAGTTCCCTCGACGGGCTTGCCCGAAAAATTTTCGAGCGGAATATTCAAAGTCACATCCGCCTGCGTGATGTCCGGCAGGGGAAGATGTGTGATGACCTGTTGATCGCCAATGGACACAGGGCCCGTGGCAGTCAGATGCACATTCTGCCACAGCCCGGTATCCCGGTCATGCATGGGAGGGTTCCAGTCCCATCCCTCGGAGGCAACAAACGTCGGGCCATCCAGTTCCATCGCGCCGCCATTCAACCCTGCTCCGAAAATGATCGACTGCACATTGGGAATGCCCGGATGCGGTACCGGAGCGATACGAATGGCCAGCGCGTTTTTCCCATCAGCATGCAGCAGCTTGCTGATGTCAAACGTGCCGCGCGTGAACGCGCCAGTCATTTGACCCAGATGCTGGCCGTTGAACCAGATTTCAGCATGGTAGTTGATCCCGTCAAGCACCAGGGACACATGCGAGCGGCCTTCGGTTTTCGGCGAAGTAAACTCCGCGCGGTACCAGTAGCTCTCTCTGTTCAGTTTTTCCGGGATATCGAGATTGTTGAGACCGTAATCCGGATCAGGGTAGCGGCCTCGATCGATCATCGTGGTCAGCACCGTGCCCGGTACCGTTGCCGGCATCCATGCGGCCGTATCAAAGCCCGCAGTCGAAATAGCTTCCGGAGTAGCGGAAACCTTCGGCGTCTCAGCAAGCTTCCATCCACCGCTCAGTGTCCAGTCCCCTGGCGAATTCGCCGCAAGCGTAGTCTCCGCTGGCGGCAGCGGAGCGGCAACCGGCTTGCTGAATGGCGCGTTGCGCATCGGCATGGTCCACGGCTCCTGCGGCGCCGTATTGCCGGTATATTGCACCACCTGCAAAGGCCACGGCTTTGAGCCTTCCTCAAACTCAATCAGGTCCGGATCAGGCCTGTCATTTGCCAGCGTTGCAATCTGGTCTTGCGTGGACGCGCCGCGTGCCAGCGTAAACTGCGCAATGCGTCCGCCAAAATGCGGACATGGCAACTTCGCGCATGACGGTTCTACAGGAGCCATCACAAGCTGCGGTGCAATCGCGCCGGTGCGCAACACGCCGTGCGCCTCCTCAACCCCATCGACATAGAAATGAGTTGTGGCTCCATCGAAAGTGGCCGCAAAGAAGTGCCAGCCCTCTGCAGTGAACGGGGCAGCAGATATCAGCATCTCCGCGTCCCTTACGCGAAGAGCAGGTTTGCCATCCACGAGGACAAAAAACCGAGAGTCTTCGCCAAACGGATCGCCCGCCCCGGCAATCAGGATAGAACGCGGAGAAGCCGACGTGAACTCAACCCACGCCGAAAGAGTCCATGGAGTAGCCGCTTCGAGAATCGGGTCCTTCACCGGCAGAGGCTTTGTAAGCCCCCGCCCTCCAACAAGAATATGCGCGTTGTATGGTCCATAGCGCTGCAAAGGCATAAACGGTTGCTGCAGATGGAGCGTCGGAACACCGATGTCCTGCGCGACTGCACCGGACAGGAAAAGTATCGTAACGATGGTCAATAGAACAACAATGCAGTGTCTGCGCGTAGAGTGCTTATAAACAGTCACGGAGCTCCTCGCTCGCGCCACCTGTCCCATGGTTGCTGTGCGCGAAGATTCAGTATAGCGAGACACATCCGCAATCATGCGTTGATGAAAAATCTGTGCATCTTGCCTGACTCAGACCACGGCACTCAACAGCCGAATACAGGTCGTCTAGTGGCGCACCGGGTGAAGCGAATCCAGCGCGAGGTTGAGTTCAAGCACATTCACGCGCGGCTCGCCCAGCAGGCCGAACTGTCGCGGAGTAATATGCGCAGTGACCAGGTCGCGCACGGTGGACTCTGGCAGATGCCGCTGTTGCGCTATGCGCGGAACCTGGTAATAGGCGGCTGCGGGTGAGATATCAGGATCAAGACCCGAACCGGACGCCGTGACGAGGTCAACTGGAACTCCTCCCGAGGGTTGATGTTCAACAGAGACGCTTTGTTGAACGCGATCGACCAGCGCACGACTTGTCGCGGCAAGATTAGAACCGGAGGATGCGGTGGCGTCGTATCCGCTGCCGGCAGCCGAGGGACGGCTGTGAAAGTACGTCGGCCCCGTGAACGGCTGACCAATGAGTTGCGATCCGATCAGGCTTCCATTGCGAACAATCAACTCGCCTGAGGCCTGCTTTGGAAAGAAAACGTGAGCGATGCCGGTCATGGCCAGCGGATATCCCAGCCCGAGCAGCAGCCCGGTGAAGATTGTATAGAGAATGGCTGTACGCAGATGTTGTTTCATAGTTTTCCTATGCGAGTCCAATGGCAGTGATGGCGAGGTCGATGAGCTTGATACCGATGAATGGAATAATCACGCCGCCCAGCCC
>JBARHV010000290.1:0-2114 GCA_049799415.1 Silvibacterium sp.
TTGAGAACGCTGTCGCCGTAATCACCTTGCCCGGTGTTGGCATCCATGCTTCCGTTACCACTAGCCGCGTACAAATATCCAGTCGAGGGATCCAAGGCCAGTCCGACGCCGCCTTGCCAGAACCCACCCTCAGAACCGTTCGGTGTAGAACAGTAGACGACGGTCTGCGCCAAGGTGGTGGCGTTGTATCCGAATAGCCAGCCGTGGAAGGGCGTCTGGTCTTCGTGCGATCCGAAGGCCACATACACTGCGCCGCCCCACAGTAATAACCCCGGGCGCTGCCAATGATTGACGGCACTGAAGGTTAGGAAGCCGCCCATGCTGTCGGAGCTAGTCCCTGGCACGCTTCCCTGTATCACTTGAGGTCCGTTGAATTTCTCCGCTCCAGTCGTAATATCCAGCGCGTGCAAGCGGAATATCGCTTGACTGTTTTCGTAGGTTTCGGTTACTAAGTAGATCGTATTGGACGACAAATCGATTGTTGGAGTCCCGGTGATACCAATCTGAGGCTGAAGGTTGCGCGTGACATTGATAACCGTTGATTGGAGGGCCGGCCCTAGGTTAACTTGCCATAAAGGGTTCAGACCCCCTACATCCGCATCGAAAGCGTAAACACTGTTGTTCTCAGTACAGATAAACACAACATTGTGAATGCCCTGGCCGGGGATAGATACACTCGGCACATAGAGGGGTTGAGCGTAGACCTGAGCATCCACCGCGAACGAGAACAACTTGCCGAAACTGGTTGCGTTGACGTTGCTTGTATTCAACGTCACTTCCTGAAGGTCTTGACCGGTTCGATAGGTGTCGTTGTGGTAAGTCGCGACTACCTGGGCAGTTAAGCCTGTGGAAACGGTCAATATCGCAACAAGGATTCTGGAAGCGCGCACATCAAATCGTGTCAAAAAAGGTCCCCTAGGTCAAGTGCAACCATAGTACTAAGGGACCCTAAGTTTTGATTAGGGTAAAGCTATTACAAGCTTTAGTTATATCGCTATTAGAACTAGGATCAAGAGTGCGGCTGCGGTTGCGCGGCTGGCGCGATCCTTCATAGAGAAGACAATTGGGTCGTCCTGGATCGCCCCGCGGTTCGCCAGAATGAGCAATCGGCTCTGCCAGTAGATCAAGAGCGGAAAAATCCCCAGGAGAAAGCGCGGCCGGGAGTAGAGCACCATGACTTCCGGGCTGATTATGTAGAGAATAACCACTAATGCAGCAATGCAGCCGCTGGCCGCGCACAAGGCGGACATTTGATAAAGATCGGAAAGCAGGTAGGCTCTGCCCGAACCAGTTAGCCCTTCGTCTGAAACGCCTGATTGCAGCTCGGAAATTCGTTTGATCAAGGCCAGACTCAGGAACATGAACATGGAAAAGGCCAGGGTCCATGTGGAGACTGTAACCGCAGCGGCGGTGCCCCCATACAACAAGCGTAAGGTGTAAAAACCGGCAAGCATAATAACGTCAATGATCAACAGCCGCTTTAAGTAAATGGAGTAAGCCATGGTCGAAGCCAAATAACCGGCTAGCAACCAGGCGGCGGCGGGCGTGGGATTCAGAAGGGCCGATCCGGCCAGCAACAACACAATCAATACCACGGCTGCGGGCACAGATAACTGTCCCGATGGCAAGGGGCGATATTTCTTATTCTCGTGCCTGCGATCGTTGGGCAGATCGAGGACATCATTTGCCAGATAGACGGCGGACGCGCAGAGCGAGAACGCGAAAAACGCTCGAACCCCATTCAGCAGAGGGTGCATTACAAATAGCCGATGGGAAAGCATCAGCGGAAGGAGAACCAGAACATTCTTGGTCCACTGATAGACTCGCATTGCCTTTAGAACCGTACGGATGGAAAGCCGCGGTGCCGGAAAGACATTCTCAACCTGGATGCCAGAGCGCTCGATAGCTTTGAGAAGCCGGGGACTTGCTCCGGCCACCACCGCGCTCTTCGCGCGCCTCCAAACCGGGAGGTCAGCCCGAGAGTTGCCCGCATAACTGAACTCCTCAGCTCCCAGCACGCGCTGGATTGCCGTGAGCTTCCTGCTGCCAGTTACGTTTTCCCGGCCGTTGCTGCAAATAACTTCGGAAAAGATACCAAGGTACGCTGCCACCGG
>JBARHV010000291.1:0-1564 GCA_049799415.1 Silvibacterium sp.
GCGCGGGACAGTGGGACCCGAAGAACCAGCGGCCCGAGCTGTGGAACCTGTACAACGCGCGCATTCATCCGGGCGAAAGCATTCGTGTTTTTCCGCTCTCGAACTGGACGGAGATGGACGTGTGGCAGTACATCCATGAAGAGAGCATTCCGGTGGTCGATCTTTACTTTGCGAAGGAGCGGCCCATGTATGTGCGCGGCGATGCGCTGCTTCCCATCGAACAGGATTTTGTTGCGCGTATCGGCGAGCGCCCGCTCATGGTCAAGTCGCGACTGCGCTCGCTGGGGTGCAGTCCATGCACCGGGGCCATCCGCTCGGATGCGGAGACGATTCCGGAAATTATTGCGGAGCTGATCTCGTTTCGATCTTCGGAGCGGGCCAATCGCGCCATTGACTACGACCAGGAAGGATCGATGGAGATGAAGAAGCGGGAGGGCTATTTCTAAATGCCTGCGCTGACCATTCCGAGTTTCTCCATCGACGAGTTCCTGGAGCAGGAGCGCGAGAAGGACCTGCTTCGCTTTTCGACAGCGGGCAGTGTGGACGACGGTAAGTCCACGCTTATCGGCCGGCTGCTCTACGACACGCAGTCTGTCTACGAAGATCAGGTGCGGTCGATCGAAGGGAAGGGAACAACAGCTCCGGGACAGATCGATTTTGCCTTGCTGACCGATGGACTGCGGGCCGAACGCGAACAGGGAATCACGATCGACGTTGCCTATCGCTACTTCTCGACGGCGCGGCGGAAGTTCATCATCGCGGATACGCCGGGCCATGAGCAGTACACGCGTAATATGGCGACCGGGGCTTCGACGGCCGACGCCGCGGTGGTGCTGATTGACGCTGCCAAAGGCGTGCTGGTGCAGTCGCGGCGTCATGCGTACATCGCGTCTCTGCTGCGGGTGAAGTACGTTCTGGTTGCAGTGAACACGATGGACCTCATTGGTTACGATGAGTCTGCGTTTCGAGCGATCGAGCGCGATTTCAGCGTGCTTCTCGATCAGATTGCCGAGGACACGGGCAATCCGGTGGAGGCCATCTTCGTGCCGGTGAGCGCGCTGATGGGAGACAACGTCGTTCATCGGGCCGGGCTCGGCGCTGGGCGCGGGCCCAGACACGAGTCCGGACACGAGTCTGGTTCAATGCCGTGGTACACAGGACCGTCGCTGCTGGAACTGCTGGAGGCCGTGCCGTCGTCGCTCGATACACGCGCTGCGCCGTTTCGCTTTCCGGTGCAGCGGGTACTGAGGCCCAGCCACAGCTTTCGCGGCTTTGCCGGGCAGATCGCTTCAGGGACGGTTCGCAAGGGCGACACGATTGCTGTGCTTCCTTCGGGAAGAAGCGCCGAGGTCGAGCGCATCGTTACGTGGGACGGGGACCTTGAGGAGGCACATGCTCCGCTCTCGGTCACGCTGGTGCTGAATCACGAACTCGATATAAGCCGCGGCGATTTGATTGCTTCCGCGCACTCCACGCCCAGCGTCACGCGGCACATCGGCGCTTCGCTCGTGTGGATGGATCAGCGCCCGCTTGCGCTCAACCGGCGCTACCTGCTCAAGCACAC
>JBARHV010000292.1:0-2729 GCA_049799415.1 Silvibacterium sp.
GATGGAACAGCAGCTGGCCGCCCGGCTGGCTGAATGGAAGGTAGCCGAGTTCGTCGATGATGATGAGATCGTAGCGCAGCAGCTTCTCGGACAGCCTGCCGCTGCGGCCGGCGGCCTTTTCCTGTTCCAGCTGATTGACCAGATCGACCAAGTTGAAGAAGCGCCCCCTGGCGCGGCTGCGGATGACCGCTGAGGCCACTGCGATGCACAGATGGGTTTTGCCGGTGCCGGTGCCGCCGATGAAGATGGCGTTGCGCTTGGCGTCGAGGAAGGCACCGGTGGCGAGTTCGCGGACCTGGCCCTCGTCGACCGGCGTGTCGGGGAAGACGAACTTGTCGAGATCTTTGAGCACCGGGAACTTGGCACCGCCCATCCGATAGCTGATCGACCGCGCCTGCCGATGCGTACGCTCGGCCCGGATCAGACTGGCGATGAGGGGATAGACCTCGTCGCGCCGAGCCATACCCTTGCCGGCGATCTCGTCGAAGCTGGCGCGCATGCCATGGAGCTTGAGCTCGCTCATGGCGTCCAGAATCTCATGACGTTCCATCAGGCGACCTTCCTTATGCTGTCGTAGCGGCCGCAATCGGCCGCGGGTTCGATCTTCAGGCGCAGCGCGTCGGGCGTGATGATGCTGGGCGGCGGTGCCGGCTGGCGTCGCCGGGCGAGGACCGTGAGAATCACGTCGCCGCTGGCGAGGCCGGCCTCCAGCGCTTCGGCGCAGGCCGCCTCGACGGCGGGCAAGCCATGATCGAGCACCGCGCCGAGCACCTTGACGAACTGGCGGTCGCCATCGGCGTGGCCCTTCAGTTTGGCGCGAACCTGAGCCAGTGCCGGCGGCAAATCCCAGTCCTTGAAGGGAGCGCCATTGCGCAAGGCCCCGGGCTTCTTCACCAGGACCGGCAGATAATGCCAGGGGTCGTAGACGATCCGGTCGCGCCGGAACTGGCGCGGATGGTCGGCGACCACCTCGTCGTCCAGCAGCACGACGATGCGCTCGGCATGGGAGCGCACCAACACCATCCGGCCCGCGGCGCGCGCGTCCACGCTGTAGCGGTTGTGATCGGCCATGATCAGGCAGGTGGTGCTGGCCCGGACCGCTTTCTCGACGAAGCCGTCGAACGGCCCGCGCGGCGCCATCAGGCTCGGACGCTCTTCCTGGAACACCGCCCAGATTGTCCGGTCCTTGAACTCGGGGTGCTGGGTGCGCTTGGCATGGGCGACGCATTGATCTTCCAGCCACGCGTTCAGCTCGGTCAGGCTCTTCACCCGCGGCTTGGGCCGGAACAGCCGGTCGCGCAGATTGCCGACCTGGTTCTCGACTTGGCCCTTCTCCCAGCCCGACGCCGGCGTGCACGCCACCGGCTCGACCAGGTGGTGCGAGCACATCCGCAGAAAGCGGCGATTATATTGCCGCGCCTTGCCGACGAAGATCGCCTCCACCGCCGTCTTCATGTTGTCGTAAATCCCGCGCCGGCAGACCCCGCCATAAAACTGGAACGCCTTGTCGTGAGCGTCGAACACCAGCTCCTGGGTCTCGCGGAAGTAGACGCGCACGAACGGCATGCGGCTGTGCGACAGCTTCATGTGCGCTGCCTTGACCATCAGCGGCAGCCCGCGCAGCGTGATCGTCTCGTGGCTCCAGTCGAACTGGTACGCCTCGCCGGGGGCAAAACTCAGCGGCACGAATGCCTGGGCCGGAACCCGAGCCCGTTCGTCGCGCCACGTCTTCACGAACCGGTGCACGCTATCGTGCGCGCCGTCATAGCCGCGCCCGCGCAGCTCCTCGAATAAACGCTGGGTCGAGCGGCGCTCCCGCCGCGGCAGATTCGCTTCCTGGTCTAGTATCTCGCTCAGGACGTCGACCCACTCGCCCAGCTTGGGCGCCGGCTGAACCCCGCGCGCGTACTTGAACTCGGTCGCCTGACCGCGGACCACTTTGCGCACCGTCGCACGCGACACCGACAGCGTCCGAACGATCTCCCTGATCGGGCGCCGCTGCTCGAAATAGGCCCGACGTATCTGACCGATAATGTCCACGCCAATCATCCCCCAGCACCCTTCCCGGCAAAAGGAAGGGACGCTGACACACCGCGTCAGAGGGGGTCATTATTGGACGCGAAAACCGCCCCTCAGGGGGTCACTATTGCTCGCGAATTTACAGCCGTTCTTGTCTCGCCGTTCTCGCTGTACCGCTATGACGCCAGCTACGCACTCGACGTTTATCGCGCCTATCCGGGCCGTTTCGGGCTCGTTAAGTCGGTTAATCCGAACGATCTTGAGGTCGTCGAGATCGTCGAAAACTGGGCCGCGACCCCTGGTACTGTCGGAATTCGTTTAATGCTGGCTCATGGTACGCCCCTCGGCCCTGACCACGCGGGCACGCAGCGGCTTCTCGTCGCTGCCGCGCGCGTTGGGTTGCCGGTCAACCTCTTCTGCTGGGGCTGCCTCGATCAAGCGCAGGTGTTGATAGCCCACAACCCCGGCACGATGTTCGTGATCGATCATCTTGGGCTTCCGCAGCCTTTCGGGCCGCCCGTCCCCGCCGCGCCCTGGGCCGATCTGCCAAAGCTTCTCGAATTCGCTCGGCTCGACAACGTCACCGTCAAAATCAGCGGCGCATGCACGCTATCGCATGAATCCTTCCCCTATGGGGACATCTGGGATCCACTAGGCCGCATCTTCGACGCTTTTGGTCTTACCCGCTGCCTGTGGGGTACCGACTGGAC
>JBARHV010000293.1:0-13875 GCA_049799415.1 Silvibacterium sp.
GTGTCCGGGTTCCATCGCCCCATAGACGATCGATTTGTCGCCGGGGAGAAAGCCGGCGGCGGCGACGACGGAGAAATTGGCCGGAGAGATTTGTCGCGGCTCTCCTGGACCGACGGGCAACAGCCACAGTTGATTGTTGAGTCTGACGGAGAGCACCCAGTTCTTGTCGTGCGAGATGGCCGTGCCGTAGCCTTCGCCGAGGGGGGTGGCGGGCGAGCCGTCCACGTTGCGGACATACACGGTGTAATTCGGGGCTTCGGCCCCCTCCTCATCAAAGAGGATCATTTTGCCATCGTCGCTGATGGCGCGCAGATAGCCGTAATCGAGCCAGGAGAGATCATGCTCCGTTGCGCCGTTGTCGCCGTAGACGACGTTTCCAAGATGGATGATGCCCTGTTCGGCGAGAAGCTGTCCGTTGGCAGCAATGTCGCGCAGGAAGAGGCGGCCAGGAACGGAGAGGACTTCGCGGCTTTTTCCGGAGAGCGAGAGGGCATGGACTGCGCCGGACTCGAGGGGCGAGCTGAACCAGACCTCGTTTCCGGAGGGAGTCCAGGCGAGGCCCTGCGCGCTTTCGTAGAGGGGACTGACGGCGACTTTATCGCCATTGGTGCGGAGAATGACAGCGTTGCCACGGTCATTGAAGGGGCTCTCCTGGGAGATGAAAGCGAGGTAGCGTCCGTTGGGTGAGAAACGGAGGTAACCGACGGCGGGGGCGCTGTAGAGCACTTTGCCGATGGGGTATTCGACCTGGCAGATGAGCTTGCCGGGCAGGTAGCGCACGATGGCCAGCGCGGAGCCGTCTGGGGTGTAGTCCGCGGCCTGGATGTTCTCGATTTCAGGCTTGGGAGCGCCGGCGCCGTTGGTGGTGCGTGCGAGGGTGCCGGGATCGATCAATGGGGAGACGTCCTGTGGCGCGAGCGCAACGGCGATCTCGCCCTGCTTTGAGACGGCGAGGAGACGCGCGTCGGGAATGTCAAGCGAATGGCCGCCATTTCCGTTGGAGGGCACGGTATAGATTGCAGGCTTTGAACCCTCCCATGCGGCGGTGTAGAAGATGGTCTGCCCGTCGGGCGCGTAGCGGGCTTCGGTGATGAGTCCGCGGCGGTAGGTGAGCTGGTGGAAGTGCGAGCCGGTGACGGGGTGGGTGGAGAAGGCCTTCCATGTGATGAAGGCTGCGGCGAGCAGGAGCAACGCGGCTGCGGCGGCCGCGTAGTACCACCAGCGGCGGCGCGCGGCGACCTTTGCTGCGGGCTGTCCGGCGGAGGGCGTGAGGTCGGAGGCGGATTCAAGATCGAAGGCGAGATCGCGGGCGGACTGAAAGCGCTGGTCGGGAGATTTTTCGAGGCAGTGGCGAACGATGCGGTCGAGCGCGGGCGGAACGTGGCGTCCCGTGGTGAAAGTCTCGGGCGGCTCGTCGTTGAGGATGGCGGTCATGGTTTCGGCAGTGGTGTCGCGTTTGAAGGCGCGCTGGCCGGTGAGCATTTCGTAGAGGACGGCGCCGAAGCTGAAGATGTCGGTACGGGTGTCTACGGCGGCTCCGCGCACCTGCTCGGGCGACATGTAGCCGGCGGTGCCCATGACGGTTCCGGCGTCCGTGGCCGGACCGGGCGCGGCGATGGTAGCGTCGGCGGGGGACACAACGTGGTAGGCGGGGGCGCCAATGGATTTGGCGAGGCCGAAGTCGAGGATTTTTACCTGGCCAGTTTGGGTGATGAAAATGTTGTCGGGCTTGAGGTCGCGGTGCGCGATGTTCTTGCTGTGCGCGGCGGCGAGCCCTTGCGCGATCTGGATGGCGTAGCCAATGGTTTTGCGATGCGAGGGGACGCCGCGCGCGAGCAGCTCGCGGAGGCTTTCGCCTTCGAGCAGCTCGGAGACGAGATACGGCGCGCCGTCGTGCTGACCAATGTCATAGACGGCGAGAATGTTGGGATGGCTGAGGGCGGCGACGGCCTGCGCTTCCTGCTCAAAACGCCGCAAACGCTCGCCGTCGGCGGCGAAGGATGCGGGCAGGACTTTGATGGCAACATCGCGGTTGAGGCGGGTGTCGCGGGCCTTGTAGACCTCGCCCATGCCTCCTGCGCCGATGAGCGCGGAGAGTTCGTAAGGGCCTAGACGTGAGCCGGCGGCGAGGGTCATGGAGTGAGGAGGATTATAGCTGGAGTGAGCGGGGGATGACGCGGTCAGCTTGTGGAGCGGCCAGCTAACGAACGGTTGCCTTAGGTGTGATCGGCGGTTTTTTTCTGTCAGTGTGCCTATGGTTTACTCACTCAAGCAAAGGAAGCTTGAGTGGGTTGGCCGCCTATAGTAACGCGGAATTTGGCGTTCGGGCAGGTCGATTCGCGTGGCCACTCCGGTTGGTCGTGGACAATATCCGCGGCGAGCTCAACAAGTCCAAGCGCGTTGTTCGCGATCCAAGCGGCGGGGTCGGTGAGCGCATTGGCGATTTATCACTCAGCGAGAATAATCCGCCAACTTCCGGCTCGCCGACGAACCGGGATCTCTCATGCCCTGCGTTTCTCCACGATAGAATCGTCAAACATCTCCGCGAAATTTTAACGATTGGGCGTTACTCCGACGACTCTGTCGTCCTTAGCGGCTGCGGATGAGGACAGCTGTTGCGTCGTCGGTTCGATCCGATCCAGCGCTAAAGCGCTGGACATCCGCGATGAGGCCCCTCACACAGGCCCCGGGCTGCAGAAAGTGTTCGATGAGGCGAGCCGGACCATACTCTTCCTCCGTGCTATCCATGGCTTCGGTGATGCCGTCGGTATAAAGCAGCAGTCGGGTGTCGGGGTCGAGCGTGATGGTGCACTGCGGATACGAGGACACGCCGAGGCCGAGTGGCAGGCCAGTATCCAATTCGAGAAACGCACAGTGATGATTGATGAGCAGGGGACGAAGGTGTCCGGCGCTGGCGAGAGTGAGTTCACGAGACCCGGCATCGAGCACGCCGTAGATCATGGTGACGAACTTTCCAGTGGGAAGGTCCTCCATGAGTGTCCGGTTGAGATGTTCGAGGGTCTCGGCGGGCGAGGAGTAGAGAGGCGCGAGTGAGCGCAGGATGGCCCGGGTAGCGGACATCACGAGGGCGGCGGACATACCCTTTCCGGAGACATCGGCCAGAGCGATGCCATAGCGCTGGTGGCCAAGGTCGATGAAATCGAACCAGTCGCCTGCGACGCTTCCGGCGGGATGCCAGGCTGTTTCAAAGGCGAAGCCGGGGATGAGCGGCACAGGCTTCAGAAAGAGGGCTTGCTGGAGGGCGCGGGCCTCGACAGATTCCTGCTGCATGCGTTCGCGCTCAGAGCGTTCGATCCGGAAGAGGCGGGCGTTCTCAATGGCGATGGCGATGTGTCCGGCGAGCGCCTGAAGCACCTTGAGTTGATCATCCGAGAAGGCGTCCTTCTGGTGATGGCTGATGGAAAGAACGCCGATGACCAGACCGGCGGACTTGAGCGGAATACTGACTTCAGAGCGTGTGAGGAGTTCGCAGGCGATATAGTGAGGGTCCTGTTGAACGTCGCGGGCGTAGCGCATCTTGCCCGTGGCTGCCACGTAGCCAACTATGCCCTGCCGTCCGATCTGGAGCCGCTCACCCTTCTGATACGTTGCGGAGCCACGCACACCATGCAGGACCATCTCGTCAGTGTCGGCTGCACGAAGCCATACCCCAACCTTCACGCATCCAATCGAGTCGGCGATGTCATTGGCCACGCGATCGAGCAGAGCCTCGAGGTCGAGGGTGGAGGCGATCAGATTCGTGGCCCGTTGCAGCCTCATGAGGATCTGAACAAATTCGCTGGAGGAGTGCATGCGCGGCGGGGTGGCGCGGCGAGGCTGAACAGTGACGGGCGAGGTGGCCATAGATCCCCCTTTGAACCGATGGTGCGCGTTACATAGTAGATGTACGAGCAGGAGCTGCGATGCAATCTCTCTTGATCACAAAGTACTCGCTCAGACGGCTCGGACTCAGTTCAAAGAGCGGCGGTAGCCAATGGCACGGTTCCACCCGCGTGACGGGCTAACCGGAAGCCTGGACTCAGTTGGCGATATCAGGGCAAAGCACTCATTCAGAAGCAGAGCAACGCCCGAATGGCGAGTTCACATGCCGTCGTAGCTTGGGCCTCCTCCGCCTTCTGGTGGTACCCAGTCGATGATCTGGTAGGGGTCCTGGATGTCGCAGGCTTTGCAGTGGACGCAGTTGGCGAAGTTAATCTGGCGATTTATCACTCGTGGAGCACGGCTGCCAAGCCTTTGCCAAATGACGGAAGCTATCGTTTGCGGGTACTGATCAGAGGAACTGCGCGCAAGCTTCGTTGAATGAAGTGTGGCATGCTGTCACCGGTCATCATCGGCTTGCTGTTGCCGGTGGCAGCTTGCTGAGTTTCGTTTGGAGGTCGGGCAAATAGAGTTTCTGAACGTCGGGCGAGAGGCGCTTTGCGCTCAGAATGGCGGACTCAAAGGCGGTGCGGGCTTCCTCGGTGTGGCCGGCCGCGGATGCGATATCGCCGAGGGAGGTTTCCGCGGAAAGATCTCCAGGATCGATGGCGACGGCCTCGCGAGCGAGCAAGAGCGCCTGCTGCGGATGGTTTTGCTGGAGCAATCCGCTGGCGTGCTGGACGCGGCTCAGGGCAGCAACTTGCGGGACGGCGAAGGTTCCCTGATAGACAAACACACCGTAGTCGATGGAGGCGACGGGCTTTTGGTCCTGGAATGACCGGTAGGGGTTGAGCTGGTCGCTGGGCCATTCACAGCCGCTGAGGTCGCCGGCGCTGATGAAGACGGGGCCATCGATTACGGGCGGAACGATGGCGGAGCCGCCCGACCAGCCGGTGTCAGCTGTGGGCAGCATGTTGCAGTGGATGCCGTAGACGGCGGGATCGATTTCAGGATTGGCGAAGTACGCGAACCAGCAGGACTGGCTGGGGTGGCGATCCTGCCATGCCTTGACCTGGTAGAGCTGCTGGGCCCAGTCGACGTTGGCGTCGCTCAGAAGGTTGTGGACATTTTCGGGGCCTCCCCAGGCACGATTGGCGTAGGCGATGTAATTGGGGAAGACAGAAAGCGCAGAGGCGACATGGGCGACGACGAGCAGGGAGCAGACCCACGTCCAGACGGGGATCCAGCGTCCGTTACGGTGGCTGAGAGCCATGATGGTCCCTCCGGCAAGGATGGCAGCCAGAGCATAGACGGGCAGGATGTGGCGCGCGCCGATGTCCATGCCGGCGGACATGGCGACGACGAAATAGAGGGCGGCAGGAAGGACAAGGTAAGCGACTTCGCGGCTCCAGCGCAGACGCCGGGTAACGATGGCAAATGCGGACAGGGCGAGGAGCGCGAGCAGGCCGAGGGTCGTCTTGATGAGGGTAGCTACGGGGAAGTACCACCAGACGGCATGAGCATAGACGCGGCCGAGGATGAAGGTGGGATAGTACTGCGCCATGAGTTTGACGTCAGCGAGGCCCATGAGTTCGGACTCGGGAAGCAGGTGCCAATGCGCAAGAGCGAGAATCGCGGAGCGGTCGAAGTGGCTCAGCCCCGAGGTGTAGACGGCGAGAGAAGGATGCAGCTGTAACCCGGCCGGGCGGGCGGCATAGCGGAAGCCGAAGAAGGCCCAAAGCACGATGCAACTGCCGATGATGATGAAGGCGAAGGCTCCGGCAAGGCGGAGAGCGGTGCGCAGGCGTTGGCCGCGCGGTGTGGCGGCGACTTCCCAAAGGATGAGAACGAGCATCATGGGCGCGAAGAGTACGCCGGAGTGTTTGCTCGATATGAGCAGCCCGGCGATGACAGCGGCGACGATGAGACGCCACCATCCGGGGTTCTTGACGTAGCGGTAAAAGGCGTAGATGGAGGCTATGAAGAAGCAGGTAACGCCCACGTCCGTGGTGACAAGCGCGGAGTGGGCAAGGAGATTGGGGTCGAAGGATGCAATAACCAGCGCGAAGAGCGCGGCGCTGGTGCCGAAGAATTCGCGTGTGGCAAAGAAGATGACGAGCGACAGGCCGAGGGCAAGGATGCCAGTCATCATGCGCATCTGGAAGAGGAGATGCTGGCTGGCGCCGTCATTGCGGGCGAACCAATCGCGGCCGTCGGAATAGGCTTCGCTCTTGAAGAATCGGCCCTGGAGCGGCGGGGTCCAGAGCTTTTTGCCCAGCGTGGGGACGGCGGCAAGGAGCTTGATCAGCGGAGGATGCTCGGGATTGAGGCCGTAGTCGCCCGTCTTCCACATCATGTAGCCGGAGAAGGAGTGATTGTCTTCGTCGAAGGTGAGTGATTCGCGGTGGACCACGCAGATGAACTGCGCGGCCTGGACGACGAGCAGCGCGGCGACGGCACAGGGAACCCAATGCTTCTTAAACCAGGCTATGGTCGATTGCACGCGAACCTCTCGGGACATATTGTTGAGACCAGATTGTTGAATTGTATAGGCACAGGGGGCTACGCTCAAACGTTTTATTAAGGGCTGAGACCAGGGAGTCTATGGGACTCTATGCCTGTTCAGCCAAACTCCAATTGCCACATGGATTGAATAGGCCAGTCAATCACGACTGCGCTCTACATCGACCCGACGTTGCATGAGGGAATTGGAATCGAGAAGTGGGCCAGTATTGAGAAATCTGCGAACTTCGGTTTTCTCGATTGGTGAATTCAGGCCGATGCGCTCATTCAGAAACAGAACGTATGCCTGAACGGCGAGTTCACATGCCGTCGTAGCTGGGGCCTCCTCCGCCTTCCGGTGGTACCCAGTCGATGATCTGGTAGGGGTCCTGGATGTCGCAGGTTTTGCAGTGGACGCAGTTGGCGAAGTTGATCTGGAGCTGCTTCTGATTGGGTGGAGCGTTCGGAGAATTGTCTTCGACCATTTCGTAGACGGCGGCGGGGCAGAAGTACTGGCAGGGGTTTCCGAATTCTTTGGCGCATTGCGTGGCGCAGATGTTGAGATCGCGGACGACGAGGTGTGTGGGCTGATCGTCGTCGTGGCGGGTTCCGGAGTGGTAAACGTCGGTGAGGCGATCGAAGGTTAGCTTGCCGTCTCCTTTGGCGTTGTAGACCATCTGCGCGCGGTTGTGCGGGTTGATGGCGTCGGCATGCTTCATGCGGAGATATCCGGCTTGGTTTTTTGAGTCGGGGCCCAGGTTGGCTCCGCGCATGAGGGTCTGGAGGCCGGCGCGGATGACTCCGTCGTAGAGTCCGTGCTCGAAGGCCTGATGGAAGTTGCGGACGGCGTAGAGTTCGTCCTTGATCCAACTTGAATCGACGGCGGATTTGTAAGCGCTGAGAGCGTTGGTGGAGGTGTCTGCGGAGAGCAGCGCGTTGAAGGCGGTTTCGGCGGCGAGCATGCCGCTCTTGATGGCGAGATGAATGCCTTTGAGGCGCTGTGAGTTGAGGAAGCTGGCCGAGTCGCCGAGCAGGAGCCAGCCGTTGCCGTAGATGCGGGGCATGGTGAGCCAGCCTCCGTAGGGGAGGGTCTTGGCTCCGTAGCGGACCATTTTGCCGCCGTCGAGGATGTGGCGCGCGAAGGGATGCAGCTTGAAGGACTGGAAGACGTGGTGCGGGTCGGTGCGGGGATCTTCGTAGTCGAGTCCGGTGACGTAGCCGATGGAGATTTCTGTCTCACCTGATGCCGTATCCCTAATTCCGTAAACCCAGGCTCCGCCGTACTCGTGCGTGGTGAGCGGATAGCCGAGGGTGTAGAGGACTTCGCCTTTGGCTACGCGGCCCGCGGGGATCTCCCATAGCTCTTTTACGCCGAGGCCGTAGGTCTGGGCATGGTTGGGATCCTCGAGGTCGAGGGTGTCGATGAGCTGCTTGGCGCAGTTGCCGCGCGGGCCTTCGGCGAGGATGGTGATTTTGGCGCGGAGATCGTAGCCGGGCTCAAAGTTGGATTTGGGTTCGCCGTCTTTGCCGACTCCTTTGTCGTCGGTGCGGACGCCGAGTACGCGGTTGCCTTCCATGAGCAGCTCAGAGGCGGCGAAGCCGGTGAAGATGGTGATGCCCGCGTCTTCGACCTTCTGGCCGAGCCACTTGATGAATTTGTTGAGAGAGATGACGTAGTTTCCGTGATCGCGCAACGGTGGCGGGACGATGGGGAGCTTGCGGGCCTTCTTTTCGCTGAGGAACCAGACGGATTCTTTGGTGACTTCGGCGTCGAGGGGGGCTTCTTTTTCAAAGTCAGGTAAAAGCTCGCGCATGGAGCGCGGGTCCAGCAGTCCGCCGCTGAGACAGTGCGCGCCGATTTCGCGGGCCTTTTCTAAAACATAGATATTTTCCTTGCTGAGCGGGGACTCGGGGTGGTGCTGATTGTGCTGGTCGATGAGCTGCGAGAGGCGCAGAGCGCAGGCCATTCCGGCAGGGCCTCCGCCAATGATGACGACGTCGGCTTCCATTTGGGGGCGGTCGATGTTGGGGAGCGGGTGGCGGAAGTGAATGGTCATGGCGACTGGTCATCATACAGGAGGACTGGCCATACGGATGCATAGGCCATACAGGAGTACTGGCCCCTTCGGTTTCACTCAGGGCAGGCTTTCCGGGCACACTCTCTGGGCACACACGCTTCGCACTGGTTGTTTGTGATTTCCAACATCCGGGCTTGAGCGCCCGGATGTTGGATGGTTTGCCGCGCTGCGCTTAGTGCTTGCCGTTGCCGGTGTGGCCGCGGCCATCGCGGACTTCGTTGCCTTTGAAGTGGGCGACGTGTCCAGCTGGTCTGCCCTTTTCGGGGCCTGCGCCACGCTCGGGCATGGGGCCGTGATACCCATGATTTGGGTCGAACCGGTTATTCACATGACCGTGGAAGTTGGAGGGGCCATGAAACCACGGACCGGCTCCGATGAAGACGCCGCCCACGAACCAGGTTGGGCCGTAATAGCCGTAGGGCGCACAGGTGTAGGGAGCGTAGTCGTAATAGCCATAGGGGCATACCGGGGCGACCCCGACATCGATGCTGACCTGAGCCTGGGATTGAGGCGCGGTTACGGTGAAGCAGAGTGCCGCAACGGACGCTATCAACAGATATTTCAATTTGTTCATACGTTCTCCTTGCATTGAGTTTGCCGGCGCGGGATGTAATGACCCGGCATGATTTTGCTTGATACGGAATAGTTGGATGCATCCGTTCCGGCGTTGGAGTGCGGTGGAATGCGGTTTTATAGCAATAGAAACAGGAGGAATATGGATGGCGCAGGCAACCCCGCCATTTATTTCTGGATGGCCGGCTGCTCGTTGAGTCTGCGGGCGGTGAAGACGACGGCGACTTTGTCCTGGTAGGCGAGCTGGAAGCGCGGGTCGATGCGCAATAGCTGGGTGAGGGGAGCGGTGACGGGCCCTATGACCAGTCCGGCGGATTGGAGATCGGGATCGGAAGCCCAGTCCGGCTGTGCATTCCATGTTGCGTAGAAGCGTTCGAGGCGCGGGTCTCCGTTGAAGTCTGTGCGGCCATCGATGCTGACGGGCATGCGGAGATCCCAGATCAGATAGTCTCCCCAGCTGAAGGTGTTGTACAGAGGGCCCTGGTAGCCCTGCTCCCTGATCGCCTTTACGGCATTGACGGGCATGCTCTCCGCGAGCACGGTGCGCAACTGGGCGTTGTTCAGGTGCATGGCGCGGATACCAAGGAACAGCATGATGGCAATGGCAGCAGCCGTGACAGGCACGGTGAAGACCGCCAGCGGGCGGCGGCCTCGTGCTCTGCCGGGGATTTCCTGCGCGAGAATGGCGCTGGCGCTGATGATCATGATCCACATGTCACGCTCGGACCGAAAGGAAGTGATGGCGGCAAAGGCCAGGAGGGTGATCTCAAAGAGTGGAAGGCGGCGGCTCCAGCCGAGCGCGCAAGCTGCTGCCAGAGCGAGGAACAGCATGCAGAAGTCGGCGGGCGAGCGAAATGGCAGGGAGCGATATTCGCCGATGAGGGAGAAGATGGCGGGTTGAGATGCGGCGTGAAATCCGATCTTATAGATGTTCCAGCCGTAGGGATTGGCCAGCGTTGCCAGGATGCAGGCAATACAAGTGCCGCCCAACCACGCGGCGCTTAGCCGTGTGCGGGCTGAAGTCCACCAATGCGACAGGATCGATTCCCCGGCGGCGATGCCCAGGACTACAAGGCCATCAAAAAACTGGATGTGCAGGTTCGCCCATAACGCATAGATGACTGGAAGCCACAACAGCTGACGGTGCCGTCCTGTTTTGCGGGCGTTCATTAGAATGTCGAGTTGCAGCACGAAAAACAGGATGGAGAAGAGCCACGAGCGCGGTGAAAATACGCGGGCGAGACAGAGGCTGGCAACGAGGGTCAGGAGCACGCTGAGGGAAAAGTCAGACTGGAGACGCCGGATGAGGTGGTAGATGGCCGTGGTGATCGCCAGAATCATTCCAGTGGCGAAGAGAAGAAGTCCAGTGAGGCCGAGCCGCTGAAAGCACTTGAAGACGAGTAGATCAAACAGCCAGCTGTAGTCCGCCCAAGGACGGCCTGCACCGAACTGAGTGAAGGAATCGGCGCGGGGAATCGCATGGTGCTGCAAAATCCACTGCCCGGTGCGCATATGAAGCCAGATGTCAGGGTCGGCGACAGCCTTCGCATGCATGCAAACCAGCGCCGGAGCGGCGAGCAATGCGGCAAGAACCAGCGACTCGGCGATTTGATTGCTGCGGGAGACGGGACTGGTTGAGGGAGCGGGCAGCTGCTCTGGTGCGTTCATTGTTCACCAGCGTACTGGGCAGTGGGAGTTTATTCAATGGCGTTGGCGATGGCTGGTGGGTTCGCTAGTTGTGGTTAATCTTTGAGTGGCTTGCCGATTTCCCAGTGGTGGCCGAAGGGGTCGGCGATGCGGCCTACGCGCCAGTGGTAGGACTGGTCCGCGACGGGCCAGACGACAGAGGCTCCAGCAGCCACGGCCTGATTGAAGACAGCATCGGGGTCGTCGACGATGAGGATGATGCGGACGGTGCTTCTACTGCTTCCCGTGCTTGATGGGAGCGATTCAGGGCTGAAGTTGTGGTGTTCGGGGGATTCGTCGGCGAGCCAGAATTCGGCCCCTGCGATGGTGAGCTGGGCGACTACGGAGCCGCTTTCAGGCGGGGTGCTGAATATTTCGGCGGCTCCAAAGGCTGCTTTATAGAAGCCGATGGCTTTGGCTCCGTTACGGACGTTGAGGAGCGGCGCGAGCGTGGTTTTGGCGTGAGCGGGCATGGGAACTTCCTCTATGCCAAGGATATAACTGGCCGGGATTGGAGATTCGCGTCCGGCTGCGGAGAGGGCGGAGAAAATGGGCGAGAAAAGCGGATAAGTAATGATACAATCCACGCACTTACCCAAGAAATGGTTATGTAGTTGCGATGAAGAAGACAGATTACTATGAATTCCTGCAGATCAGCCGGCGGGCTGATCAGGAAACGATCCACCGCGTCTACCGATTTCTCGCGGCCCGTTTTCACCCGGACAATCCTGTGTCCGGCAGTGCTGAGAAGTTCTCCAGGCTGACGACGGCGTATGAGGTTTTGTCGGACCCGGCGCGGCGCGCGGAATACGATGCTTCCTACGAGAAAGAGTCGCCGCAGAAGGCGCCCCTTTCGCGCACGATTGACTTCATGGACACCGTAGTGGGGGAGACGAACCGGCGGCTGGCGGTGCTGGCGGTGCTGTATTACCGGCGGCGCATGAACGCAATCTTCCCGGAGGTTTCGCTGACGGAGATTGAAGCGCGCATGGGTTTTCCGCGCGACTATCTGGATTTCACGCTGTGGTATCTGCTGAAGAAGGGATACATCACCAGGGCCGACAACTCGGATTGTTCGCTGACGGCTGATGGTGTGGACTATGTGGAACTGCAGCGGGTGAACATCCCGATTCTGAATAAGATGCTTACCGGCGGCGGCGATATCCTGAGCTCCGAGCTGGACGGCGCGGCCCGGAACGGCAAGCCTGCGTCCGGCCCGGACGCTCTGTCTCTGGAGCCGGCGTCTGCGGCGCCGCCGGTTACCGAGCGGCGAGCGAATGCGACGGACCGGCGGGCGGAAACGGTAGAGCGGCGGAAGCATCCTGCCGACCGGCGGGTGGGGCTTCCGGATACGCGCGAGAATCCTGTAGAGCGGCGGATCAATAAGAAGGATCGACGGCCCAAGGTGTAATTGCTGGCCTGTCATCGATGGTTACTAGCGGTTTGGCTGGGATTCTTTGTGTTGCGCGGAGACCTTGCCTCGTTTTGTAAATTGCTCGCGAATTCTTTCGTAGCGCTTCTGCATTTTGTCGAGATCCTCGTCACTTAACTTTTCGATGTCCATCATTTCGTCTCCGGCGGCTTCGATGGAGCGGATGAGCTCGTTTAATTTCAGGTTGATGGCGCGGGCATCGCGGTTCTGGGTGTTCTGGATGAGGAAGACCATGAGGAAAGTGACGATGGTGGTTCCGGTGTTGATGATGAGCTGCCAAGTGTCGGAATAGCGGAAGACGGGGCCGGTGACGGCCCAGGCGGCGATGATAGAGATGGCTCCGATGAAGGCCCACTTTGAGCCAAGCCATGTTGAGGCCGCGGCGGCGAACTTACCGAAGGCGTCTCCTTTGGTTCCACTGGCGATGCGGGGCTTGAGTTTTTTTGTCCGGTCTTTGGGTTGGTCCTTGTCTGGCTTCTGCGAGGCTGGCTGTTTGCTGATCAAGGTCGGCTCTCCTGCCGGCTTTTTCTGGGAATGTCGCGCCCGGCTGCTGTGTTGGGATGCGTTGCGGCGGTGAGACGGCGCAGGTTCAGCCGTCGGATGGTTTCCGGGTCGGTCAGTTCGGGTGCGGGCAGGCCCCGGCGGTCGAACTCGGCGCGGAGGGCGGACTGCGCGGCTTCAGTCAGGGGTTCGTACTGGGAACCGATTTTCTGGAGTTCTTTTTCGGAAGGCTGGGCGTAGTGGGCGGTTAGTCTGGCTGTTCGGTTTGGGGGTCTTGATTGGGCATGGGCAGAAGCAGGATATAACAGGAGCCATCAAACCCACGTCTCAAAAGCGAGACGTGGGGCACCCGGCATTAGGTATTAGGATACAGACGTCCCTTAGAATCCATGCTGCGAGAATGGTCAGCCTCTAGAATCGAGAATCTGAGTCTAAATAGTACGCGATAATGCTATAAGTCTAAAAACCTGCTTAATTGCAATCTAATCGAAAGGCCCAGATGAGTTCTTCATGGACTTGCCCCTACTGCAACCAAATCGCCACGATCATAGAATCTAATGTCAGCACAGACACACATTATTTCGACATGCACAACAAGTCTGGTGGGTTGACCTTAAGAACTAATGTCATCGTCTGTCCGAATGACAAGTGCCGCGAGTACGTTGTCAATGCTAGCCTCCATGAGACCCCCTATGTCGGCGGTCAAAGAAGAATGAATAAGACTGCATTCATGATGTGGCAGCTCAAGCCTCAATCGTCTGCGAGGCCAATTCCGGAATATGTCCCTGTACCAATCCGACAAGATTACGAGGAGGCGTGCTTAATTGTCTCGCTCAGCCCCAAGGCCTCTGCGACTCTTTCCCGTAGGTGCTTACAAGGAATGATTCGCGACTTTTGGGGAATAAGTAAACCCAAGCTCATTCATGAGATTCAGGAGTTGAAGGAAAGGGTCGCGTCCAGCACATGGCAAGCGATAGATGCCGTACGCAGCATCGGAAATATCGGTGCGCATATGGGGCGAGATATAAACGTGATAGTCGAGGTCGACGCCGGTGAAGCAGAATTACTTATCAGGCTAATAGAAAGTCTAATTGATGATTGGTATGTTCAAAGGAATGATCGCAATGTCACCATGGAGGCTATTGTTGCAACGGCTAAATTGAAGGCAGACGCCGCGAAAGCCAAGAAAAATGAGCAGGAAATGCCGACCGCTGTTGAGCCACC
>JBARHV010000294.1:0-6220 GCA_049799415.1 Silvibacterium sp.
GCGTGGATGGGCCGCCGCATCGGCCAGCCCGCCCCCGCGCAGGCCGCTGCCGAGACCGGAAAGAAGTCGGCGGAAAAGGCGCAGGTCGAAAACCTCGCCGGACTGCTCAAGATGGATGAGCTGTCGCTCGAGATCGGCTTCCAACTCATTCCGCTGGTTGACGAGAAGCAGGGAGGCCAGATGCTGGCCCGCGTCCGCGCCCTGCGCCGCCATCTCGCCGGCGAGCTCGGCTTCCTCGTCCCGCCCATTCACATCTCCGACAACCTGCGCCTCAAGCCGCGCGAGTATGTCTTCTCCGTGCGCGGCCTGGAGATCGGGCGCTGGCAGACCGAGGGCAACTCGCTTTTGGCGGTCAGCGCTGAAGCTATCACCCATCCCCTGCCAGGCAAGGAGACGCGCGAGCCGGCCTTCGGCGTCGCGGCGCGCTGGATCGCGCCCGCGCTCGAAGACCAGGCCATGGCTGCGGGCTACTCTGTCGTCGATACCGTCACCGCCATCAGCACCCACATCGCCGAGCTCATTCGCCAGCATGCCTACGAGTTGCTTAGCCGCGCCGAGACCAAGCGCCTGCTTGACTCGCTCAACGACACCCATCCTCGCCTGGTCGAGGAGCTGGTGCCCAAGCTGCTCACCCTGGGCGAGGTGCAGCGCGTGCTGCAACAGCTCTTGCGCGAGCAGGTCTCCATCCGCGACCTGGGCACGATTCTCGAAGCGCTGGTCGAAACCGCCGCCAATACCAAAACCCTGCCGCAGCTGGTCGAGGCCGCGCGTCAGGCGCTGGGCCGCCGCGTGCTGCAGCCGCTGCTCGACTCCGACGGCAGCCTGCGCGTCTGGATGCTCGACCCCGCAATCGAAGAAGAGATTATCTCCACCTTCCAGCCCGAGAACCCCGCGCGGCTGCTCAATGACGGCCGCGCGCAATCTGCGCCGCTGCTGCGCCGTCTCACCGATTCTTTGAAGCAGCTAATCGGACCGCACTCCACTTCGGCATCTCCCGTGCTCCTCTGCCAGAGTCCGGCCCGGTATCACCTGCGCCGATGGCTTGAGCCGATTCTTCCCCGGGTCACGGTCATCGCCCCCGCGGAGATTCCACCGGAGATTCATCTTCGCCCGGCGGGCGTGGTCCGCTGAGCGGCGAGTGCAGTCCGCCCAGCCGGTTTGCCGCCGCATGAGGAGTGGTTCGTTGAGCAAGGAAAAGGGCCGGGAAGAACGGACAGGGAAGAGATCGCAGCAGGGATCGGGAAAGGGAACCGGGGCTATGCAGAGCATGGAGTTTCACCGCGCACAAACGCAAGGCAATCGGCAGGGAATCCCGCAAGGAATCCCGCAAGGAGTCAGGGACGGAGCCAACGAGGGAATCGAGGCGCTTTCTGCCGCGCCGCCCCGCGGCAATACGGACACGATTCCGTCCCTGCCGGTCATCGCCGCCGAGGCGGTCTATGGGAGGCCGGACATGCATGGAGAGATGACGCCCGAGCAGGAGCGGCTGATGATCGAGCACCTTCCCACCGTGCGCTACCTCGCGCGCCGCATCCACGAGCGTCTGCCGCAGCACGTCGAGATCGACGACCTGGTCTCGGCCGGGGTGCTGGGCCTCATCGACGCCTTCCGCAAGTTCGATCCGGAGAAGAAAGTCCAGTTCCGCAGCTACGCGCAGTTTCGCATTCGCGGCGCCATCCTCGACAGCCTGCGCACGCTCGACTGGAGCCCGCGCGATCTGCGCCGCAAGGGCCGGGCCATAGAAGAGGCCATCCGCGCCCTCACCGTCCGCGCGGGCCGTGCGCCGTCCGAGCCAGAGATCGCCGCCGAGATGGGCATGGGCCTGGGCGAATATCAGCAGTTGCTCGGCGAGTTGAAGGGTCTCGAGATCGGAACCCTCCACGTCGAGCGCTCCGAGGACTCGGGCGAAGAAGAGTTGGCCTACATTCCCAACAGTCCGGAAGAGGATCCGCTCTTCCTATGCCTCAAAAGCGAGATGCAGACGCGCCTCGCCTCCGCCGTCGATCAGCTCCCCGAGCGCGAGCGGCTGGTGATGACCCTTTACTACTACGAGGAGATGACCATGAAGGAGATCGGCCTCACGCTCGGTGTGGTTGAGTCGCGCGTCTCGCAGATTCACGCCTCTGCCGTGCTGCACCTGCGCTCGCTGCTGGCCGCCGCGCCGGCAAAGAAATCAGCCGAAGCGGCGAATCCGGAAAGAAGGGCGGAATAAAGCATGGAAAAGACCCTCAAGCAGGATGAAATTGACGCGCTCTTTCAGGCCGCCCGCGCCAAAAAGACCGCTGCCGCTTCGGACGGCCGGACCCGGGTGCAGGCCTACAGCTTTGCCCGTGCCGGACAGATCAGCAATGAGCAGATGCGGGCCATCAGCCTGCTCAACGACATCTTCGCGCGCAACCTTACCCATAACCTCGGCGCCTGGCTGCGCAGCAGCTTTCAGGTTAATCTCGTCTCCGCCGAACAGATGCCGTTCAATGAATTCATGCTTCGCATTCCGGAGCTCTCCTACGTCTGCTCGGTGCGCCTGGAGCCGCTGCGCGCCATTTCGGTAATGCAGATGGACCTCGCCCCGGCCCCGGCCATGATCGATCTTCTGCTGGGCGGCGAAGGCGCGCCGGGCGAGTTGCGCGAGCTGACCGATATTGAAGAGTCCATCCTGTCGAGTGTCGCCGAGGCCATCTGCCGCGAGCTGAGCGCTGCCTGGCAGCAGGTGGGCCTGAGCTTCCACTTCGAGCAGCGGCAGATGCACACGCAGATCGCGCGCCTCATGCCGGTTTCGGAGAAGACTTTGTGCCTGAGTTTTGAGCTGCGCATGCCCGGCGCCAGCGGCCTTCTGAATCTGGCCTTCCCCGCCGTGGTTTCAAACACCATCCTCCACCGGCTGGTCGGCGACTGGACGCGCCAGCGCCGCCACGCGCCCGAGACCCGGCAGCGGATCTTCGACCGCGCCGCAAAAGCCAAAGTCGGGGCCGCACTGCAATTGCCGCCCACCTCCATCCCCGCACGCGAGATCGAAGCTCTCCAGACCGGTTCGGTCCTGCGCCTCAGGCTCGCCGCGCACCAGGCCGCCGAGCTGCGCGTTGCCGGAGTTCCGCTCTTCGCCGCCTCGCCGGTTAGTTGCGGCGAGTATCGCGGAGCGCATCTGGCCGCACCCGTGCAATAGCGCGGCAAAAACAGCAATAGCGCAGCAAAACCAACGGAAGCAAAAAGCGCGAAGGAAACGAGGCAGGAAAGGGAACCAATGAAATCATTTCTCACCGCATGGCTCGCAGAAGCCCCGAAAATTCTCAAGCGCGAGCTTTCGAATGAGCTGGAGCTGTGCGCCTCCGCGCATCTGCCCCAGCCGGAGACGGCCACCACGCTTGCTCTCACGCTCGGTGATCCATATACGGGACGTTTTCTCGTCACCACCGACCGCTACGCGCTCCACACTCTGCTGGCCGGCGCGCGGGTAACAGACGGCTCGCTCGATGCCGACCGCGACCGCGAACTCTGGCGCGGCATCCTCCAGCAGATCGTTGCCGCGGCAGCGCAGACGCACGATGCGGCGCGCGCCGCCCAGATCTCCGTCTCCGCCGAAGATACCCACTGGACACTGGGCCTTCCCTCTGCGGCCTACGAGCTCCGCTTCGGCGAAATCGTGATGCTGGTGGCCTTCACGGACGAAATCCAGACCGCCGAGACGGCCCCGAAGACCGCGCCTGAGCCCGCGCCCGAAGCCCCCTCCGCGCCTGCGCATTCCACCTCCGCTGCGCTGCCCAGAATCGCGCCCGGAGGCATCGACCTGCTGCTCGATGTCGAGCTCGAAGCGTCGCTCCGCTTCGGCTCGCGCGAGATGCCGCTCAGCGAGGTCCTCGACCTCGGGGCCGGTGACGTCGTCGAGCTCGACCGCCACGTCTCCGACCCCGTGGATCTGCTGGTCGGTGACAAGATCGTCGCGCGCGGCGAGGTGGTGCTGGTCAACGGCAGCTTTGGACTGCGTGTACTGGAAGTGGCCGAACCCAGGAAATGTCTGGAGAGCATCCGATGCCTGTTCTGAATTCACAAGACCCGCAAACCGACCCGCAAACTGGCCCGCAATTGGCCTCGCAGGCCTCTTCAGGCCCCGAGCCATCGCCCGCGCGCCGCATCGCGCGCGCCTTTCCCGCCTGCGCCAATCCGCGCTGCGCCAGCGGTTGGCTGCAGCTGTGGCGCAAGCGCCGCGTTCCTGTCGTCGAAGGCGGCTGGCTCTGCAGCCCGGCCTGTACCCGTGCGCGCGTCGAAGACCTTCTCCGCCGCGAGTATGCTGAAGCGCGTCCGGTTCCGCCGCACCGCCATCGCGTCCCCATCGGGCTGGTTCTGCTCGCTCAGGGCTGGATCACGCATGAACATCTCAAGCAGGCGCTTCAGGCCCAGCGCAACGGCTCCGGCATGCGGCTTGGAGAGTGGCTGGTCGCGCACCGCGGCCTCGACGAAGCGCGCCTCACCCAGGCCCTGGGCCTGCAATGGAGCTGCCCCGTCTTCTCGCTCGAAAAACATGGCAGCGGCCTTCCCGTCACCGTCATCCCGCGTCTGCTGCCCGAGAGCTTTGGCTTCGTCCCCCTGCGTCTCACCTCCTCCGGCATGCTCTACCTGGCCTTCGAGGACCGCATCGATCACAGCCTCGCGCTGGCCATCGAGCGCATGACCGGCCTCCGCGTTGAGAGCGGCCTGCTGAGCGCCTCCGAATTTGCCGAGGCCCGCCAGCGCCTTGCCGCCGGCCGCTTTGCGCCCGCCCGCATGATCGAGGCCGCCAGCCTCGACCTGCTCGCCGAGGCCTTTACCCGCCTCATCGAAAAAGAGAAGCCCGTCGAAGCCCGCCTGGTGCGCGTACAGGATCTGCTCTGGCTTCGTCTCTGGCGTCAGGGCGAAGGCGCAAGCCCCCATCACGGACAAGCACATGGTGGCGAAGACGTAATCGGCGCGGTGACGCAATTCACGCAATTCACGCCAGAGCCGCGCTGAATTGTTCTTGCAACGCAGAAACAGGAAGACGACAAACTCCTGATCCCTGATCCCTGAGCCCTGAGCCTACAGTTTTCCCCTCAGCCGCCGATAAACCCACTGCGAGGGAATCTGCAATGAGTGAAATCTCTGCCCTGATCGTCGACGACTCTTCCGTCATGCGAAAAATCGTCGAGCGGGCATTGCGCCAGACGGGTCTGGCGTTCACGAATGTCTTTGAAGCGTCCAGCGGAGTCGAGGCGCTCGAGGTGCTTCGCCGGCAGCGCGTCGATCTGATCCTGTCCGACATCAACATGCCCAATATGGATGGCCTCGAATTCCTCCGCCAGTTGCGCGCCCAAAATCTCGCCCCCGACGTCCCCGTCGTCATGATCACCACCGAAAGCAGCGAAGAGCATGTGCGCGAGGCCATCGTTGCCGGCGCCCAGAGCTACATTCGCAAGCCCTTCACCGCCGAGCAGGTCAAGGAGCGGGTGCTTCCGCTGATCGGGGCATAAGAGTCTTCAGCAAAAATCAGAGGAGAGCAGCGAATGGCGTCAGCAGCAAAGCAGGTCGATCCTATCAGCGTCTACGGACACAGCATGAATGAGGCAGTCAAAGAGGTCTTCAGCCTGATGATGAGCATGTTCTGCACGCCCATCGACGATTGCCCCATCGATGAGCCGGAGACCATCTCCGCGGTCATCGGGCTGGCCGGGGCAATGAGCGGTACCTGCGTGCTGCGCAGCGGCGAACGCACCGCCATGCGCATGGCTTCGGCCCTCATCGGCGTCGAGATGATCTCGCTCGACGACACCGTCAAGGACGCCATCGGCGAGATCTGCAACATGGTCGCTGGAGCCTGGAAGGGCAAACTGTCGTCGCTTGCCTCCGGCTGCATGCTGTCCACGCCCACCGTCGTCACCGGAAGCAACTATCAGCTCCACACCCAGCGCCCCGAGTTTCGCGTCGAACGCTACTACCGCTTTGAAACCCTCACCTTCTCCGTCACATTGGTCTGCGAGTTGATGCAGTAACAGGGTGCAGAGCTCAGGGCACAGGGATCAAGAAGGCAGGGTTCAGCATCCAGAAAAAGAGTCCCGTCCGTTTCCTCAAAATTTTTCTTACTCTGAAAAATTTTCAGCTTTTATCTGCTCCCTGATCCCTGCTCCCTGATCCCTGCTCCCTGATCCCTGCTCCCTGATCCCTGCTCCCTGATCCCTGCTCCCTGATCCCTGCTCCCTGATCCCTGCTCCCT
>JBARHV010000295.1:0-1557 GCA_049799415.1 Silvibacterium sp.
ACCCAATCTGGGCTGAAAGCCTGTGTAGTCCGTGTGCCACAAAGGTGTGTTCGCGGGCGCCAGCGTTGCGGTTTGCAGGTTGGAGATTTCGTTCAGCGTATAAGGATTGTGGCCGTCCGCGTCCTTGGGCGCGGGATTGACATCCCATCGCAAGCCCAGCGACAGGCTAAGCCGCGGCGTGACCTTCCACTCATCTTGGGCAAACAGAGATAAATTCATGTACACGGGCTGCAAGGTATAGAGCCACTTGTTGACGTTGAACAACGCAGTGGTGTTGTTGCTCAGCACCGACGCTTCAGAGTCATAAAATACCGACTCGGAAAGGTATCCGTTCGGAAGACTGTCCGCCAGTCTCCTGTAATCGACACCGAACCTGAAGGAATGCCGGCCGATCGATTTGCTGAATGCATCCACGAGATTAATTTGATTCTGCCCGTTGGTGGTTGGATACGTAAGGGTGTTCTGCGCGTAAGTATCCCAGTAAAGAGTCACCAGCAAATTGATCCGTCCCGCTCCCAGGAAATTAGAGTAATCGGGATCTATGGAGCCCAAGCCGAAGTTCTGATATACAGTCTGAAAAGCGGATGTATTCCGCGTAAAGTTGAAGCGCGCTTCGTTGGTCAGGGTCGGACTGAGAAGCCAGATGGATCCCAGTGTCAAAGAATCGTCGCCGTTTGCGTAAGTAGTGGCGTTCGACCATCCCGGGTTATTGGTCGTACTGTGACTGGGGGCATGACTGAAACGTCCGAAGAGCTTTAAGTTATCGCTGACGCTGTGATCGATTCTGAGGGCGAATGTATCGATCGCATTCGGATTGGAAGTGCCCGCAACGAAATACGCCATGCCGTCCCCCCGGTCCGGCCCATTGGGTGTCGGATATGCATCCAAAATCGGCTTCAATATCGCGGGCGCCTGTGCCCGCTCCGAAAGACTGGGGATGTTATAGGTAACGGCGGGTTGAGGGAGCATCAACCTTAATCCCTCGTAATTGAAGAAGAAGAATGTCTTGTCCTTACCGTTGTAGAGATGCGGAATCCGCACAGGCCCGCCGAAGGCGCCGCCAAAATCGTTCTGGCGCTCCGGCGGTTTGGGAAGCGGGGCCACTGGATTGGGGTTGTACCATTGCGGGGTGTCGCTAAACCAGTTTTGCGCGTCGAGGGCCTCATTTCTGAAATAGTCGAACGCCGAGCCGTGCCAGTTGTTGGTTCCCGATCGTGTAGTGAATGAAAACTGTCCCCCGGGCCCTCTTCCATATTCTGCAGAATAGGACGAGGTGCTGACACGAAACTCCTGCAGAGCTTCCAGCGACACCATGGACTGGGTGGTCCCGACCGTGGTGAGATTCTCTGCGGTTCCATTCAGGTTGTATGGGATGTTGCTGTTGCCTTTGCTCACATTGTTAGTGACGCTAACGCCATCCACGGTGAAATAGTTGCTCGAAAGGCGTTGTCCGTTGACGGACATTTCTTCGCCGCTGCTTTCGGCAACTACCGTTGACACCCCCGGCGCGAGCGCCATCAGGGATTGAAGACTGCGGCCGTTCAGCGGCATATCCTG
>JBARHV010000296.1:0-28910 GCA_049799415.1 Silvibacterium sp.
GATCTCCATCACCTGCAGTTAGGGGAAGCGTTTCCGTCGTGGAATTGGAGCCAGCGATCGCTTGACAGAGATCCTCAAAGGCCGGGTGTTGAAGAAAGCTGCCCGCGCGTGCATGCTCAGCGAGCAAGTCTTCGACGGCTCGCCTCAGTGTCGCGTCGCAACGGCAGGCATTATCGAGAAAGACCTTGCGATCGGCTGGCCGGAGAGCCAGAGCGGCCTCGAGCAGTTCTGCCACCAACTCCAATTGACTGGCCATAGTTTCCCATCCATGAGCGCGCCGATTGAGGAGCGCTATGCGAATGCATTGCTGGCCGAATGACAACAAGCCTTAATCGAAACCTGACAGAAAGGAGCTCGTTCGAGAAGTCTGTTTTCAGGGAGTCGGAACCGCTTCTGCTTTGGGGGAGCGCACTCAACCGTTCAATCCGCGGACCCCTGCAGGTGACACTAAGCTTATACCAATCAGGTTTCGAATCGGCATTTTTTCTCGCCTGGCCGTAGCTGAACTGTGGAGACAGGAGGCCCCGGAGATGTTGTCTTCGAATCCTCTATCCTGGCTAACCTCTTACTTAGTAACCCCTTACTTAGCGGCAACCGGTGTCTGTCGAGCATCGTTGTGAGGTCGGGCTTCTTCCATGCGGGCCCTCTTTTCCCACTTCGTCGCAGGAATGCTCACGTTCATCAAGGCTGATTCACCGAGAATCTCCCGCAAAAGTACTGACCGGCATATCCGTCAAAAACCAGCTTGCCGCCATTGCTCGATTCATTGCTATCCGCAGCTGCCAGAGACAGCACAGCGGTATGTTTCTCTTGGTTCCAGATCTAGATCACGTTGCCCGAGACCGCGGTGATGGTACAGGTACCTGAAGGCAACAGCTTGCTGCCAACGGCGAAGTCAAACGGTGCTGTAGCGTGCATTGCGCGGTCCTGCGCGAATGCGGTTCCGGCACCCAGGATGCTTGCGAAGGCAAAGACGGCGCTTACTGTGCTCCGTTTCATGACCTTTCTCCTTTGGTGAATGGTCTTCAATTCGACTGCTTTCACTCTCTAAAGCGGCGACCGGCCCACATTAGGTGTTTAGTTCCAGCATTTGATGGCGCATACTTTTCACGGGAGTGGAAGGACCATTGCAGAGCCAGGACGGAGTCATCCATGAAAAAGCGACTCGTCTGTCTTTTCTATCGAAGGACAGCATTGAAGTCCGATCGCAGGATTTCCATTAATCAAGTATCCGATACTTGATTGCCGGCCGACCCTCGGCAATGGCTACAAGAAAAGAAACGCAATATTCGCTGTGCGCCGTCGTCAACAAGTGTAACCATGCGCCGCGAGTGATACGCCGTTTGACTACTGCATCACTAGTGTTCAATAGGGCCAGTATCTTGATGGAAACTTCCTTTGCAAGACAAGCTGATCGTAGGCACTCACATGATTACTTCACCTGCGGTTGCGAAAAACTTGTTAGGCCGGTTGGCGACCAGGCGTTCACAATGGCCTTTGCCAGTTTTGCTGTTGTAACTTCTCCCTCGTTGTCGCTTGTCCAGCCTTGATCCTGGTTATCGTACGTAAAAATAGAAAGGATCAACAGGCCGTCCTTTGATGAGATGGCAGCGACATCGTTCCTTACGGCGTCCAGCGAACCAGTCTTGTTGGCGATCGCCGATCCGGTTTCTCTGGAATCCAAGTTGTCAATGTAGCGAGGTATGCCATCGCGGTAAAACTGATTCGTCAACATGTGGAACATGACACTGCAGAGTGCGCCATCCTGCGAAGTCGATGTTAGCCCAGGCTCGGCAAGATCGCAGGTAGCAATTTTTCGCATTACGTCGGCCATTTCCCGAGGGGTAGTTTTGCCCAGACCGTAAATTTTTTGATCGGCAGGCATTGGGCCTTCCGCCGGCTGAAAAACTTTTTTGTAGAGGTAAGTATTTTTCAGTCCTAGTTTCAGAATGCGCGCGTTGATATTTGGAAGGCCGAGGTGATCGATCACCAGATTAGTGGCTGTGTTGTCGCTCATAACTACCATCATGGTGAGAGCGTCTTTAAGGGTGATGGTCAACGGCGTATCAAAGAACAATAGGATTCCCGAACCCGGTACCTGATTACTCTTCTTCAGGACGATAGGATCGTCGAGGTGGACTTTGCCCTCCCGGACCTGCTCCATCGCCTCATAGAGGATCGTCAGCTTAATGATCGAGGCAGTTTGCACAACCTGATCAGGTTTAATCCCTACTGTCTGCCCCGTCTTCAAATTCTCTGCGAAGAGCGCTACCTTTCCATGATGTTCTGCGGCAATCTCCATAATCTTCTGTTGGAGTTCTGCTGAGTTCTGCCCATGGAGGATTGCCGCGCCAGAGAATGCCAAAAGCAAAGATGAAACTAACTTCAGAAAGCGCATAATTCCCTCATATTAGGATTGATCTGCTGGTTTGCTCGTTGATGATCCTCAATACAGGCGGTGTGGTATCCAGATGAGGTCAAAGTGTTGAGTATCTTCACCGTTTTGGAGGACATCGGCATCAACGGGCAGAGACGGAGCTGGATTACAAACGGATGCGGCGCCAGTGTTTTTCTCATGCAGACTCCCTCTTATCCAGAATTTTTGTCCGGTCTGCCGATGGAAAACAACTCACTGTCCAGCCCACCGCGAATGTTGTAAGTGATCCTATAAGTACAAACCAGGTCCAGCCAATTTTCGGCAATACGACGTGAAGCTTCATCAGCGAAAAAGTCCAGGCATGCGGCTGTTTCCAAAGGATCAAGTTGATAGCCAATCCACAAATCATGCCAACCATGGCTCCACGCTCCTCTGCGCGCCTGGTAAGAGTCCCAAGCAGGAATACGCCGAGAAGCGATCCATAGGCAACAGATGCGATCGATAGCCCTACCTCAACAACGTGGCCACTTGTGCGAGACATTAGTGCAAGAACAAAGAGCGCAATCGCCCAGAAAACAGCTGCCACGCGCGATAGCCTGGAGCGCAGCTGCTCACTGCTATCGGGCCGCCACCGTAAGTAGAAGTCAACCATGGTCGTAGAGCTCAGCGAATTCACGGCTGCGCTCAGATTGGACATGGCTGCCGCCAGGATGGCAGCAATCAATAAACCTGCTATGCCGACCGGCATATGCTGCACAATAAACAAAGGAAAAACCCGGTCGGGGCTTACTGATTGATAAGCTGCCCCAAAGTTTTTGTAGAAATAATAAAGGCCGGTTCCGATTGCAAGAAACAAGGCAAATTGAACCAAAATTACGATACCGCTGAAGAGCAAAGCAATCCGCGATTCGCGCAAATTTTTCGAGGCCAGCAGGCGCTGCACCATAAGCTGATCTGTGCCGTGGCTCGCCATGGTGAGAAAACATCCCCCCACAACTCCGGCCCAGAACGTGTACGTCTGAGTGAGGCTGAGAGCAAAGTTAAATACCTTTAGCTTCCCTGCGGTGTGGCCGGCTGCGTAAACAGCTGTCCAGCCATTGGGTATCAGGTGACCCAGCATAAAGACCGCAACGATAACCCCTCCGATGTAGAGGAACATTTGCGTCACGTCGGTCCAGATAACCGCTGCCAAGCCGCCTTCCAACGTGTAAACCAAGGTGAGCGCGCAAATGATGGCGATTGAAACTGTATCGTTCGTGCCAATTGCGATACCAACGACAATTGATATCGCAAAAACTCTTACCCCTTCGGCAGCCGCTCGCAGAAACAGAAAGAGCAGTGCTGTTAGCCTATGCAATCTGGGGCCAAAACGCTGCCCAATAACCTGGTAGGCGGTTAGCAGGTCGCCGCGAAAGTAGCGCGGCAGAAAAATTACACACACTACGATTCTGCCGAGGAGGTACCCCAGTACCACTTGCATAAATTCCCAGTTGCCGGTGTATGCCAGACCGGGAATACTGATGATGGTGAGCGTACTGGTTTCCGCCGCAACAATCGAGAGGGAGATGGCCCACCAGGGGATCGTGCGGTTTGCGAGGAAATAGCTTTTAAGAGAACGGTCTTTAGAGCGAAAACGCAGACCGAACAGAGTAATACCGATAAGGTAGATGACGACCAGCGCCAAATCCATCGTGCTCAGCCGATGCGGCAAATGCACCGCCACCAAAGGCTGCATGCGGCTAATTCTCCTGCGCCGTGGGAATGCCTAGCCCTGCAGGGGAAGGTAGCGTGTGATGTTCACGCCAGCCATTTTGTACTGTTCGGAAGCGATCTCGACGCGCGATCCAAAGTTGGATCGCCATATCGTAACGAGCCAAAACATTCTGCAATAGATACGGCCTGTTTTCTCGCATCCACATGTCCGAGTATCTTAAACGGGTTGCGCTGTAACCGTCACGCATGTCGGCACAGAATCCGTCTACACCGGTGATGTCTCCCAGCATTGTTGAAACACTTGCGGAGTGATTGTTGGTTTGTTGCGCGGCATAGGCCTGCCGGTAGGTCGCAGCAATTTGATCTGCTGCCTCAAACTTTTGCCCAATGAAGTCAAACCGCCTTGCTCCCAGTTCCAAGCCATCAAGAGCGTCGGTCTCCCGCAGGCCAGCCGAGGCGCGCGCTTGCGCTACCGCGGTAATCGCATGCTCGGCGCGGAATCGCAGCTCATGAGTCATTGGCCGTAACTCTTTCGCAATCGTCTGTCCTTCAGGGCTCCACGGGTCGACCCAATACAGGTCGTCTGTATTTTCATGGATGTTTGCCTGGCGCAACATTTCATAAATCGCAATGATGTCCTGCTGCGCTGCGTTGATGTTTCCGGTGTTGTCGCCGTGAAATACAGGTCCATACGCCGCCTGAAATTGTTCAATGCTGCTGCTCCCCGGCTGCCAGCCTGCTGTCGCTCCAAACAGCACGCCGTACCAGTCATTCACAAACAGAGTTTGGCCATCATCGTTCCATACGGTATTTAAGAGACCAGTGCTGTGCGCTTCCTGGCCATCTGCTGCAAATCGCTGGATGTTTCGCAGGGCCAGATCATTATCTGGATACACACGACTCCAATCGCTTACCCCTGGCGAAACCCATGTCTCGATGCCCGCATCCAGATATGGCTGCAGATCGCTCATGTACCCGTTCGGATTTGGACCATAGTCCCACGCCACGGCAATCATGTCCTTCGGCAGACGAAGCACTTCCTTTGGATCGTGGACGGCTATATCTCCCCAGAAAAGCAGTCTCTTGTGCAGGGGAGCAAGCCGTGTATGGATGCGCGTAAGAAAATCAACATAAACCTTGCCGCGTCCCTCCGTGTCTACAAGCGTCTTTGTTTGCCCTCTACCAAGGTCAAAGGTTTCATCCGCGCCGATGTGCAGAAACGGCCCCGGGAAAATTGTGGCGATCTCATCAAACCATTGCTGAATCAGGTCGAGTGAGCCCTGCTGTACGGGCGCCAGCACCGAACCCATTGGAGTTTCTGCGAGCGGGGCATATTGCTCATAGATGAGCGTGTGATGCAGGTGCCCAAAGGCCTCTTGTTCCGGAATAATCGTGACATGGTAACGGCGCGCGTATTTCACCAGAGTGCGCGCATCCTGAGCGCTCATACTTCCGCCGGGCAAGCCGGCTAGCGGATTCGAAACGTATTGAAGGGTGCTCTCGAAATAAGGTGAGTAGACGTTCACCTTATAAGCTGCCAGGGTTTGTATCTGCTTTTCCTGATAAGCCAGCGTTGGAATGGGGCCACGGGACAAATCATCGGACAAACCGCGATAGCGCATCGCCGGCCAGTCACGAATAACCGCTCTATCGACTCTCGCCGCTTTGCCTGTACCGCGAATCATCTGTTTCAAGGTTTGTTCGCCATAAAACAATCCGGTTGAGTTGTCGGCGATAACAGCCACCCCGTGTGCCATTGGTGTGATAACGTAACCCTGCTCGCGCATCTCCGGTGTGATCTGAAGGTGGGCGGCTCGAAGTAAGGTCCGTCCTCGCGGCGAAGACGCACGCAGCATTTCGATCAGAACTCCGCCGCGGTTTCGGCGAACGCTCACGCCCGCCTCGTGGAAGCGGAGCCGGAGATCACGCGCTGAAAAGATATTCTCCGCATCTCCGTTCGTGACAATGGAGACACCACGAGCTAAGGGCACACTGCCCTGTGCGGAGTATTCCCGCGGCATAGGCAAAAGAAATACGGAATGGCCCGCGACTTTATCGGCCTGCGAAGATGCCTCGGTTACGATAAGCGGCATTGCCAGACAGAGAATGCCGGTAAAAATAATGCGCGGGAGGTTCAGCCTTGCACTAAAAAGGCCAGACAAACTTGAGTTCATAAATTTCATAGATGTGCTTCTCATCTTCTTCACTATTTTGAGCCGCCCATTTTCATGAACCCAGGAATCATTCGCTGCTGGGCTGCTATTTTCTTCCATTTCTCTAAATAGTTTCATGGATCGAGTGACCTGCCCACGATAATCTCTGCCAGAAGGCGTGGCTGTTGAGCCCCACGACTCTATAGGGGTCATCAGGCATCTCGTTATAATAAAGAGAGCATTACGGCTGAACGCTATTGAGTGACGTTCGCTATTGCGACCTCGCCATACCTAAGACCATCTAAAGATAAATGACTACAGTTCATCAGCATCCTCTTCAAAAGGTCCTCGAAAGTCGAATCGCCATCATTGATGGAGCGATGGGTACGACGATCCGCACCTATGGCAAGACGGAAGCCGATATCCGTGGGGAGCGTTTCAAGGATTCGAAGAAGGACCTACTGAACAACGGTGATCTTTTTTCTCTGACTCAGCCGGATATGATCTGTGATATCCATCGCCGATTTTTAGAGGCTGGCGCGGACATTATTGAGACGAATACTTTCGGCGCGACCAGCATCACGCAGAGCGAATTCTTCGTGGACGATCCGCGTGAACACGGCGGGCGGAAGGATCCTGAGTTCTACCAAAAGATCATCGACGATTCGTTCCTCAGCAGCCTTGCCTGGGAGGTCAATGAGCAATCCGCGCGGCAGTGCCGTGAATGGGCCGACCGTGTTGGGACTGCAACCTCGCGTCAGCGGTTCGTGGCCGGGGCGATCGGGCCTTTGACCGTGTCTCTCTCGAACTCGCCGGATGCGGATGATCCAGGCTTCCGTGTGGTCACATTCGACCAAGTGAAAGAGGCCTATATACAGCAAGTGCGCGCGCTCATCGCCGGCGGCTCAGACCTGCTTCTGGTTGAAACCATCTTTGATTCATTGAACGCAAAGGCTGCACTCGTCGCCATCCGTGAGGTGTTCGATCAGGACGGCAAGGAGTTGCCGGTGATGATCTCGGCCGCGGTCGGGCGTGGCGGCGAGACGATGATCTCGGCCCAGACCCCGGAGGCATTCTGGAACGCGGTGGCGCATGTGAACCCCCTATCAGTGGGGCTTAACTGCTCTCTGGGTCCTGATCTGATGTATCCATTTCTCGAGGAGCTCTCGGACAAGGCGAGCGTGGCGATCTCATGCTACCCGAATGCCGGTTTGCCGAATCCTCTTTCGGAAACCGGGTTTGATCTGGGGCCCGAGGACATGGCCCGTTATCTGGGCGACTTTGCGCGTGGAGGGCTGATCAATATTGCCGGCGGTTGCTGCGGCAATACACCTGAACACATTGCGGCTATTGCCAAGGCGCTCGAAGGCCAGCCACCTCGGGCATTGAGGGCGACGCGATGAGCTCACTTAGCAGCCAAAGCATGGCCGAAGTCACGGAGCCGAAGCCTCTCCGCCTGTCAGGATCACAGCCATTCACCCAGCAACCCGGTGTCTACATGATGATCGGTGAGCGGACTAACGTGGCCGGTTCGCCCAAGTTCGCGAAACTGATTAAGGCCGGCAAGTATGAAGAAGCGGTCAGCATTGCCCGGCAGCAGGTCGAAAATGGAGCAAACGTCCTCGACATCTGCATGGACGAGGGCATGATCGACGGCGTTGCGGCAATGACTCGCTATTTGCAATTGCTAGCAAGCGAACCCGAAGTCGCCAAGGTGCCCTTTATGGTGGACTCCTCGAAGTGGGAGGTCATCGAAGCCGGGTTGAAGTGCCTGCAGGGCAAGGGCATCGTGAATTCAATCTCACTTAAGGAAGGCGAAACAAGATTCCGGCAGAACGCCGCTACGGTGTTGAAATATGGCGCTGCCGTAGTAGTGATGGCCTTTGATGAACAGGGCCAAGCTGCGACTTACGAAGACAAGACCCGTATTTGCGAACGTGCCTACCGGATTTTGATCGAGGTCGGTTTTTCGCCCGAAGACATTATTTTTGATCCGAACATCCTCACCGTTGCCACCGGCATGGAGGAGCACAACAACTATGCGGTTGACTACATTAACGCCACGCGTTGGATCAAGGCCAACCTGCCGCATGCGAAGGTCAGCGGTGGCGTCTCGAACATTTCGTTCAGTTTTCGAGGCAACAATAAGGTCCGCGAGGCCATGCACTCCGCGTTTCTGTATCACGCCATAGCGGCGGGCATGGATATGGGCATCGTCAATGCCGGAATGCTCGAGGTGTACGAGGAGATTGAGCCTGAGCTGAAGGTGCTGGTCGAGGATGTGCTGCTCAACCGCCGTCCGGACGCAACAGAGCGATTGGTGGAGCACGGCGAAACGCTGAAGGGCGCCGGCACGGCAGTAAGTGAAAAGAAGGCGGAAGAATGGCGCAATGGCACCGTCGAGGAGCGCCTTTCTCACGCGCTTGTGAAGGGGATCGACGCGTACATCGAAATCGATGCGGAGGAAGCCCGCCTCAAGTTGGGCCGCCCGCTATTGGTGATCGAAGGGCCGTTAATGGATGGCATGGGTGTGGTTGGGGATTTGTTCGGAGCCGGAAAGATGTTCCTGCCCCAGGTGGTAAAGTCTGCCCGGGTGATGAAGAAAGCCGTAGCGCACCTGACGCCGTTCATGGAGGCCGAGAAAGCTGCGCTGGCCGCGTCCGGCCAGGTAGTTAAAGCGCAGGGGAAAATTGTGCTAGCGACTGTCAAAGGCGATGTTCACGACATTGGCAAAAATATTGTCGGCGTCGTCCTTGCCTGCAATAACTACGAGGTCGTTGACATGGGGGTAATGGTCCCCTGTGAAAAGATCCTCGAACGCGCCAAAGCGGAGAAGGCAGACCTGATCGGCCTGAGCGGCCTGATCACACCGTCTCTTGACGAGATGGTGCATGTGGCCCGCGAGATGGAGCGTCAGGGCTTCAAGTTACCGCTGCTTATCGGCGGGGCAACTACCAGCCGGAGACATACAGCCGTCAAGATTGCGCCGCACTACAGCGAGCCGGTAGTTCACGTGCTCGATGCCAGCCGAGCGGTGCCCGTAACGACCAGCCTGCTGAGCGACGAAGGCAAACCGGCGTTCGTTGAACAGCATCGCGCCGAATACGAGGCGCTCCGCAAAGCCCACTCCGCGCCGCGTCAGTCGGTCGTTTCCCTTGAGACGGCTCGCGCACGGCGCACTCCGATCGAGTGGCGCGCCGAGGATCTGCCCGTGCCCGCGTTTACCGGCGTCCACGTGCTGGACAACTTCCCACTGGCTACGCTTCGCAACTTCATCGACTGGACGCCAATCTTCCACGCATGGGGGTTGAAAGGTGTTTACCCGCGCATTTTCGAGCACCCGGAACAGGGTGAGCAGGCGCGCCAGATCTTTGCTGAGGCCAATGCTCTTCTGGATGCCATCATTGAGAAGAAACCGATCACGGCGCGTGGCGTGTATGGCTTCTTTCCTGCCAATGCCGTGGGCGACGATGTCGAGCTCTACACGGACGACACACGCCAAAAAGTGCTCACGCGATTTCATTTCCTCCGCCAACAGGCAAACAGGGAAGGCAGTGAGCCGTGCCGGTCGCTCGCAGACTTCATCGCGCCAAAAGAGACCGGCTTGCCTGACTATATCGGCGCTTTTGCTGTGACAAGCGGGATCGGTTTGAAGGAATTGTGCGATAGTTTCCGGACCCAGAACGATGACTACAACGCGATTATGGCAGAGGCCGTTGCCGATCGCCTGGCGGAAGCTTTTGCCGAATGCCTGCACAAGCGGGTGCGGGACGAATGGGGTTATGGTTGCGCAGAAGGCCTGACCAATGCGGATCTCATCCAGGAGAAATATCGAGGCATCAGGCCGGCCGCGGGTTACCCGGCGTGTCCGGACCATACGGAGAAGGGCACACTTTGGAGCTTGCTTGATGTACAGGCAAACACCGGGATGCTGATTACCGAGTCGTTTGCGATGTGGCCGGGATCGAGCGTGAGTGGACTCTACTTCGCCCACCCGGAATCACGCTATTTCAGCCTCGGTAAGATCGACCGCGACCAGGTCACCAGCTATCACGAACGCAAGGGAATGAGCGTGGCTGAGGTGGAGCGATGGCTCAGCCAAAATCTGAACTACGACCCTGCGGAATGATGTCTGAATCTGACATTTCAAGTCATCCGTCGAACCATCGTTGTACGGTTTACCTCTTCTGATCTTCGGCTAATATGGCTTCTGCCAATGCTGCCCACTCATCGTCGAGCGCGGTACGGTAGAACATGCGTCCTGAACGTTGATACCAGTAATCAGAGTTGGAAACCGAACCCTCCTTCCGATGCAGATAGGCGTGAACGGCCATTCCATTTATTGTCTCCATTTCATCAACCAGTGCGTGGGCGCGGGCCCAGTCTCCTTTTGCATCCCACCACAGTGCCATAAGCGGCGCCGATAGCCCCTTCCGAGGAGCCTCTTTGGAAAGCGAAGCTCGGAATTGTTCGAGGTTCATAATTCTGCTCCCGTCTTCGCCTAAGCGTGTTGTATTGTGATGCGTAATTAACCAACGCCATGTTCGAGCAGGCATTCAAAAATTATCGATGACGTCGTTTGTAAAGAATCAAGTTGCAATCTTCTGGTTCCGAGCCAGAGTGGTATGCTCAACCAATGCTGCTCCGGGCGAAGAAAGCGAGCCTTGTGTTTTTCCTGGCCGCGTCTGTCTTCGCTCAACAGCAAACTCTAAAGCCGCCTTCCGCTCTTACCATTCAAGGATTAGGTCAAGGATCAGTGAAGCTTGATGGTCCCTGGCAGTTCCACCTGGGCGACGATCCAGGCTGGGCGTCGCCGTCTTTCGATGACTCCGTCTGGCAAACGATCGATACTTCGAGCTCCTGGGGCAGCCAAAGCCATCCTGGCTACACGGGCTTTGCCTGGTACCGCCGACATCTGCGAATTGAGACGGCCGCAGCCACCAACTCGACGTACGCTCTTCTGGTCCCGCCGGTCGATGATGCCTATGAAGTTTATTGGAATGGCCAGTTGATAGGGAGTTACGGGAAACTGCCTCCGGGGCCGCACTGGTATTATTCTTCGTTATTCCGCACGTTTGCATTGCCATCCCTTGGTTCCGGCACCATCGCCATTCGAGTCTGGAAGTCCCCGCTCCTATTCGTTGATTCAGACACCCTGGGGGGCGTCAATGGGACGCCGCTTCTCGGCGACGCCGATACCATTGCGGCACAGTTGGCGGCGATCAACGCAGACTCGGACCAACGAGTGCTCTACGACTACACACTGGTGGTGCTGTATGGATTTGTCACGTTGTTCAGTCTCCTGCTGTGGAGTCGAGACCGCAAAGTAAAATTGTTTCTCTGGCTCGCTGTCTTCACTGCGACGCCAGTGGCTCTTGCTCTCCTCCAGGGATTGTTTCTCATCCCGATCTCGTATGGGCTGGGACGAGGGTTGAATCAGCCGATCTATGCGCTGAACCATATTTCACTTTGGTTTCTGCTGCTTTGGCTGCTGAGGCTCAATGACAATCGCACCTTGGTCCGCTGGACGGAGGGGCTGGCGATCTGCACGCTCGCTGCTGGTACCCTGGACGGACTTCTGGCCTTTTTCTGGGGAAGCGCCGGTTTCTGGATGCAGCAGGCGGACGCGGTTCTAACAACCACCATCCTGGTGGTTGAGGTGCTGCCATTTGTCATCGTTGTGATTGGCCTTCGACAACGGCTTGAGCCTTCGCGCTGGTGGGTTGCGTTGAGCGCTCTCATTTCTCAGATGATCGATACTGTTGCCGATGCCAGCGCCGCTGGGCAGAGATTCACACATTGGACTCTTTTCAACACGATCAATGAGCCCCTTTTCAGGATTCATAAAGTAAGCTTTGGAGTGGCCAATGTGGCTGCAATCGTGCTCTTCGTTTCGATTCTTTACGCGGTCTACCGGTACAGCACGGAACAGCAGGCGCGTCAGAGTGCGCTGGAGCAAGAGATGCAGAGCGCGCGCGAAATACAACGAGTGCTAATCCCCGATACATTGCCATCACTGAAGGGGTTTGCGGTCACCAGTGCATATCAGCCTGCACTGGAAGTTGGCGGAGATTTCTTTCAGATCATCAGCGAAAAAGATGGGTCAACAATCGTAGCGCTGGGGGACGTGAGCGGCAAGGGGTTGAAGGCAGCGATGAATGTGTCCCTTATCGTCGGCGTTTTGCGCTCCATGTCAGACGCGAATTTCAGCCCACTGCAAATCCTCGAACGGTTGAACCGATGTTTGTGTGGGCGGCTCCAGGGAGGCTTTGTCACGGCTGTCATATTGCGGCTTCAGCCAAATGGCAATGTCATACTTGCGAACGCGGGCCACCTTCCGCCGTTTCTGAATCAGCGAGAGCTCGAGATCGAAGGCAGTTTGCCGCTGGGGTTGCTACCCTCAGCGCCCTATAGCGAAATTGATATATTGCTCCATCCGGGCGACCAGTTCAGCCTCTACACTGACGGACTGGTGGAGGCGCGCAGTATAACGGGCGAACTCTACGGCTTTGACCGGTTGCAAAAATTGCTTGCAAGCCGGCCATCCGCGCACGAGGCCAGCGAAGCCGCGGTCGCCTTTGGCCAGGAAGATGACATCACCGTACTCACGCTCACGCGACTGGCGGCTGGTCAGGAATCCACGACGTCGCTGAAGGTTCCGTTTCTGGCATCAGGCGCGATGGTGTCGTGATTCGTAGCCCCGGCTCACCTGTGCAAGAGGAATGCCCGCTTTAGAACTAGTTCACCGCGACGGTAATTGTCGCGGACGCGCTTCCCGCTGAATAGTTTGTGCTTCCACTGTAACTCGCACTCAATGTATGTTTGCCATTTGCCAATGAAGAAGCGGGCAACGTGGTCGAGGCCGTTCCTCCAGCACTTACCGGTACTGTAGCCAGAGCTGTACTGCCATTGTAGAAAGTTACCGTCCCAAGCTGATTCGGCGGTCCAGCGCTCCATGATTGAATTGTGACATTTAGAGTTAAATTTCCACCAGTCACGTACGAACTGGACGGAATCAATTGCACGACTACAGGAGCGCGGACGACTGTGAAGCTCACAGTCGTGGAAAACGCAGCCGCATAATTTGTCTGCGCGGCATATCCAATCTGCACCATGTGTATGCCGGTCTGGGGCTGCGTTATCGTGAACTGCGCATTTCCATTCTGCAGAGGCAGGCTTAAGGTGGAGCCTCCGTCGTACTGGTAAGTAACCACGCCCAACGGCGCTCCTGCGGCCGAGCTGGTATAGATTCCGCATTGGTAATTTTCGCCGTACGGAAAATTAGCGTTCCAGCAAGAGGTCGTAAGGCGAACCGGAACTGGTTTAACGTTGAGCGTGACCGGAGCAGAACTGCCAGCAGGGTTGAATGTGTCTCCCGAGTACACGACCGTCAAGGAGTGGATGCCAGCCGATAGTCCCTGGATGTAGAGATATGCCGCGCCATTTCCCTGCAGTTTTGATGCCTGCAGGAGCGTAGTGCCGTCGTAGAGCTGCACGGACCCGGTTGCAGTGTGCCCACCTTGAGCAACAACACTTATAACGACATTCGTTCCCAGAGGATAAGTGACGGTTGTCGCGCTGAGTGTGATCCGAATTGACGCGTCATATGCTGCGACCACATAAGGAACGGATGCAGAAGATTGATTCCCCGCGGCATCGACAGCCGTGACGGTGTAACTCTTGCTACCCTGTGTGGATGTATCCACAGAGCTGCTGAGGCTTCCTGTGTTCAGAAGCGGAGGGGTGTAAGAAAATGTCGAACTGCCGCAGCGGACAACGCCAGAGCGCTCGTCGGTGCAGCTGTAGGTGGCTGTCACCGGATACCCGATTGGGTAAGAACTCGAACCGCCGGGCGCCGGAGAAAGCACAGGTCCCGATGCGACGACCGGTGCGATGGTGTCCACATTGATGGGAACCGTGTAGTAGGAAGTGGACCAACTGCCGGTGGAGTCCTGCGTGAATTGGAGTTCCTCAGTTCCGGCACAATCCTGTGCGAAGTAGTGCAGCAGGTAATTGCCGTCGGCGAGGTCGTTGATGGTTTGTGCGCCTGTCGTGAAAACAGTCGCCGGCGGATCAGTCGGGGCGCTTGCAACAGGGCAGGGAATTTCGTTGCTGACAGTAGTGTCAGTGGAAGCAGGCGCGGAGGGCACGGGAACACTGCCCGGCGCCGAGATGCCGTATGTGATGCTTTGAATCGGCGCAGGCAAGAAGTTGGCTGCACCGGGCGGCGGGGGTTGAACGCCGGCGAAGGTCGGCGGCTGGCTGGAGAGCGTCACACTTGCGCTGGATGAATTGATCCAGGCACCCGGCTGCTCGCCCGTCAGCTCGCTCGCCACCGTCACTGTGGTCAGATCCTCAGGCACTTGGACCACCGGGATAAAGGTTGAGTTGGGATGTGTGGTTTTGCCGGTCGCGGTATATAGTCCGGGGCCGCTGAAGTTTGCAAGCAGGTTCTGCGGGCAGAGCAAATTCTGCAGACCCGACAACGGATCGAAGCTGCACTGGCCGCCCGTCCACCCCTCGCTGGCCATCAGGAAGCCAATTCCCTCATGAAATGTGGGGCCATTGACGTTGACGATGTCTGGCAGTGTGAATGGGGGGCCGTCAAAAACATCCTGAAAGACCTCATTGGGCAGCGAAGAAACGGGGCATTGTGCGCCGCTCGCGGTCGACCCCGTCCCCACCGTGCACTCCAGCGTAAACAGCTTGCAGGCGGGCGAGCCACTTGGCAGGAGCTCTCCCGTGTGAACGAGACAACTGGAAGTGGAGAAGGATGTCCCTGGAACCCACACCGGTATGAATACTGACGGATCGAGGGGCGTATCGCTTGCGCCCGGAATGGTGCCGTCAGTAATCGTCAGTGTTCCCGCCGGCGCCGTCTGCGCCTGCGAAAGGTCGTAGACGAACTGGATCTGCTTACCGGTTGTCGTGTTGAACGAGAAATTCTGCGTCAGCTCCTGGGAAGTCGGATTGCTTTCCGGAATAGGATTGCCCGTGAGCGTGGCCGGGCCGGTAACGCCACTCAGAGAGCAGCTCGTATTCAGATAGATGCTGGAATTGGCCAGATAACCGCCCGTGTCCACCAGATCGATCTTGAGCTGCAGCGCCCCGGGCTGCAGGCTGCTGCTGATGTCGATCGGCGCCACGCCGCCGGTGGCAACATATCCATCGGGGTCATCCCCCGTAAGCTGCCCCGCAGCGGCAGGCGTCTGGTAGCCCGAGGTGAAGCAATCCTGCTGAGTACCATCGGGTGTCGTTTCGGAGTATCCACCACGGCAGACATTGACCGGACCGGTAGTCCCGCTGCTGGAGGTCACAGTGAGCTGAATATCGTTGTCCACCAGAACATTCCCCGCGCTGTTCGCCGAAGAGGAGAGTACGGCGGTGATCGGAGCGCCCGCCGGGCAGCTCAGGTTCAAGGTTGAGCTGTTGAACACCGCAGCGCTCGTGCCGAATCCCGTGCTGTCTGCTGAAAGCCGCACGTTGACGGGAGCAAAGACCTGAATCGAAGTCTGGGCATTCATCGCCAAGGTGGCAAAGACCATACATGCAAGCGTTGAGCCGAAGCGCAGATTACGTAGCTTTCCCATGGAAAGCACCTCCTTGGGGATTCCTCGCCTGGCGCTGGAGCGACAGGCCTGTTGAAGCAAATTTCAAAAATACGGCTTCTGCGCCACGCGGGGGAGGGACCTTAACGGGTAGGAGGCGAGAAGAAAAACTAAGCCAATAATTTGTCTTGGGCAGAGGAACAGCACGACTGTATAGCGATGGTGGGTTCGTGTCAACTAAGCTTCCGCAGCGCGGCTTTTTCGAGGTCTGCGCCGGTTTCAGCATGCTTAGCGGTAAAAACTCAGGGGACGACTTGCTGTAATACCTATCCTCAGCCATGCATATGATGAGCCTGTACCTGACGAATCCTGGATTGTTTTATACGGCCCAGGTTCCACTTTGGATGCTTTTTCCAGTGGCGCGGCAGATCCATAACGATATGGTAGAATTCGCGGAATAGTTTTATAGCAAATGCACTGCACTATCGATCGCGAAATGCCATTGCCGGTGTGAGCAAATAAAACGTGCATTCCTGAACAAATAGATCGACTAGATCGACCCTACTGTCAGTGACGAAATAGATTCTGCAGTTATTCTGCATTTTCGGAGTCGGCCATGATTCGTTTCAGAGCGGTCCCTATTTTCGTCCTTTGCGGAGTCTTCTTGCTTTCCAGCAGCCGTTGCTTGCGAGCCCAGGCGACCACTTCGCTCGGCGGACGTGTAACCGATACCAGTGGCGCGATCGTTCCGGGCGCCTCTGTGAAGCTGACACTGACAACGACGGGCGCAACGCGCACGAATACAACAGACAACAGTGGCGGATACCAGTTCTCGCAGCTTGCTCCAGGACGCTATACGCTCACTGTGAATGCTACTGGATTTGCTCCAGTTGAAAAGGCCAACATGGACCTGCTGGTGAGTCAACCGGCGACGGTAAATGTGGTTCTGACGGTGGGTTCTGTCACTCAGGAAGTGACGGTCACCTCGAATGTGCAGCCAGTGCTGAACACGACGGATGCGACGCTTGGCAATGCGTTTGATGGCAAGCAAGTGGAATCACTGCCGCTCGATCAGCGCAATGTTCCGGATCTACTGAGTCTGCAGCCGGGCGTGACCTTCCTTGGCCGCTCCGACGACGTGAATGGCACTCAGGGCGTTGGAAACAACTCCGACGATTCGCGCGCGGGATCGGTCAATGGAGGTCGTTCCGACCAGTCGAATATAACGTTGGATGGAGTCGACGTAAACGACATCAACAATGGTTACGCCTTCACGAGTGTGCTGCGGACCACGCAGGATTCAGTGGCCGAATTTCGCGTGACGACGAGCAATCCCAACGCCCAAGAAGGCAGGTCCTCAGGCGCGCAGGTGGCTTTGGTGACGCGCAGCGGTTCAAACATGCTGCATGGAGCCGTATACGAATATAACCGCACTAATTTCCTGGAAGCGAACGACTTCTTCAACAAACAGCAAGAGCTGGCGGCAGGATTGCCAAATCGTCCTGAGAGCCTGGTGCGAAATATTTACGGCGCAGCGGTGGGCGGCCCGGCGATCAAAGACCGATTGTTCTACTTCCTGAACTATGAAGGGCGGCGAGACTCGCAGGGCACGAGCGTGAATGCAGGTACAGTACCGACGGCCAGCTATCGCGCGGGATATCTGAACTACGAGTATCTGAATGCAGGCGGCAACGACACCACCTACACGCTGACACCGGCAGATATTCAGCATATGGATCCACAGGGGATCGGCAACAGTACCGCGTTGCTACAGGTGCTCAACGCGTATCCACAGGGGAATGACCCGACACAGGGCGATGGCCTGAACAGTATCGGCTACCGGTTCCCATATACGATTGCGCGCAAGTACGACACTTACATCGGACGTATCGATTGGAGTGCGGCCTCAAATGGCAAGCACACGTTGTTCTGGCGCGGGAACCTGCAGAATGATCGTGAGCCGACGCCGCCCGCGTTTCCGGGGCAGCCACCACAGTCGACGACGCTGACCGATAGCAAGGGCTTTGCAGCCGGGTACACATATTTAATTACCAGCAATCTGGTGAACGATCTGCGCTACGGGTTGACGCGGCAGGGGGTGGACGACGCCGGCGCATCGAATGCACCGATTATCTACTTCTCCGAGGTCTATCAACCGGTTTCGACGCAACGCTCGACTGCAGTCATTATTCCAGTACAGAACCTGGTGGACGACGTTTCGTGGACGAAAAACAACCACAACTTCGCGTTCGGGACCAATATCCGGTTTGTGGACGATCAGCGAGTGAGCAACGCACAGTCGTTTCCAGATGGCCAGATGAATCAGGGGTGGCTGACACGCAGCTCCACCATTGCCAATAGCAATGGTCCTTTCGACCCGGAGGTATATGGATATCCCGCGGTGGATTTTGCGAATTATGGCAACGAGTACAACGACGCGCTGATGAATCTGGTGGGCACGATTACCGAGGGAGACGCGGTCTACAACTACGATAAGTCGGGCAGCACGCTGGCTATAGGTGCGCCGCTGAAACGAGACTATCGCTGGAACGAATACGAGTTTTACGCGCAGGATACATGGAAGGCTCTGAGCAATCTGACGCTGACCTATGGTTTGCGGTATTCGTATTTGCAGGCTCCAGCAGAGACAAGCGGCACGCAGGTGGGGACGTGCCAGTTTTCGGGCGGCATTTGCAAGCCATATTCGCTAACGCAGTACATCAATGGAAGCGCGGCGCAGGCTGCAGCGGGCGGCGCGGCGAACAATGTCGGCGAATTGGCCTTCAACCTTAATGGCCGTTATAACCACGCTCCGGACTTTTGGACTCCTGATAAGAACGATATTGGACCGCGGCTTGCGCTCGCCTATTCGCCGACACCCTCGGACGGGTTCTGGAAGAAATTGTTCGGCGACCAGAAGAGCAGCATTCGTGCCGGATACTCGTTGGTGTTTGATCACTTCGGCGCGGCGACGGTGAATACTTTCGATACGACCGGATCCTATGGGCTGTCGTCGCATCTCTCGAATGCTCCCGGTTCAGTGCCAATCGAAGATGCGCCGCGGTTCACAACCATCAGCGGGGTTCCTCAGTCACTATTGCCGACGGCTCCTGCAGGCGGCTTTCCAGCGATACCAGCGGCCAGCGGAAACGGAAGCTTCGCCATAAGTTGGGGTTTGGATTCGGCGATCAAGACGCCTTACTCACACCTGCTAGATTTCTCAATAGCGCGCGAGCTGCGCAACGGATCATCGCTGGAAATTTCGTATGTTGGCCGTTTATCGCATCGGCAACTGGCGCAGGAAGATACAGCGATGCCCATTAATCTGCAAGCAGCTGGAACGGCGTACTTCGGTCCTGCGTCGCAGCTGGCGAAGATGGCGAGAGCCAATGTCCCGGTATCGGCGGTGACGAACGATCCATACTGGGAGCAGGTATTCGGAGGTCTGGACGGCCAGGATATTGGGCTGGGATATGGGCCTTTGACGGCGACGCAGAATGTCTATGCCCTATTCCTGAGCAATCTGTATAACGAGACCTATGCTCTGTATCAATTGGACACGCCAGGATCACTGCCGAACAGCAATATCGGCGCAGGAGTGAACTATCCGGCGTTCCGCTACTATCATGATCAATATTCGGCTTTGTATGCTTGGCGTTCCATCGGCTTTGCCAACTTCAACGCGCTAGAAGCTGTGTATCGGCAGCACTTTGGCGGCGGCCTGCAGGCGGACTTCAATTACACCTTCTCGAAGTCGCTGGACATTACCTCGCAGGCAGAGCGCTTAGGGACTTCGGCGGGAACGAACTATGCACAGATCATGAATAGCTGGGAGCCGAATCAGCTATATGGCCCGTCGGACTATGATGTGCGGCATCAGATCAATGCAAATTTTGTGTGGGATCCGCCGGTTGGGCGTGGCAAGAGGCTTTTATCGAATGCGAATCGGCTTACTGACGAACTCATCGGCGGATGGGAGACGACAGGCATCGTTCGATGGACGAGCGGCTTCCCTTTCCTGATGAACAACGGCGCGTACTATCCGACGAATTGGGATATTCAGGGCTATGCCGAGCTGACCTCGAAGATCCCGTCACATGCAGGAGCGCGAGGATCCCTGACGCAGAGGTTTGCCGATCCGGCAGCCGTCTTCGCGAGCTTTGATCACGCTCTGCCCGGGCAATCGGGCACTCGCAATCCGCTGCGAGGCGACGGGTTTTTCGACTGGGATGAAGGTATCAACAAGACGTTTGGCATCGGCGGACGAGCAAAACTTGTTCTGCGCTGGGACATGTTTAACATTACGAACAGTGTGCGTTTCGATCCGCAGTCGATCAGCGCTACGCTGGATGACCCTCAGACTTTCGGCCAAGCGACAGCACTGCTGACCAATTACCGCCTGGCACAGTTTGCGGCCAGAATAGAGTTTTAAGAAAAGCCGCTGATTAAGATTGAGAGTCTGACGGTGGTGGCGGCAGGTGCAGGGGCTTCTCTATCTGCCGGTATTGCCGTATGGGCATCTGTACCAGGAGCGGACGCGCGGATGGGTCGAGCCAGCCGAGGATTTGTTTGATCTGTGGCTCCGGCATGGCTGTACAGCCCACAGTGCCGACTCCCGGGCCATCCCAGATGTGCATGAAGACGCACGAGCCGCCTTCAGGGCGTGGATGGTTAGTATTGTGGTCAATGACCACGCCCCAACGATATGCTTCGCCAGCATCGCGCATGTGCTCTGCACTGTTCCAGTCGGGGGATACGGTGGAGCGATCCACTACCTGGTTATAGAAGCGTGAATGCGAATCATCCACACAATCAATCGAAGGCGTGAGGGCCAGGTAGGGCATCTTCCATTGATCCGGCTCGCGCAGCGCGTAGCCGAAGACAGTGCCGAAACGAAAGATTCCGGCAGGCGCCTTGCGATCGCCCTCCTGCTTGACCGGATCATGGGCGCTACGAGCGGCAATCACTGGCGCCACACCAATGCCCCATCCCATTCCCCTTTTCCCGACGACTACAGTGACGGGGTTTTCGACTGCATTCCACGAATCGCCAGGGCCCGAGCGTTGATATCGCTGAAGACGCCCATCGATAGCATTCCAGCCGGATGTTGTCACCACGATGAGCTGGGTCGAACGCCTTAGGGTCGAAGATGCGGCAACTTGCGATTGAGCAAGGATGAGAGATGGGCAAGCCGTCAACATGCAACAGAACAGGAAAATGCTTTTCATTCTTGAGTCACGTGGAATAAGAGTAGATACAGAGTGAGTATAGTAACAGGCGCATGCGTTTCAAAATAGGTCGGGGACTAGAGGATAAGTGGCGGGCGATGCTGCGCTTTCAATATGCGAACTCTGACTATGGCAGGGACGTGTTTGGTCACTTGCATCGTCGCGCTCTTTCCGGAGAATCTTATAAAATTTCGCCTTCTAAGGCGCATTGGAATTTTTATAGAGAAGCAATGTATTCTTGTGGTCGGACCTCTACACCGAAAAATCAACGCATTCCTCTATATGGTCCAACCGGAGTGAGGATGGGGGAGTATTGAAACTACTCCATGATGAGCGGCTGTTTCCTGCGGATATCGCGACGCGGACAATTGCAAAACGGCTCTATGTCGCCGTGAGGGACCTGCCGCTCGTCAGCCCGCATGGTCACACACAGGCAGGCTGGTTCGCACGCAATCTTCCCTTTCCCGATCCGGCGAAACTCTTCGTGCAGCCTGATCACTATGTGTATCGGATGCTTTACAGTCAGGGTGTTTCGCTGGACGATCTTGAAATCGGAGCGCCGGAACTCAAAAACCCGCGCAAGGTATGGCGCATCTTCGCCGAACATTACTACCTCTTCCGCGGAACCCCTACGCGCATCTGGCTCGACTATGCATTTCAAGAACTTTTTGGTCTCAACGAGCGCCTGTCTGGGAAAAATGCAGATCACTATTACGATACGATTGCAGAGAAACTCCTAACGCCGGATTTTTTGCCTCGAGCACTCTATGAGCGATTTCATCTGGAAGCGCTGGCGACGACGGACTCGCCCCTCGACTCTCTCGACGACCACCAGGCCATTCGCAATTCCGGATGGAAGGCGCGCATACTACCGACGTTCCGTCCCGATGCAGTCGTTGACCCGGATTTTGCAGGCTTTTGCGAGAACATTACAAAGCTTGGCGAGTTGACTGACGAAGATACCGACAGCTGGGCCGGTTATCTGCACGCGCTTGAAAAAAGGCGGGAGTATTTCAAACAACTTGGCTGCACAGCCACAGACCATGGGCACCCTACCGCTCGAACCGCGAATCTGTCGCGAGAAGAGGCCGCAAGCCTCTACGCAGAAATTCTGAAGGGCGATGCCAGCGTGGAGAAACATGAGCTGTTCCGAGCACAGATGCTGACCGAGATGGCCGGCATGAGCGTGAACGATGGCCTCGTAATGCAGATTCACCCGGGCAGTTTCCGCAATCACAATCGCCAGGTCTACGAGCGTTATGGCCGCGATACCGGAGCGGATATTCCGACCTCTACGGATTACGTATTCGCGCTGCGTCCGTTGCTCGACCGCTATGGCAATGAGTCGAATCTAACTTTAATTCTTTTCACACTCGACGAGTCGAGCTACAGCCGGGAGCTAGCGCCGCTTGCCGGGCACTATCCCTGCCTGCGTCTGGGACCGCCCTGGTGGTTCTACGATAGCCCGGAGGGAATGCTGCGTTTTCGCGAAACGACAACGGAAACTGCCGGATTTTACAACACGGTGGGATTCAACGATGACACGCGCGCTTTTCTCTCGATTCCAGCGCGTCACGATGTAGCGCGCCGCATGGACTGCGCATATTTGGCAAAGCTGGTAGCCGAGCACCGCCTCGATGAGGACGAAGCCTTTGAGATAGCACGCGACCTTGCATATAACTTAGTCCGGAAGGCCTACAAGCTGTAAATCGCGGCGAAATTCTGAATTAGAACGAGGCATGAGTTTGAAGACGGGTGAAGCGGAGGAAGAAGAAGGCGGTATTGGCGGGGTTCGTCTAGGCCATGTGCGGTGGACGATTTGCGCGATGCTGTTTTTTGCAACCTCGATCAACTACATGGACCGGCAGGTGATTGCGCTGCTGAAGCCCACGTTGCATCAGGCCATCGGCCTTACTGAGATCAACTACGGCTACATCGTTGACGCTTTTCAGGCGGCATACGCCATCGGCCTGCTGGTGGCCGGGCGATTAGTGGACAAGATCGGCACGCGCATCGGCTACATCGTCATCATGGGCATATGGAGCCTTTCTGCCATGGGCCACGCGCTGGCCGACACCGCGTTCGAATTCGGCATCGCCCGATTTTTTCTGGGTATTGGTGAGTCGGGCAACTTTCCCGCCGCTATCAAGACGATCGCTGAGTGGTTTCCGCAGAGTGAGCGTTCTCTGGCCACGGGCATCTTCAACTCTGGCGCAAATGTGGGAGCCGTTCTTGCCCCGCTCATCGTGCCCTGGGTGACGATTCGTTTTGGATGGCGCGCCGCTTTTCTAACCACTGGCATTTTCAGCATGTTGTGGATTTTGTGGTGGTGGAAGAATTACCGCAAGCCCAGCGACCACCCCACGCTGACAGGCACTGAGCTGCGCCATATATATAAGGAAGCAGCGGCGCAGATGAGTCCCAGCACGCCCTGGATCAAGCTGCTCGGCTATCGCCAGACCTGGGCTTTCTCGGTTGCCAAGTTTCTTACTGACCCCATTTGGTGGTTCTACCTCTTCTGGCTGCCGTCGTATTTCAGCGCGCGGTTTCATCTCGACCTGTCGCATCTGGGTTTGCCGATCATCGTCATCTACAACATGTCGGCGGTAGGCAGTATCGGCGGAGGCTGGCTGCCTTCCCCTTTCCGCAAGCTGGGCCTTTCGCCGACGGGAGCACGGCTTGCAGCCATGCTGTTCTGCGCCTGCCTGGTTGTGCCGGTGTTTATGATTGGCCACCTGAACTCGGAGTGGGCGGCGATCGGACTGCTGGGTGTTGCAGCGGGAGCACATCAGGGTTGGTCTGCAAATCTGTTCACAACGGTATCGGATATGTTTCCGCGCAGCGCGGTAGGCTCAGTTACTGGCATCGGCAGCATGGCAGGCTCAGTGGGGGGCTTTCTGATCGCTTTCTACGCGGGACATGTCTTGCAGCGCACGCACAGCTACAGCAGCCTCTTCGTGCTTGCCTCCACCGTCTACCTGCTCGCACTTGTCCTCGTTATTCTTCTCGCTCCTAAACTACAGAAGGTTGAGATCGCTATATGAAGGATGGCTTCCAAAATCGCATCTGGCACAACAGGCTTCTTTATATGAGCCAGCAACGCTTTATCGCTACAAAGGAACTATGAAGACGCTCGGCAAATTCTCTCTCGGAGTCGGCGACCGCTTTGCACATCAGGCCAAGGCGCAACTCGATGCCTGTATTCTTGCGTCCCGGCAGGGCGTTGAGGTTACTCCGGTCTGGAACAAATCCAATCGCGAACACATGATCATCGGCTCCGAGCCAACATCTGTGCGCGTGGCCGCCGATGCGGCAGTGCAAACGTTTCACTGGATGAAGCCGTATTTTTGCGATGCCGACCACATCAATCTCAACACGGTAGATCGCTTTCTTGAAGCCTGTGACTTTTACACCATCGATGTTGCCGACTTCATCGGGAAATCCGCGGAATTTTCTGCCATCAGCGCCTTCGAAAAAAGGCACGGCGAACTTATCGGTAGCATCCAGCTCAAAGGAACCGATGAAGCCATCGTAATTACGCCAGATCAGCTTTCGAGAACTGCGGCAAAATTTCTCTTTGCAGTGCAGGAAGCAGGCAAAGTCTACCGGAAGATTGAATCCGCAAAGGGCAGGGGAAACTTCATCGCGGAAATTTCAATGGACGAGACAGACGCAGCGCAGACGCCGGCGGAACTGCTCATCATCTTAGCCGCTGTCGCTGACGAAGGCATTCCTATCCAGACTATTGCCCCAAAATTCAGTGGTCGATTCAACAAAGGAGTCGATTACGTTGGCGATGCAACTCGATTTGCCCGCGAAATGGTGCTGGATATTGCTGCTATTCAGCATGCCATCGCACACTATGGCCTGCCTGCGGATCTCAAATTAAGTGTGCACTCCGGCAGCGACAAATTCTCTATTTATCCAGCAATTCACCAGTCCATGAAGAAATTGAACGCTGGTGTGCACCTCAAGACAGCCGGAACAACATGGCTCGAAGAGGTCATCGGTCTTGCAGAAGCCGGAGGTCCTGCCCTCGCTCTGGCCAAGGAAATCTATGCTGAAGCCTACGTCCACAGTGTTGAACTGTGCGCGCCCTATGCAACAGTCATCGACATTGACTCAAGCCAGCTTCCCGCACCCGGCAGGGTGGCGGACTGGACATCGGAGCAGTTCACGTCCGCGCTGCGTCATAATCCGGCTGATCCGGCATACAACCCCAGCTTCCGGCAGCTTCTACATGTTGGCTTCAAGATCGCCGCAAAGATGGGCCGCCGCTATCTCGACTTGCTAGAAGCGAATGAAGCAGTCATCGCCAGAAATGTTACAGAAAACCTCTACAATCGCCACATAGCGCCTGTCTTTCTTGGGCGTTGAGATAAAAGGAAACAGCATGTCCTACGCCCCGCTTAGCCTTAAAGGAAAAACAGCAGTCGTCATCGGTGGCACCTCTGGAATTGGACGCGCCCTCAGCCTGGGCCTCGCAGATGCAGGAGCCGACGTCATTGCCTCGGCGCGCCGCAAGGAACAGGTGGAGGAGACGGCTGCCGAAATCGAGAAACGCGGACGCCGGACACTGCGCCTCTGTTCTGACCTCGCTCATCGCGCTACGCTCGAAGCTTTGCTGGCCGCATCTCTTGAGTCGTTTGGTAAGGTCGATATTCTGGTGAACTGTGCCGGAAAGATCAAGCGCGCGCCTACGCTCACATTTCCAGAAGACGAGTGGCAAAGCATTCTCGATACGAACCTCACCGGAACACTCCGTGCCTGCCAGGTTTTCGGGAAGCACATGCTAGAGCGTGGTTACGGGCGCATCGTCAATATCGCGTCCCTGAACAGTTTTGTTGCGCTCAGCGAGGTGGCCGCATACGCCGCGAGCAAGGCTGGCGTTGTCTCGCTTACGCGTTCGCTCGCTGTGGAGTGGTCGAAGAAGGGCGTGACGGTCAACGCCATTGCTCCCGGTGTTTTCCGTACGGCTTTGAATGCAGATCTGCTCGATAACACGTCGCGCGGTCAGGAACTCCTGACGCGGACGCCGATGGGCCGCTTCGGCAAAACAGAAGAACTAGTGGGAGCGGCGATCTACCTGTCGTCGGATTCTGCTTCGTTCGTGACCGGACAAACCCTTGTTGTTGATGGTGGCTTTCTGGCCAGTGGAGTCAATCAGTAAGCATCTGAAGCAGGCGCAACATCGACGATTCGCTGGCCGAAGTGCCTGTCCTTAATCAAGGGCAAGATTTCAGCTCATTCACACAGGTATATTTTCGCGGAGGAATAAAACATGCCATGGTTCAAGATTGAAGCCGACGCTATTCCGGAGAAAGAGATCAAGGCCGCGGCTTCACGGCTTGTGGATGAAGCGCAAAAAAGGATTGCGCCAAAACTCAAGCGCGTACTTCTGCTGCCACCTGATCTCACGCGAGCGCACTCCGGAGCCGGCAAGGTAACGGAGTGGATTTACCAGGAGATTATAAGGCGTCAGCCGGATGCGCATGTGCGTGTAATCCCGACGCTGGGACAGCACATTCCGCATACTGAGGCTGAGAACAAGTGGATGTTTGGGGCGATTCCGAATGAGATTATTCTGGCGCATGACTGGCGCCGAGGCGTGTCGCATATTGGATCCATTCCGGCCTCCATGGTGAGTGAAACCACGGGCGGAGTGGCGGACTGGCCCATCCCGGTTGATTTGAATACGACACTTATGGATGAATCCTGGGACTTGATCGTGAATGTTGGGCATGTGGTGCCGCACGAGGTCCTGGGCTTTGCCAATCACAATAAGAACTACTTCATTGGCCTGGGCGGCAAGGAAACGATCTGCGCGTCGCATATCGCGGCAGCGGTTTACGGCATTGAAAACAATCTGGGCTGCCTGGTAACCCCGCTGCGGGCCTGCTATAACCAGGCCGAAGCTGCGATGCTGAGCCATCTACCGGATGTCTATTTTCAGATCGTTATGCAGCGCGATGCGAACAACCACCTGGTCACGAGTGGACTATATATAGGTGACGATCTGGAAACCTATCTTGAAGCGGCGAAGCGGTCGCGCGCGCAGAATATCACGGTGTTTGAAAAGCCTATCGGGAAAGTGGTCGCGGTTATGCAGGCGGATGAATTTCGCGCTACCTGGGTTGCGAACAAGGCGGTATACCGTACACGCATGGCGATTGCCGATGGCGGTGAACTGTTGGTAATTGCTCCTGGTGTTGAACGGTTTGGTGAACAGCCGGAGGTCGATGCGCTGATCCGCAAATACGGATACAAAGGGACGGAACGCACCCTGCGCCTCTATAAGACGGAAGCGGACATGCAGGCGATTCCGCATGGGGTAGCGCATTTGATTCACGGTTCGAGTGAAGGCCGGTTCACTATTACCTATGCCCCGGGCCATCTTACGCGCGAGGAGATTGAAAAAGTTGGCTATGAATACGCCGATCTAGCCGAGATGCAGAAACGATACAACCCCGAAAAGATGAAGGAAGGCTGGAACACCATGCCCGATGGCGAAGAGGTTTTCTATATCAGCACGCCGAGCGCCGGGCTCTGGGCGACGGAGGCGAAACTGAACAATCCTGCCCGCCGTGAATTGGTAAATCAGTAGGACGTTCCATATCGTATTTCGGCCCATCAGGCTCTATGATGCTTAATTGAGGCAGATTCTCCCGGCTTCAATCGATTGAAAGAGCGCAGATAAGACTCAGATGGCCTATACCAATTCCGGCGATACACGTTTCCCATCCTCCCCGTCGAACTACAAACTGCAAAACGCCCTCCTCCTGCTCGTCGCAGGTCTTGGAGGATTGCTCTATGGCGTGGACGTAGGCATTATCGGAGGCGCGCTGCCGTATCTTGAGGCAACATCCGGCCTAAGTGCGGGCCAGCTTTCGATCATTGTCGCAGCGGTATTGCTGGGCAGCGTAATATCAACGCTCTTTGCCGGCCTACTGGCCGACTGGATGGGCCGCAGGCCGCTGATGACGGTCAGCGGTATCATGTTTGTTCTCAGCATTCCGGTCATCGCGCTGTCGCACGGATATGGGCCGCTTTTTTTCGGCCGCCTCCTGCAGGGGATCAGCGGCGGACTTATTGGTATTGTGGTTCCACTGTACCTCGCCGAATGCCTGGCCTCGTCGGTTCGCGGCAAAGGCACAGGAATCTTCCAATGGCTGCTGACCCTGGGCATCGTGGTAGCAGCCTTCATTGGAATCTATTACAGCTACCGCGTCGAGGCGATTGAACACATCGCAAATTCTTCCGCGATCTTTCATTTCAAAGATCAGGCATGGCGCCGAATCTTCTGGGTTTCTTTGCCCCCTGGCCTGCTGTTTACGGTCGGTACGCTGTTCGTAGCCGAATCGCCACGCTGGCTGTTTCGGCGCGGCAAGCTGGAACAGGCTCGTGCTGCGCTTCTGCGCTCGCGAAGCCCCGAGGAAGCCGAATTTGAGCTGAAAGAAATGCAGGAGACTGCGAACGCCGCCCGGACGCAGACTGCGTCCGGAGGAAGAATCAGGGACTCGCTTCTCCAGCGGAAATATGTTTACCCCTTTCTGCTGGCCTGCGTGATCCTGGCCTGCAATACGGCAACCGGCGTCAATTCGGTCATCGGCTATAACACCAATATTCTGCTGCAGAGCGGCCTCTCCGACCTCTACGCCCACTGGGGCTATGTGATTTTCACGATCGTGAATTTTCTCCTGACGATCGGAGGCGTGATCTTAGTGGACAAGAAGGGGCGCAAGTTCCTGCTCATCCTCGGCACCTCTGGAATCATCGTGTCTATGCTCACTGTTGGCGTCCTTTTTCGGCAGACGGAAAAGCAGAATGTTGACTGCGGATCGGCGGTCCAGTCCCTGGTCGGCCCCAATCAGGCTCTTGATATGCGGTTTAC
>JBARHV010000297.1:0-5499 GCA_049799415.1 Silvibacterium sp.
CGCCTTTTCTGAGCCCTGTGCCCTGTGCCCTGTGCCCTGTGCCCTGTGCCCTGAGCCCTGAGCCCTGAGCCCTGAGCCCTAGATGCGATTGAACGCCTTCTGAATATCCTTCCAGCTATACCGGAGCGCAATCGGCCTGCCATGCGGACAGCTCGTCGGATGCTCCGTCTTCCCGAGCTCCGCCAGCAGCCACTCCATCCGTTTCACATCCAGCGGCATATTCACCTTGATCGCCGAGTGGCACGCAAGCGACGCCGCAATCCGCGTCCGCAGCGTGCCCAAATTCTCCGACTGCGCCGGATCGCCCGCCTGCTCCAGCACCTCCATCAGCATCCGCTCTAGCCGCCCCGCGTCCAGCCCCATCGGAGCCGCCTTCACCGCAATCGTGTGCGGCCCGAACGGCTCAACCTCAAACCCGTTCCGCTCCAGCTCGCCCGCAATCTCGGCAAACAACACCATCTGCTGCGGCAGCAGATCCACCAGCAACGGCATCAGCAGCCGCTGCCGCTCCACCTCGCGCTCCCGCAAAATCTTCTCAAACAGCACCCGCTCATGCGCCACATGCTGGTCCACAATCCACAATCCCTCATCATTCACCGCCAGAATGAACGACTCCCGCAACTGCCCCAGCGGCTTCAGCGACGCCAGCGCATTCAACGTAACCCCCGCGTCCATTTCCCGACCCTCGCCGCCCTCTGGCAATGAACTCATCGTGTCAGGCATCGCCGTATCCGCCGCAGTGCCCGCCGCAAACGGCAGCTTCACATCCTCCGGAACCGGAGCCGGCTCTGTCAGAACAAACGGCGCTGCATCCTCCGCCAGCACCGGACCGTCCGAGTTCCGCAAGTCTTCCGCGCTCGGCTCCTCATCCTCGCCCGGCAGCGGAGAAGCCTCCGGCATCAGCGAAGCAGACGCATGCACCGCCGACTTCAACGCGGAGAGAAACTGCGCCGCAGGTCGCGCCTTCACCAGCGTGTTGCGAATGCAGTCGCGCACAAAATCATGCACAAACGCCTGCTGCCTGAACCGCACCTCCGTCTTCGCCGGATGCACATTCACATCCACCTCGTGCGGCGGCATCTCCAGAAACAGCAGCACCACCGGAAACGAAGTCGGCGGAATCACATTGCGGTATGCCTCCGTGACCGCATGCAGAATCAGCCGGTCGCGAATCAGCCTGTGGTTCACAAACACATAAATTGAGTTGCGGTTCAGCTTCTGCAATTCCGGCTTGGAAACAAACCCGCTCACCCGCAGAAACCCTGGCTCCGGCGGCGCATACTCCTCATCGCGCTTCCATGGCGGAGGCTCCGGCAATCCCGCGCGATCGAAAGGCCGCTCCGCCGCCAGCGAAATCAACTGGTCCAGCGTGTCCTTGCCGAAAATCTGAAAGATCCGCTCCGCCGCCTTCCCCACCGGAGGCGCCAGCAGCAGCGCATGGGTCGCCGAGTGCAGCTCAAAGTGCTTGTCCGGATGCGCCAGCGCATAATGTGTAACCAACGCGGTTACATGAGAAAGCTCCGTCGACTCCGCCCGCAGAAACTTCCGCCGCGCCGGAGTATTGAAGAACAGATCGCGTACCGCAATCGTCGTCCCCACCGGCAGGCCCGCGTCTTCCACGCGATAAATCTTCCCGCCCGCAATCTCCAGTAGCGTCCCGCCCTCATCCTGCGCCGCGCGCGTCTCCACCTGCACCCGAGCAATCGAGGCGATCGAAGGCAAAGCCTCGCCGCGAAATCCCAAAGTAGAGATCGAAAGCAGGTCGTCACTCGAACGAATCTTGGAAGTAGCGTGCCGCTCAAAGGCCAGCAGCGCGTCATCGCGCACCATGCCCGAGCCGTTGTCCATAATCCGGATCAGCTTCCGCCCGCCCGCCTCAACCTCAACCAGAATGCGCGTCGCCCCCGCGTCCAGCGAGTTCTCCAGCAGCTCCTTCACCACCGAAGCCGGACGATCCACCACCTCGCCAGCGGCAATCTGGTTGGCAACCTGGTCGGTAAGAATGCGAATACGGCCCATCCGCCTATTGTCGCCGAAAACTCAACCGTGGAAGATAACCAATTTCAACGCAATCGATGTCATCTGCCCTAAGCGTGAGGAATCTGTCTCTCCCAAATCAGCCAGCATCCAAATAAACCGCCAACTGAATAGCTGGATGAGCCTCTCAATTCTCGCGCGCCGCGGCTTCCAGCGCGGGCAGGTCCATCTTGATCATCCCCATCATGGCTTCCATGGCTTTGGGATGACGGATCAGCTCGCCGATATTGCGCGGCACAATCTGCCAGCACAGGCCGAAGCGGTCTGTGAGCCAGCCGCAGGCCATGGGTTTGCCGCCTTCGATCAACTTGTCCCAGTAGCTGTCGATCTCTGCCTGGGAGTCGCAACGGACGAAGAACGAGAAGGCGGGGTTGAGCTGGTGCGCGGGGCCGCCGTTGAGAAAGACCATCTCCTAGCCTTCAAGCTCGATCGTGATCGTGGCAATTTTACCAACCGGCCACGGACCGACGCCTTTGGAACGCAGCTCGTCGAGCCTGCGCGCGTGCGGGAAGACGCTCAGGTAGAACTCGGCGGCTTCTTCGGCGTTGTCGTTGAACCAGAGGAATGGCGCAAGTTTATTCATGGCCAGCATGGTACCAGCTGGGAGGTCACTTCCGGCAAGCCGACTTATCGTTACCTTTGTCGTCTCTCGAAAACCTCCTTGACGACCGGAAGGGCAGAGAACGCATTCGGCCAACCGGCGTAGAAGGCGATGTGGGTCACGACTTCGGAAGCTTGTGGTTGTGTCAGGCCATTGTCCATCGCGCGATTCAGGTGGAAGGTAATTTGCGCAACCTGTCCTGAAGCGATGAGCGCGCTCACCGTCACCAGGCTTCGGTCGCGAGGTGCAAGCGCAGGTCTTAGCCACAAGTCTCGGAAGAGCAGGTCCGTGGTGTTCTGCACAAGGCCCGGAGAGACATGGCCGAAGTTGTTCCCTACCTGTGTCGCTCGTTGTGCCTCAGCCTCTTCGTTCAGAGCCAGCAGCTTGTCTTCCGCAGGCGGTAGTTGATCGATCCCAACGCCGCGTTGATGGAAGATATCCTTAGCCACCGCAATGGCGGATAAGGCGTTCGGCCATCCGGAGTAAAACGCAAGGTGCGTAATGATCTCGGAGAGTTCACCTGGCTTCACTCCATTGTCGAGTGCCAGTGCGAAGTGAAAAGGCATCTCGATGACCTGGATGCGCGCGATGAGAGCCGCGACGGTGACGATGCTTCGATCGCGCGGGGAAAGCTCAGAACGCTTCCAGAGGCCGTCGAGTAGCGCGCCTTTGGTGTAGTGCTCAAGAGCAGGAGACACGGCTCTCACATCGTCGCATGTGAGAGCCGCGGGACGAAGGCTTTGCTCGCGGGTGTTTGTCATCGCAGATCTCCGTCGGTCGGGGTTAGCGGTCGATTAGCTTCGCATGGGTCGCGGGGTAACGTTCGCCTGTGAGCCTGATTGCGGAAGAGGCTTCTTCCAGCATGCGCACATCTTCTGTGGTGAGTTCGACGGTTGCACCGCCAAGATTTTCTTCAAGTCGCGATAGCTTGGTTGTACCTGGAATCGGAACGATCCATGGTTTCTTGGCAAGCAGCCATGCGAGAGCGATTTGCGCGGGCGTGGCTTTCTTCTGCTCTGCAAACTTGGTGACTACGTCGACGAGCGCCTGGTTAGCTTTGCGATTTTCTTCGCTGAAACGCGGGACGATAGCGCGGAAGTCCGTGCTGTCGAACTTGGTGGATGCGTCAATTTTGCCGGTGAGGAAGCCTTTGCCGAGCGGGCTGAAAGGCACGAAGCCGATGCCCAGTTCTTCGAGCGTGGGCATGACGGAATCTTCGGGCTCGCGCCAGAAGAGCGAGTATTCGCTTTGCAGCGCCGTGACAGGCTGCACGGCGTGGGCGCGGCGGATAGTTTTTGCGCCGGCTTCGGAGAGGCCGAAGTGCTTCACCTTGCCTGCCTGAATGAGATCTTTGACAGCCCCGGCGGTCTCTTCGATGGGAGTGCCCTTGTCGACACGGTGCTGGTAAAGGAGGTCGATGGTGTCGGTTCGCAGACGCTTGAGCGAACCTTCGACGACCTGCTTGATATGGTCGGGACGGCTATTGAGTGCAGTCCACTTGCCGTCATTGTTGGGATCGGGTTCAAAACCGAACTTGGTAGCGATGACGACTTCTTTGCGGAATGGAGCCAGGGCTTCGCCGACAACCTCTTCGTTGATGTAGGGCCCGTAGACTTCGGCGGTATCAAAGAAAGTGACGCCGCGCTCGACAGCGGTTCGGATGAGCTTGATGGCTTCTGATTTTTCTGTGGCGGGCCCAAGGCCGAAGCTCAAGCCCATGCAACCGAGGCCGAGGGCTGAGACTTCGAGGCCACTTTTCTCTAGTGTGCGCTTTTGCATGATTTCTCCTATGTCGATCGTGCGCTGTTCGAACAATTACAAGTCTAGGAAGATATTGTCTATGAGTCTAGAGGGTATCCCGTTCAAAGAGTTATGAGTAAAATTCATGAATCATGAAGAACGATCTAGGAGAGCTTTCGGCCTTCGCGACGGTGGCGGAAGAGCGCAGCTTCACACGCGCCGCCGCCCGCCTGGGCATTTCACAATCCGCGCTGAGCCATTCGATTCGCGGACTCGAGAGAAGGTTGGGACTTCAGTTGCTCGCGCGAACAACGCGAAGCGTCTCTCCGACCGCGGCTGGCACAACGCTTCTGAAGGAACTCGCACCCGCCCTGGAGCGCATTGAGCGAGCGGTTGCAGAGACTCGGAAACAGAAGGAGGCTCCATCCGGTCGTATACGGCTCATCATCCCGAGAACGGCGACTAAAGCGGTGATTCTGCCGAAGCTGGCAAAGTTTGTACGCACTTATCCGGAGATCGTGCTGGAGGTCACTTCTTCCAATGATCCCGTCGATCTTGTGGCAGCAGAGTACGACGCCGGGGTGCAACTCGGCGAGTTCATTCAGCGGGACATGATCGCCGTCCGGGTAACTAGAGAGATGCGTCTCGCCGTAGTTGGATCTCCGGAATACTTCAAATCAAACAGTATCCCAAGACATCCGCAGGATCTGAAAGATCACGCCTGCATCGGATTCCGTTTCAGCAACGGTCTCTACCGGTGGGAGTTCGAGAAGGGACGGAAGACTCTTACAGTCAGTCCTCAAGGACCCGCATCCTTCGACGATCCTGATCTTGTCCTACAGGCGGTGCTGGACGGAGTGGGCATCGGAACAGGGATGGAAGAGAGTCTTATCAGCTTCGTTGCAGAAGGGCGCCTGGTTCAAGTTCTCAAAGACTGGTGCCCCTCTTTCCCCGGATATTTTCTCTACTATCCCAGCCGTCGAAATCAACCCGCCGCTCTGGCCGCGCTCATTGCTACCCTTCGGCTGGATTAGTAACGAGAAACGTGCTTGTAGGAAATTACCAAGCGCCAGCTCCCGAACTGTCGGCAACTCGGAAGGTGGACCAGCGATGAGGATGCA
>JBARHV010000298.1:0-7708 GCA_049799415.1 Silvibacterium sp.
GTGCGAATTCTCGCCGCTCTTCAGTGTCACCGGATCGAACATTTCGTCATACGATTTCTGATCGAGCAGCGACCGGTTCATCACGCTGATGTCCCATTGCGCCAGATCATAGGCCGGCATCGCCAGCTCGCCCGCGGCAAACATCCATCCCCGTCCCTCTTTCGGAGCAGGCCGCAGCGGCCCCAGCGCGTAGCGGACGTACCCCTCCGCATCCGTATCGCCCAGTTTTTGCGCGTCCGAGTTCCACACCGCCTCCATGTCCAGCGGCTTAAAAATATGTTGCTGCAGAAACTCCATCAGCGGCTCGCCGCTCACCATCTCCACAATGCGCCCGGCGATCACGTAATTCGTGTTCGAATACTGCCACCGTGTTCCCGGATCGAAGTCCAGCGGCTTCTTCCCCCACACATCCAGAATGTGCTGCGCCTCGGTTGCCTTCAGCATCGGAGGCATCACGTAATCCTCCGGCCAGTAGTCCTGGTAGCCCGACGTATGCGAGAGCAGCATCCAGATCGTGACCTCGTTCGCTCGCGTCAGGTCCGGCAGATACTTCGACACCGGATCATTGATCGACAGCTTGCCCTCCTGCTGCAAAAGCAGAATCGACGCGGCCGTAAACTGCTTCGAGATCGATCCGATCGAGTACCGCATCGCCGGGGTCGCCGGGACCGGCGGGGCCAGCTTGGCGTTGCCATACGCATGCGTATAGACAATCGCGCCATGCTCCACAATCGCGACCGAGGCCGAAGGTACACCCGTCTTCGCCAGCACTGCTTCGGCGGCCGCGTCAATCTTTCCCTTGAGTTCAGGCGCAATCGAGTCCACAACCAGCGAACTCTGGGCAAAAACCGCGCCCGAGCAGCACATCAGAGCAAGACAGCAAAGCAGAATCCGTCGCATCGATACACCTCGCAGACCAACCTCCTGTTGTAGCACGACCAATGACCCAGCGGCTGCACCATCCAGCCCGAAGACCCTTATACCCTGTCCCCTGTACCCTATTCCCTGAAACATGCGCGCCCTTGCTCTCACGTTTGTCCTGCTCCTCGCCGCCGTCGCCCCGGCACAAACACTCGCGTCTAAACCGGCCCCGGCTCCCAAGCAAAATTCCGGCATCGTCTTCTGGAAGATGGCTCCCCACTCTGTCGAGTTCCTCCTCAATAACATCCCGCAGCGCGACCCCATTCGACTCGCGCAGCTCAAGCAGACCTTCACCGATCTTCAGTGCCGGGGCTCCAACCTGCGCGAGCAGAGCTTCGCCGGCGGCAAAAATCTCCTCTGCATCTTGCCCGGAACTCCTCCCGTAGCCAAGCCTGGACCCGTCCCTGGCCATGCTCCCGAAACTGGAACCATCCTCTTCATCGCCCACTACGAACATCAGGGCTCCGGCCAAAGCGCCGTTGACAACTGGAGCGGAGCCATCATGCTGTCCTTCCTTTATCACGCACTCTCCGCAACTCCGCGCCAACACACCTTTCTTTTCGCTGAGGTCAATGGCGATCCGGGGGCAGAGGCTCTCTTCAACTCCTTCAGCCTCGCGCAACGCCACGACATGCAGGCTGTCATCGCCCTCGATTCTCTGGGTCTCGGTCCGGCGCAGTACTACATCAACCCCAACGACACGTCCAGCAGCTACGAATGGTTCTGGATACACGACCAGCTCTTGAACGCCGCCGCCGATCTGCGTCTCCCTCAACCTGTCGCCGCCATCCCCGGCGGATGGTTTAAGACCGATGTCACCCGCCCCTTCCGCTACCACGGCATCCCCTCCATCGTGATTCACTCCGTCAACCTCAACGCCCGCGACCTGCCCGGCTCCGCAAGCGACACGGCAAAGGCCATCGACCACAACGCATACTTCAACACCATTGCCCTGCTCTCTGTTTACGCCGCGGAAATGGACCTGAAGTGGCCTTCCCCCATTAGCGGCTCATCCGCTCCATCCAACCATCACCGTCACTAAAGCCGCGCGAAGGCTGTAAAGCGCGGTAGCAGCGCAATCGAAGCGCATGTGCCTGAACGGCCCGTCCCCTTTAGAATTAACTTGTGGCTCTTGCATCGCAGCCTATCTCCCTGCCCGCCCGGCGAACCTTGCGCCTTTTCGCGCCCGCCGAGTGGTGGCACCTGCTCTCGCTCGACGCACCCACCGTCGCCGCACTCTGGGCATGGAGCTTTGCCCACGCCCTCCACGTCGCCCTCTCCGCCGACTCCCTCTTGCTCCTCTTCGCCGGGACCTGGCTCCTTTACGTCGCCGATCGCATCCTCGACGGCTACCATCAGGACCGCACCCGCCTCCGCGAGCGGCACCTCTTCTATCTTCGCCATCGTGCCGCCGCCATCGCCGCTGCGGTCCCCGTAGCCATCTTCCTGGTCTGGCTCGTCGCAGTCCACATGCTGCCCCGCGCTCGCCATGCCGACATCCTCCTCTTTGCCCTCGCCGCCGCCTACTTCGCCCTTGTCCATCTGCGCGGACGCGCCATCGAGCGCTGGTTCCCCAAAGAACTCCTCGTCGCCCTCATCGCCGCCGCCGCCATCGCCGTCCCCGCCTGGTCCAGATTCACGCCCTATCTCGAGCAAAGCCCAGCCGGCGCTGCGCTCGCCATCTTCACCATCCTCTTCGCGGCTCTGTGCTGGCTCAACTGCATCGCCATCGAAAAATGGGAGCAGCCTTTAGACAAACGCCTCACTGCGGCGGCTTACTCTCCGCGAAGCCGAAGCTCGCAAGCGCAAGTATCCGACCGAACCACCCAATGGGGACAGCAGCACCTCCGCCGCATCGGCGCCGTTATCGCATCAGCCGCCGTAGCGGCCGCCGCATTCTTCCTCTACCTCAACCAGCTCCCGGCCGCTGCGCTCTGCCTCTCCGGGGCCCTTGCCGCCGCGCTGCTCGCCGGCCTTGACCAGGCCCACTCCCGAACCCGCGTCAGCGCCTTCCATCTTCGCGTCGCCGCCGACGCTGCCCTGCTCACCCCCCTGCTTGCTCTCCTCATCCGCTGATGCCTCCCGCCGCGCCCACTCACTTCGACCATCTCGCCCAACCCTATCGCTGGCTCGAATACTTCAGCTTCGGCCCCATGCTCGAACGCTGCCGCTTCCACCGCATCCCCGAGTTGGCCACGGCCCAACGCGCTTTGGTCCTCGGCGACGGCGACGGGCGCTTCCTGGCAAGACTCCTCACCGCAAACCTGCACCTCCAGGCCGACGTCGTGGATCAAAGCCCCGCCATGCTGCGCCTGCTCGAAGCCCGGGCCTCCGCAGCTGGAGCGCGGGACCGCATTCGCATCCATCAAGCCGACGTCCTGGCCTTTGTCCCTGCAGGAACCTACGACCTCGTCGTCACCCACTTCTTCCTCGACTGCTTCACTACTGAAGACGTCGAGACGCTGGCCGAAACGATCCGGCCGCACCTCGCCCCAAATGCCCGCTGGCTGATCTCCGAATTCGCGATTCCCGGCGGCATCGCCTCGCTCCCGGCAAAATCCATCGTGGCTTCGCTCTATGCTGCCTTCCGCGTCCTCACCGGCCTGCGCACCCGCTCCCTGCCCAATTACGCCGCTGTTCTTACGCGCTCCGGGTTCACCCTCGAAGAGCGCAAACCCTTTCTCGCCGGACTGCTGGTCAGCGAGCTGTGGAACCTCAAGGAAAATGTCGCAAACCCTCCGGCCTGGCAAGCTGGAGATGGCGTATAGTTAGTTCTCCACGGAGCGCTGCCCGATCCCAAAGTCCTCCGCGCCCGCTCACTCAAAGAAGAAACCAGGCCAGGTTTCGATAAGCGGGCAATATGAATCTCAATGGGATGGGCATCGTTTCGCTCGTTCTGGTAGCCGTCGGCGTTCTCCTGATTTTGCTAGGCGCATGGCTCTCGCTTGCCGAATGGAAAAAAGCGCATCCAACCGTCACCAACCCGGCTGTGATCGGTGCAAAAGCCGAGAACCTCGGCGATACTCTCAGCGGACTGGCTAAGGTGCTGGATGCGATGAAGGACTACCCTGCAGGTCAAAGGTTGATCGTCCTCGGCATTCTTGTCCTGGTCATCGCCGGGCTCTTCGGCGGCATCAGCAGCCTTTAGGCTTACCGCGTGCAATACCCTGATGCGTGGTGCGCTCTGCGGGCCATCTGCATCTCAATTGTTACAATTGTGTTAGAAGGACTCTCCAGGCCGGAAACTACCCCGTGAATCTATATATTCTTCGCCACGCCAGCGCCGGAACGCGCCGCGCTAACCCACTCATTGACGTCAAACGCCCCCTTGATAAAGAGGGCAAGCAGCAGTGCCTGCTGGTTGGCAGCTACCTGAATGCCCTGCATGTGCAGTTTGACCTGATCGTCTCCAGCCCGCTCAAGCGCGCACTCCAGACCGCCTCTCTCGTCGGAACCGAAACCGGCTACGACGCCAAAATCCTCGTCTCCGACGCGCTGACCCCCGCCGCCAGTGTCGCGGCGTTTGAAAAACTCATTGCCAGCCTCTCAGAGTATGAGAATGTTCTCGTCGTGGGCCACAACCCGAACCTGCCCGTCTTTCTCGGTTCAATCATCGGCGTGCGCAGCGTAAGCGATATGGGAATCACTGGCCAGCCTGCGCGGCCCCGCATCCGTCTCCGCAAAGGAGCCGTTGCCCGCATCGATTGCACCCGCCGTCCCGGCACGCTGCACTGGCTTGTTGACCCACGCATCCTGCGCGGCGTCTATGCCAAAGTTACAAAAAGCTCGCGGCGGAAGACCTCGCGGAAGTAATCCGCCTCTTTTCTGAGCGACCATAGCTCCAGCTCTGCGCCCGTCCGCCCCGGACTCAACTCCAGCAGCACTCCCTTCGGATAAGCCCTCACCCGCATGCGCAGCACATCGCTGGCGCGGTCCTGGTTGAGGGCAACCGCCAGTCGCAGCAGCACCACTGCGCGTCGCACATGCTCGTGCTCTTCCACCGGAACCTGCCGCATCGTCCGCCCCTGCGGCTCAGGACGGCTTTTGCCGATGTACCGCGCAATCGCCGAGGTAACCACGCGCTGCGTTGCCGTGAACCCGAAAATCTCAGAGTTGGCGATGATGTACTGCGCGTGCCGGTGGTGCCCCTGGTAATTCATGAACTTGCCGATGTCGCGCAGCATCGCCGCCGCATCCAGCCACGTCTGGTATTCAGGCGGCAATCCATGGATCGCGCTTAGATCGTGAAAAAGCTGGGCCGCGTGCGCGCGCACCGGCTCAGCCTGCTTCAGGTCCACGCCGTAACGGCGGCAGATCTCCAGCACCGCCTCCCAGCGATCTCGCTCGTACTGCTGATGCGCGAAGGTTCGCGCATCGCTCTCCGCCAGCATCTGCGCCAGAACGCCGTCGCGCAGTCCCATGTCCGAGTAGCGCAGCCCCGGCAGCCCAAAGTGCTCCAGCAACTCCGCATAGACGTGCGCTCCGGCAACGATGATCTCTGACCGCCGTGGCCCGATGCCGGGAACCGCGCTGCGCGCCGCATTGTTCATCTTCGTCAGCTTGGCCGCCAGTTTGGCAACATCCGCAACTGGAGCTTGATACTGCCGCTTCGAAGGCCGCGCTTTATGCATGGCCTGGCTCGCCGCCGAAAGCGCCGCAGCCGTGCCCGATGTGGCAATCACCACCCGCACCCGCTCCGGAACAATCTTCCGCGATGCGCGCCGCAGCTCGCGCGCGACGAACTTCTTCATGCGCACAATCTCATCCCTGGTCGGAGGATCGCTCTTGAGAAACTCCTGCGTCAGCCGCACCGCGCCCAGCGGAAGGCTCACCGTCTCCACAATGCGCTTATGGTCTGAGAGCGAAACCTCGCAGCTTCCGCCGCCCACATCAATCAGCAGACACCGACCCGCCGTGCCCGGCTCATTGCTCATCACGCCGCGGTGAATCAGCCGGCCTTCTTCCAGACCGGAGATAATCTCCACATCCCAGCCCGTCTCGTCCTTCACCCACGCCAGAAAGGCCCGCCCGTTGCGCGCGTCCCGCATCGCCGCCGTAGCCACGGCCCGCACCTGGTCGGCCCCGTGCATCTGCACGGCCTTATAAAACCGCTTCAGCGCGCGCAGCGTCGCCGCCATCGCATCCGGAGAAACCAGCCCCGCTTCGAACACGCTCGCGCCCAGCCGCGTCACCTCACGGTCTTCGTGCACCATGCGCAGCCCATGCCGCACCACCCGCGCAATCTTCAACCGGCAGGAGTTGGAGCCAATGTCAATCGCCGCAAACGTCTGCATCATTTCGCGCGCACTCCGTGAGGATTTCCGCTACTCCTGCAAGATATCAGCGTCCGCAACATGCAGGAATGAAAAAGGGCGAACCCGAAGGTTCGCCCTTTTCAACTTCAAAAATCTCAAATCTGCGACCAACGCGAGCAGCTCTGAGAGTTAACCGAGAACGGCGCTGAAAGCGCGCCTACCTGGACGGTCAGTCCGCGCCTACTGGTTTTGGCTCCTTCGCGCTCAACTCTGCTACCCGCTTGGCGAGCAGTTGTTCCAGGGTTTCGAGCGCCTTTGAGAAACCTTCAATGCCTTCCTTCAGTTTGTCGTGAGCCATGCGGTCGGCGGCGTGCATCTTGTTGAATGTCGCCTCGTCGATGTGCAGCTTTTCTATCTGCATTGCCTTGGCTTTTGCCGGATCGAGCTTGCGCGGCAGATCTTCCTGAACAGCTTCGAGCTCATGCATCAGGGCCGGCGAGATGGTCAGCAGATCGCACCCGGCGAGTTCGCGAATTTCGCCGATGTTGCGGAAGCTCGCGCCCATCACCTGCGTTTTGTAGTCGAACTTCTTGAAGTAGTTATAAATCGTGGTCACCGACTGCACGCCCGGATCATCCGCACCCTGATAATCCTTGCCCGTGTCCTTCTTGTACCAGTCCAGAATGCGCCCCACGAAAGGCGAGATCAGCGTGGCTTTCGCCTCGGCGCCGGCAACGGCCTGATGCATGCCGAACAGCAGCGTCAGGTTGCAGTGGATTCCCTCTTTTTCCAGCTCCTCGGCGGCCTTGATGCCCGGCCAGGTCGAGGCAATCTTGATCAGAATGCGCTCCTTTGAAATGCCCTGCTCGGCATAGAGCTGGATGATGTCCCGCGCCTGCTTCAGCGTCTTCTCCTTGTCATAAGAAAGACGCGCGTCGACTTCGGTCGAGACGCGGCCTGGGATAATGGCAAGAATCTGCTTCCCAAAGGCGATGGCCAGATGCTTGAACGCTTCCTTGGCCACGTCCTGGTCGCTGGCGTCTTCGCCCAGCCGCTTCTTGGCATCCATGAGCACGGCGTCAACAATCGGCGCGTACTGCGGCATCTGGGCCGCTGCGGTGATGAGCGACGGATTGGTCGTCGAATCCTGCGGCTTCACCTCGCCAATCGCGTCAATATCGCCCGTATCGGATACGACGATGGTCATTCCGCGCAGTTGTTCCAGTAAATTCTTTGGCATATTTCCTCCTCGCCACTGTTCCTCTCCATTATCGGCCATCTTCCGGCCGAATGGAATGAATAGACTGCGAACCTCAATCCCGGCAGCCCACAAGAGGAATTGTGCGGCGCTCCTGCTCATTAGATGCGCGCAAACCGATCAGGTTACGGGATTCGCCAGCGTCCCGATGCCCGCAATCGTCACCTCAACCCGGTCTCCCGTCCGCATCGGCGCAACCCCGGCCGGAGTTCCCGTCGGAATCACATCGCCAGGCAGAAGCGTCATGGCCGCAGTGATATAGCGCAGCAGCGCG
>JBARHV010000299.1:0-1822 GCA_049799415.1 Silvibacterium sp.
GTCAACAGAAGACGAGGACGCCAAGGTGATTGCTCTAGCGGAACTCGTTCATAACCTCACGCGCGAACTCTGCGGAACTGGTATTCGCAAGCAGGAGGGTGGCACATCCTAGTCTTGGCAATCTTAACCAGCTCACAATTGAGTGTGCCTCATCCTTGCTTCTTTCTGGCAAAGGGTGAGCTGGCACGATCTTGGCTCCTCCCGGGGATTAGCACCTAGTCAACGCGTTCACCCCACAGCAAGTCAATCTGACCTTGCCCTCAGAATGCGTATCTCTTAACCGGCCGTGTTTTGAGGATTAAATTCATCCTCGTCATCGTCGTGGCGGTGGGAATGTGGGAATCGGTTTCATCGATTTCCAAGGTTTGTGGGAAGGGCGGAAAACAGCGTTATCGTTTTCCGGGCTTTCCATAAACCGTCATTTCCACGGCCTGCCTCGATCGCCGCGTATTCTCAGGCGGCGATCTTCTCAGCAGCATCTGTCCAGTCTTGCTCGAACTGCATCGGGCTGACGTAGTTCAGCGTCGAGTGCATCCGGGTTCGGTTATACCAGAGCAGCCAGGAGATGGTTTCATCCTTGGCCTCCCGGATCGTTTCAAAACGCCGGCCGTATAGCCGTTCCACCTTCAGTGAGCCGAACAACGTCTCCGAGCAGGCGTTGTCCCAGCAGTTTCCCTTGCGGCTCATCGATGGCGTAATGCCATGCTCTTTGAGTACCTCCCTGAAGTCGTCGCTGGCGTATTGGCTGCCGCGATCGCTATGAAAAATCAATCCGGCCAGCTTGCCGGGATTGCGCTTGAACCACGCCATCTCCAGAGCATCGATCACCAGGTCGCGCTGCATGTCCTGCCTCATCGACCAGCCCACCACCTTGCGGCTGAACAGATCGATCACTACCGCAAGAAACAGCCAGCCTTCTTCGGTCGCGATATAGGTCAGATCGCCAACCCAGGCCTGGTTGGGCGCAGCCACCGTGAACTTGCGATCAAGCACATTGGGCGCAATCGGAAGACCGTGCTTGCTGTCGGTGGTGGCAACGCGGAACTTTCGCTTGCCGCGCGCCTGAATGCCATGCTTCTGCATCAGCCGTTGCACCCGCAGTTTACCCACGCGAATGCCCTGCGCCCGCAGTTGACGCCAGATCCGCGGCCACCCATACGCACCGCGATTCTCCGCGTAAACGGCGCTGATGTGAACCAGAAGCGCTTCGTCGCTGAGGTGACGACGCTGAGCAATATGGACCCGCCGCGCCAGATGTTCATGGTAGCCAGAGACACTCACCAGCAGAACCCGGCACTGAACCGAGATCGGCCAGACTCGCTTGTGGCGATGAATAAAGGCGTACTTCATTTCTGGCACTTCGCAAAATACGCCGTGGCTTTTCCCAGGATGTCGCGCTCCATCGTTACCCGCGCCAATTCTGCCCGTAAGCGGCTGTTCTCCATTTGCTCGGCAGTCACCTGAGGCTTGCCGCTGGCACCCTTCAAGGTCCCGGCTCGATGCTCCCTGACCCAGTTGCCTAACGTCTGTTCAACCACGCCCAGACTGCGAGCTACCGCTGCCTGACTCTGGCCCGACTCCACTAGCCGAACCGCCTCTTGCTTGAACTCCAGCGTGTAACGTCCCCGCGTTGCCTTCGTCATCTTCGCTACCCTTTCGCATTAGAACAGCTTGCTAAGGGATACGTTTTGCGCGGGCAAGGTCACTAGACAATATAAAAGAGCATACTCTTTGGGACTATATTTTCTATGTAGGAGGCGGGAAGGACGACGGAAAGGGCACGGACGGCACAGCCTCAAATAACGGAGCACAACCACCATAC
>JBARHV010000300.1:0-7390 GCA_049799415.1 Silvibacterium sp.
GACCTGGAAGAAGCGGGTACGGCCGAGGTCGGCACCGGGATGCAGGCTGAGATCGGAGCGGAAGGCGAAGACGTTGGTTTCAGTGGACTGGAGCAATGCGCCATCGGCGATGGTGGCGCTGTCGAGCGCGGCTGCAAGTGAAGTGTTCTTCGCGGTCGCGGCATTGTCCTTCTCCCAGTCTGCGAATGAGTTGTAGCCGACATAGAAGACTGCGTGTGCCTTGCCGGAGAGAGCGTTCATTCCGATGTAGTGGGTTGGCCATTTAGCGTCGCGCATGGACTGGACGAAAGCGGACTCGGTTTTGTCGTGGGGAGTGCCGGTTTGACCTGGCCTGACATATTCGACGATGACTTCGAGAACAGGCGGGGGTGGAGTGACGCCACTGGCTGGTTCCTGTGCCGAGACAGTGGGGGCAAACGTTAAGGTGAGACCTGCGAATAACAGACATAGTGGAACCGCTGATCCAAAACGGTATTTCATGGATGCTCGCCTCCTAAGGCGTAATGTGGGTTGTTGATCAGGAATGGCAGGCGTGAGGGGAGACTTCTCTAGATACCGGCGACATCTTTCAATAATCTGGAGTGTCAGCGTCTCTCATTCGTGAGTGGGTTCACGCTACTCCGGCCGCGGCTGGTTGTCCAATGAAAATTTGACCAGAAACCGGGCCGGGAGTTCTATGCGGTTTCCGTTGCTGATCGCAGGCGAAGATAGCAGTAGAGCGGCCATGCGTGGGCGTGGGCGCACCAGGGGATGGCGATGGACAGACCGCTGGTTTCGAGCAGGGAGGAGTCGAGGCTGTCGGATGCACTCCACTGACCGGTCCAGCAGGTGGGGAAGTTCTTGGCGTAGTTGGCGAAGGTCATGCGGTGCAGAAGACTGTGCGCGGCAGGGCGGTCGAAGGTAGCTACGCCGAGGATGAGTGGGCCATTGAGCGCATACCAGAAGCCTCCGTTTTCGCGCGAGCCAGCGGGCGTGGCCGACTTGGGGGTGGGCTTCTCGATCTGGCGAGCGCCCATGGCTTCCGCTCTCAGGAGGCGCTGCTGGAGCTGGGTGAAGAGGCGGCGTTTGCGGTCGTCGCTGAACTCGGGAATGAGAAGGGTGTAGCCCTGCGGCTCAAGCCACATATTGTCCTGGCCCAGGGGCGTGGTGTTGTCCATCCATGCGCGGCGCGGGAAGTCACGATCGTCGAGGTCGCGGGTCCATGACTGGTGTAGCTCGGAGCGATACTCGCGCATGGCGGCAGTGAGGTCGGCGGTGTCGGGGTCGTGCTCGGCGTCGATGGCGGCGGCGAGGTCGCCGAGGATGACGATGGCCATGGCGGAGTTCATGTGGCTCTCGCCAATGCTGAACTCGGTGTTGCACGGGATTGGACTTTGCCACCAGCCGAACATGTCGTTCCAGTCGGAGTTCCAGCGGCGAATAATGCCATGTGAGGCGGTGCCGACGCGGTCGCGGAGAAAGAGGAATGCCTGGCGGACGTGGGCGAGGCCGGTGTCGTGGCCGGAGTTCTCGAGCGGGTAATAGCCGATTTGCTCGGTGAGGATCGAGACGTCGCGGGTAACACGCAGGTATTCGGCGAGGAGCAGGAAGAAATAGAGCTGCTGGTCGCTGGTTTGCTGCGCTCCACTGGGGGACCATCCGAAGCCCTGGTCGTTGAGCTTGATTTCGCCGTCGGGGAGGGTGCGCTTCATGATGAATCGCAGAGTGGAGCGCGCGATGGCGGGATTGGTGTGGCAGAAGGGCAGCGCCTGCTGGGCGAGGTCGCGGCTGGAGGCCATCTCCCCCCAGATGTAGTCGTACATGGTGCCCTGCGGGACGACGGTTTCATCGTAGTATTCGCGCCATGTGGTCATGGCTTCGAGGGCGGCGGCGTTCCAGCGCATTTCGCGGCGGAGGGTGCTGTCGGGCTCATCGGTGAATGTGGGAATCGCGCGGAGCCACACATCGCCGTAGGCGGAGCCAATGCCGTTGGAGGCTGGTGAGGTGGTGTTGAGGGCTGCGCAGAGATCATCGATGGTGGCGGCATTGCGCGTGTAACCGGTGATGAAGGCCAGCTCGTGTTCTTCGCCGGGTTGGAGAACGATGTTGGCGGTGATGCCGATGTCGCGATGGCCCGCGGAATCTGTTTGGGTGTGAGGGACGGCGCTGTTGCTGATCGACTTTACGAAGAGGGTTGGCGGGAACTGCTCGAAGCGAGTCATCTGTCCGGATGGCGGGAAGGTGAGGCGGCTCTTGCCTCGCGCGATGAAGTCGGCGCGAATGGTGTTGGATGTAGGGGGTGTCTCTGGTTCGATCGGCCATGAGACGTTGGACTGGAAGTCGTCCCACTGGGCGAAGAGCTGCTGATATTGGGCGCGGACTGTTTCAGAATAGCGAAGTTGGAGCGGTGCTGAGCCTGTGTTGCGGAGGCGGACCTGTGTGAGGAAGGCGGATGTGCCCTCTCCGATTTTTTTGGAGGGCGCGACGGACAGCACCCGCGTGACGGTAAGCGAGGGAGCGAGCGTGTAGTCGTAACGCGCGAAGCCTACGCCGAAGCGTTTGGTTGCGGCGATGGCGGCGGGTTCGTCGAGGCCGATGAGGCTGTGTTTTTGGCCAGAAAATTCGACGGTCGCTTGATTGGCTCCGCTCCAGCGGGTGTCACCCTGATTCATGCGTCCCCAGGCGCGCTCGCCGGTGAGGATCTGGTAGAGACCGCTGGCATGGGTGAAGAGGGTGAGGCGGTAGTTTCCGGTGAGAAAGAACGGGTCGTCGGGGATCATGGCTTCGCCGTCACGCTTTGGGCTGTCGGGGAAGCGCATGGGGCCTGTGTAGTGGTAGGCGGGAAGGCCATAGTCGTCGTCGATCCACTCGCCAAGTGATGCGGCGGAAGGCTCGGCTGCGGACCATGGCGGCGTGACGAGGGAGGTGGCTGCAAGGGCTCCGGCACCTGCGAGGAAGGTACGGCGGGTGAGGTTGTCGTCTTTGGTTTTCATTTTGGTAGCTTTCGTCCCTTCAGTTTGTGCCTACCTGATCCGATGATCGCCGAATCTATTGCTTGATCATCCATTCCAAGCTTATATAGCCAGTCACGTAGAATTTTCTCTTTCTTAGGGGATGGTTCTCGTTACAGCATTCGAATGTAGCGGAGCTTTTCGTATTCGAGATGATAGGCAATGCGCTGTTTGGCTGTCATTCGCGGCCACTCAGGTGGGTCTTTTCGCCAGCGCAATCGTAGGTCTACTTTTGGAGGTGGAAAACCTGTGCTCAGGTCTTTTTGAACCAGTACAGAATCCCATTCTTGAGGGTTACGTTTATGCTTATTACTTTGATCATCAAAATGAATAACGTTGTGGCACCCCTCACATACAGAGGCAAGTTGCTCATCATCCTCGCCTCGCAAAACTTCCAATGCGTAGCTTCGGTGATGCACTAAGTCTGCTTTGCTTTCACACCGGGCACAAAGGTTGCTATCACGCTCCTTTACTCGTCTCTTTATCTTCTTCCAGAGTGACGATCGCCTGTATTCTTCATAGTCGTTGAACCCGAGCAGCCTACTGGTCTCGTTTGGAGTGTCCAATGCTCGTTCTGGAGGTTGTTGTTTCAGGTAGTCAGCGTAGCACTTGCTGATCTGCAGGTTTGACTCTTCTGATTTATCGATTTTTATTTCTACAATTTCGAATTGATAGTACAGCTTTCCGGGCAACGGCTCGATTCTTCTGATCTTAAAGTCCTTATTCAAGTACTCGTCATTCGGGTACTTTGAATGAAGCGCATTCGCTAGGACGGTGTATGCTTTTAAGCCCTGAACCTCGCAGGTTTTATGATCCACCACGTCTATCAATTTATTCGAATCGATAACAGGAATCTTTGACATTATCCGAACGAAGGCAGGTGCTCCGTTAGCCTCAAGACTAAGCACCGACCGTAATTTTCTTTCGTGGTTCTTCAGATCGCCCATATCGATTGACATTCTAATTGCCAACAGACACAACAAAAACTCGGGGTTCAACGTCGCGTGGATTTTACGCGGATGCGGGCATAGGACATGGCGGCGATGAGGGTTTTGCCGTCGTGGATTTCTCCCTTGTCGATGAGGCGAAGGAGTTCGGAGAAGGGGACGAGCATGATGTCGAGGCGTTCGTCTTCGTCGAGGTTGGTTTGGCCGGGCGTGAGGCCTTCGGCGAGGAAGACCTGCATCCACTCGGCGAGGAAGCCGGGGCTGGCGTAGTAGCGGGCGAGTTTCGTCCACTTCCTGGCGCGGAAGCCAGTCTCCTCGGCGAGCTCGCGTTTGGCGGCGGCGAGGCGGTCTTCGTGCGGATCGATTTTGCCGGCGGGGACTTCGTAGAGGAACTGTCCGGCGGCGTGGCGGTACTGGCGCTCAAGGACGACGAGGGGATCTTTCTTCTTTGCGTCGTCGATGGCGAGAATAACGACGGAGCCTCCGTGGCGGACGATATCGCGGATGACGGTGGGGCAGTTAGGCTCGTTGACGTGCTCTTTATCGACGTGGAAGAGCGGACCCTGATAGACGGTGCTGCTGGAGACGACTTTGGCTGGCTTGCCGGGGCGGATTTTGAGTTTTCCCTTGATGATCTCTACGGCTTCGGGCTTCTTCGCGGTTTTATTTGCAGCCATCCTTTGTCTCTCCGTTCTTTTATTACCGTACCAGCAAGGCTGGGTAGACGGGATAGGGTATAGGTGTGGGGTTTTGGATTGGCGCGCATGAAGAAGACGAATGAGCGGATGAGCGTTGCGGTGGTTGGAGCGGGGAACTGGGGATCGTCGCTGATTGCTGCGCTGAAGGCTTCCGGGTTGGGGCCGGTTGAGGTGGTAAAGCGCGGCGGGTGGTCTCGGGCAAAGCTGGATGCGCGGGTGATCTGGGTGTGCGTTCCGGATGCGGCGATTGCTGCGGCTGCGGAAAAGATTGTGGCGCGGCGCGGGGATTTGCGTGGGCAGATTGTGGTGCATTCGAGCGGGGCGCTTTCGGCTGCTGTTCTGGAGCCTGCGCGGCTGGCGGGGGCGCGGATTGCGGCGGCGCATCCGGTGATGAGCTTTCCGACGCGGCGCATTGTGGCGCTCAAGGGCGTGATGTTCGGCGTGGAGGCGCAGGACGCGGCGGTGCGGCGCGAGTTGTCGGCGCTGGTGAAGGGGATGGGCGGGGTTCCGTTTGCGGTGAGGGCGGAGGGGAAGGCTCTGTATCATGCGGCGGGGATTTTTGCTTCTCCGCTGCTGGTTTCGGAACTGGTGGCGGCGATGGCGACTGCGCAGCTGGCAGGGCTGGATGAAAAGACGGCGAAGGCGTGGGTGCGGGCGCTGGCGGAGGCGACGGTCGCCAATGTTTTTGCGCGCGGAGCGGAGCAGAGCTTCAGCGGGCCGTTTGCGCGGGGCGACGCGGAGACAATTCATCTGCATCTTCGGGCCCTTGAGAAGCATCCGATTCTCGCGGATGTTTATCGGGCTTTGGCGAAGCATGCGATTCGATCGCTGCCGGTGAAAAATGGCCGGGCGCTGGAGAAGGCGGTCGGGGAGTGAGAGCAGGGAGATAAATTTGCCGATCCCAACCTATGCGCCAAGAACGCGCATAGGATGGGGCACCCAAAACTCTGGTGTCACCACAGAGCACGCAAGTTAAAGTAGAGAAGTGAGAGACGCATTGCATACGGAGTGTTACCCCATCTCGATTTTGCCGCGGCTGAGCCGGTTGTTTGTGGATTATGCGGCGAGCCGTGAGCCGCTCAGCCCGTTTTATTCTGCCGCGCCCTATGGCCGGGGTGGGGCGACGGTGGAGCGCCGCGGGGATTCCTACGCTGCGATTGCGGATTTGCTGGAGACGCAGAATTGCGGATTTGGCGCGGGCGCTGCGGCGATGGCGAACATCGGGAAATTGCGCGCGGGCGCTCCGGCAATGGTTACCGGGCAGCAGGTGACGTTTTTTGGCGGCCCTCTGTTTACGCTTCTGAAGGCGGCGACGGCGATTCGCAGGGCGAAGGATGCGGACGCTGTTCCGATTTTCTGGCTGGCGACAGAGGACCATGACCTGGCGGAGGCGGACCATGTGACGCTGCCTTCGCGGCATGAGCTGCACACGCTGCGGCTGGAGCATGCGAGCGAGGATGCGGGGAAGCCGGTTGGATGTGTGAAGCTGGGCGAAGGGATCGGTGCGCTGCTGGAGCAGGCGGCGGAGCTTTTGGGACCGGGCGCGGCGCTGGATGCGCTGCAGGCGGCGTATACGCCGGAGGCTACTTATGCCGAGGCGTTCGGGAAGTTTCTCGCCACGGTGTTTGCAGATGAAGGATTGATTTTGATCGATGCCGCGGGGCGAGAGTTCCATCGGTTGGGCTCGCAGGTGCTGCGGGCGGCGATTGAACGGGCGGCGGAGCTAGAGGCTTTGCTGCTGGAGCGGACGCGGCTGCTGGAGGAGCGCGGCTATGCGGCGCAGGTCCTGGTGGCGCAGGGCGGGAGCCTGCTTTTCCTGATCGATGAGGAGACGGGTGCGCGGCTGGCGTTGAAGCGGAAGGATGACGCGTCTGGATCTGAAATCTGGGTTGCGGGGAAGAAGCTGTATACGACGGCGGAGCTGCTGGAGATTCTGGAGCGCGAGCCGGAGCGGCTGAGCCCGAATGCGCTGCTGCGGCCGGTGTTTCAGGATGCGATTCTGCCGACAGCGGCGTATGTGGGCGGCCCGGCGGAGATTGCTTATTTTGCTCAGTCGCAGGTTTTGTATGAGCAGATTCTGGGCAGGACGACGCCCGTGTTTCCGCGATTGAGCGCGACTCTGGTGGATGCGGCGATGGCGAAGATTCTGACGCAGTATGCGGTAACGATCGAGGATTTGATGGCGACGCATCCGGATGAGCTGGCGCAGCGGCTGGGCTCGCGGGCGATGCCGATTGAAGGCAGGCAGAAGCTGGCGGCGGCGGGGAATGCGTTGGATGAGGAGCTGAAGTCGGTGACGGAGTGGATGGCCCGGCTGGATGCGGGACTGGGCAAGTCGGCGGAGGTTGCGGCGGGGAAGATGCGCTACCAGATGGATCGGCTGCGGCGGCTGGCGACGGATTATCAGCTGCAAAAAGAGGCGAGCCTGCGCAAGCACGTGAACGCGCTGTATCTGAATTTATTTCCGAGCGATCATCCGCAGGAACGGGTGGTGGGCGCGGCGGCGTTTCTGGCGCGGCAGGGCGCGGGGCTGGTTGCGGAGCTGGTGGAGATTGCGGCGCAGGAGTGTCCGGGGCATAAGGTTGTGTTTCTCTAGTGACCTGTCCCGAAAGTTCACATCATAATTTCCCTGAGATTACAGGGAGTGTAAACGAAAGGAACTACAGGTCCCTCCACTTCGCTTCGCTCCGGTCGGGATGACAAATGTGTGCCAGGTATTTCAGGGACGGGACACTAGGTGGTATCGACGTATAGG
>JBARHV010000301.1:0-16023 GCA_049799415.1 Silvibacterium sp.
GCTACGATCGTCGGGATTTAGAGATTCCACGACGGAATGTATTAGCCGGTTGCTCAATTACTTTCAATAGCTGCTTCTGGTTCTAAAGCGAAACATTCCGGGGAAATGGAAACCGGGTCGGTATAGCGATAGGCGGGTAATGCCAACATACAGACGCCCGCTGCGGCGGTGAATCCTGAGAAGAGCGAAAGGATGCGGGTGTACGACCCTGTGACGTCGTAGATGTGACCTAATATCAAAGGAGCCGTTGCTCCTGCGGCTGCGTACACGGTGTAAATCAAGCCGTACATAGTGGAAAACGAGCGCATCCCGAAATAGCGCTTGAGCATGTAGGGCATCAGATCGAATTCGCAGCCCATACCAAGCCCAGCGATCATTGCAGCAACGACAGCGATGTGAAAAGAATGTCCGCGCCCGAGAAGAAATAGCCCAGCACCTGCAAGCAATAAAGAGCACGCGGCAATATACGATCCTTCAAGATAGTCCAGTATCCAGCCGAGCAACAAACGTCCTGCCACGCTTGAGCCGCCGAGGATAGAAACGATGAACGCAGCGTCTTCGAGCTTCAAGCCGCGGTCGCTCAGCATCGGCGCGAGATGCACGAGCGCTCCGTTTTCAGCAAGCGACATACAGCACACGCCTAAAGCGATCAGCCAGAAACTGCGGGTTGCGAGCCCTCGACGCCAGTTCAGTCCAGGGACTGAAGCATGCTGCGTGTCCGCGGTCTTGTGAGCGGATTGAGTGCGGAGCGAGGGCGCAAAGAAAAATGTGAGCGGTGCGCCGATGAACAATGGCAATGCAGCGAGAATCAGATAGGTATGCCGCCATCCATAGACAGTGATGGAATGCTGCACCAGCGGCGGAAAGAAGAGCGAACCCAGGCCCGACCCCGCAACTACGATCGAAAGCGCCGTTCCCAGACGGCGCTCGAACCAACTGGCGACGATACGGGCGTAACCGAGCTGATAGGTTCCCGTGCCGGCGATGCCAATAAAGACGGTCGTGGCATAAAGGCGGCCAAGATGCGGAGTGAGCCACGCAAGCGAGCCGAATCCTAACCCGAAGGCCACCATCATCCCGGTGATGAGTCTGCGCGGTTCGAAACGATCGAGAAATCTTCCCATGAAGGGGGAGCAGATCGCGACGGAAATGGCGGCCAGGCTGAACGCTTGCGAAATCTGCTCTCGGCTCCATCCAAAGTCATGTTGCCACGGCTTGATAAACAGGGTGAAGATGGTGAAAAAAATGGTGGCAATGCCTGTTAATACGCCAATCTGACAGACTACAACCACACGCCAGCCTGGATATAGCAGGCTCTCTTCGGGATACGCTTGCGTCGAATCGGTGCGATTCAAGGAAGGGTCTTCTCCAGTTTCACCGCCGGTTCAGCGGGAGGGCTTTAAGTAGCCATGTTCAGCCAGATGCTTGCCCATCTCGGCATACATCGTCTGGTCATGCGGCTGCCATGTTCCCAGACCATCGACGTAGCGGTTGTACATGCAGAAGGCTGCAGCGATCAGCACTGTGTCGTGAATTTCCAAGTCGGTCGCGCCCTTGCTGCGGGCGTGCGCGACATCTTCATCTGTCACGTTCTTCCCGCCGCGCTGTACCTTCCCTGCGATGGCAAGCAGGGCTTTGAGTTTAGGTGTGACGGGCGCGGTTTGAAAATCAGTTTTGACCTGCTTCACAACTTCATCACTGCCTAAATGTGAGGCTGCAGCCGCGCCATGGCTGGTCTGGCAGAAATAGCAATCGTTCTGCGAAGAAACATAGGTCGCGATCAGTTCCCGCTCGCCCGGAGTGAGGCCTCCCGGTTCATGAAGCAGGATATGCGCCAGCTCGCGCATGGGCCGCGCTGTCTCCGGACGAAAGGCGAATCCGCCGCTGATGCCCGGAAGCCCTTCAGGAAGTGCAATGTGTGCCATGGTTCTCCTTAACGTGCTGCTGCATCGGCGGGTAGATAAGTTTTGCTCACGCTGATGTATCCATCGCTTGCGACTTTTTTTCCACGCTCGCGATACATAGCTTCATCGCGTGGCTGTGTGGTGCCAAGACCATCGACGTAACGGTTGTACATGCAGAACGCCGCTGCGATCAGGACCGTATCGTGGATTTCGAGATCGGTCGCGCGTTTGCTGCGCGCGCTGGCAACGTCTTCGGCAGTTACATTCTTACCGCCCTTTTGTACTTTGGCTGCGATGATGAGCAGGGCTTTCAATTTGTCCGAGATGTCGGCATGCTGGAAGTCGGCCTTGACGCGCTTGACCAGGCCCTCGTTGCCATTCAGATGCGCCGCCGCGATCGCGCCATGAATGGATTGGCAATAATGGCAATCATTGAGATAAGAGACGTAAGTAGCGATCAGCTCACGCTCGCCAGGTGAGAGAGTATGCGGGCCACGCAGCAAAACTTCGACGAGTTCATTCAAAGGTATTGCAGTCTCCGGGCGGAAGGCCATAGCTCCGCGAATTCCGGGCAGGCCTTCGGGCAGTGCGATGTGGGGCATGATTCAGATCGTCCTTTCACGAGATGGCAGGTCCGATTGCGAGAGCGATTGGCCACGCTGTGACGACGTGCACAGTTACGGCCAGCCGAACCTGATTGTGTTCTTGTACTCCGGAGAGCATCCTACGCGGTCAGGGGCTTTCCGCACATCCACCATAAGGTTGAGATAAATCCCATCGGCTGCAGGAACTCGATAAGCCTTTTGGTGGACGAATTTCCCCTCCTTTTAGCGCAAGACTTTTCTCGTATCCGTTACGTAATGTGCCCTGCAGAGAAGTGCGCCAGTCAAACGCAGAACGCCGGTTGAGATCCGGTAGCTCGCATCGCGATCCGGTGCAGACGATGCAGGCTGCCGTAATCCCTCGCCAATTTGTCCTGAATGAGCTCACAAGATCACTGTAAGAAACTTTTGGAGGCTTCATGAAGATTCGCACTTGGTTCCTCGCAACATGTCTTGCGCTAATAGCAGGGGGATTTCTTTGGGCCGTCCGGGCGCAGGCACAGGCGACGACAGCATCGATTCGCGGCACCGTGACCGATCCCTCCAACGCAGTTGTCGCCGATGCGAACGTAACAGTCGTCAACGCCAGCACGGGCATTTCAAGCATGCAGGAGACAGACAACAAAGGCTACTACCTCTTTCCTGATCTCCACATTGGTGGCCCGTACACGGTAACAGTGGATAAGAAAGGGTTTCAGCGATTCACCTGGGCAGGGATCATGCTCGACCTCAGTTCCACACGCCAGGTCGATGCGAAGCTCCAGCTTGGCGCATCCTCGCAAACCGTTCATATCAACTCGGCGGCAGTGCAGGTGGAAACCTCGGACGTGCAACTTAAAAATGTAGTGGGCTCCACAGAAATCGAAGAATTACCGACCCTTGGCCGCGATGCCGTTCAACTCCAAAAGACCACGCCTGGAGTTGTGGAATCTTCCGACCGCATGGGCACATTCTCGACGAACGGTAGCCAAACGCAGGAAAACTCCTATCTGCTGGATGGCACGGACATCAATGACATTTTGCTGAATCAGCCCGGAATTACTCCGAATCCCGATGCACTGGCGGAAGTCAATATCATCTCCAGCACGCTCAATCCCGAGTTCAGCCGTAACTCCGGCGCCGTCGTCGACGAAGCGTTGAAGAGCGGAACCAATCAGTTCCACGGTGATGGCTTTGAGTTTTACAGAGATACCTTTTTGACCAATGGGAATTATTTTTCGGCAACCAGACCACCTTTTCATCAAAATGTTTTCGGAGGCACGCTCGGCGGGCCAATATACAAAAACCATGCCTTCTTTTTTCTTGCTTACCAGGGCTTGAGAAGCCGCACAGCACAGACGCAACTTACGCCCGTCTTTACCGGCGACCAGAGAAGCGGCAATTTCTCCGCAGACGGAGGATTGTCGGGCAACCCGATTCCATTTCCTAATGGCCTGCAGGGACCAAACGGTTTTTGCCCAGCCGGAACTCCCTGGAACCAGTGCTTCCCAAACGGGATAGTTTCAACAGCAAATTTCAACTCGATTGCGGCCAACCTGCTCCAAAAATATGTGCCTCTATCGAACTACGCAAGTGGAGGAAACAACTACTACAACTTCAACGCTCCGAATTCTGCCGGTGACGACCAGGGCATCATTCGCATCGATGACCAGCTCACATCGCATGACTCGCTCTGGGCATCAACGCTCTTCGATTCCAATCCCAGCACAAATACCTTGCCCCTGCCCTCGACTGAATCGACCGGTACCGGAGCTACGCTGCCGGGTTTTGCTGCCGATAACTCGGCGCATACAAAGGTTTTCAACGCATCCTGGACACATATCTTTAACAGCACTACTTTGAACGAACTGCGTGCCGGATATTTCCGCTTCAATTTCGCAGAACTGGAGCCCGCAGCCTCCACACTCGCAGTGCCTTCGTCATTCGGGTTTAATATCGTTCCACAGGACCCGTCTGTTGCCACGCTGCCTTACATCAATGTGAATGGATACTTCGCGCTTGGCTTCAGCACTAACGGGCCGCAACCGCGCAAGGATGAGAATTACAATTATGTCGATAACTTCAGCAAGGTTGCCGGACGCCACGATTTGAAATTCGGCGTCAACCTGGAACGCTTTGTCTTCAGCAATCCCTTTTATTTCGAGAACAGCGGGGCATACAACTTCAATACATCGGGACTCTATACATCCGGCGATCCCGCCCTCGACTTTTTGCTCGGCGTGCCGGCGAACTATGCCCAGCAGTCGGGTTCATTCATCGATGTCCGGGCATGGGAATATTACGCCTATGCTCAGGACCACTGGAAGGTTTCGGATGCTCTGACATTGACCTACGGCATGGGCTACGACACGGAGACACCGTTCGAGAATCTGCAGTATCAGGGGGTGGGCGTAAGCTGCTGGTCGGCCAGCAACGCGCAATCCAAGGTCTTTCCCGGAGCTCCCCCGGGGCTGCTTTACCCTGGCGATCCGGGATGCAACAAGAGCGGTGGAGCTGTCACGCATTGGGATCATTTCGCGCCTCGGGTTGGATTTGCATGGTCGCCAGAGAACGGTTTTGGCGCGCTTACCGGAGCGCCAGGGCAGCATGCGTTTGTTGTTCGCGGAGGTTTCGGAGTGTACTGGAACCGCGGACAGTCCGAAGGCATGCAGGAGAACTCCAGCGACCCGCCGTTTTCTCTCACAACCGAAGGTGCGGCGTCCCTGGGCGGCAGCCCCAGCTTTGCTAACCCGTTCCAGGATATTGCCGATACTCCGGGCGCGTCGTATCCATCCAACCCGTTTCCTTATACCGTTCCAAAGCCTAGTCCGAACGTTGATTTCTCATCTCTATATCCGACGGAAATGGATAACGTCTCGCCGGATTTCGATGTTCCATACACGTACAACTACAACTTGAACGTGCAGCGTTCGCTGCCCAGCAACATGGTTCTGACGATTGGTTATGTCGGCTCTCTCGGCCGGAGGTTGATGCGCGCCTTTGATGGCGATCACTTCACCCAGGCCGGGCACGCTGCCTGCCTGAGCGGTATAGGAACCGGTGCGCCCGTTACGCTGGGCAGCAATACTTTCTCATGCGTGGACCTCGCCGGTTCGCAATCGCTCTACTTTCCAGGCAACAAAGTGCAGCCAGCCGTTGTTCCGGGATCGCAAATACCAGGAGTGTTGCCAAACGGCATTCCGTATTACTTATCTATCGGCGCCATGTATACAAACGGAGCGTCGAACTATAACTCACTCCAGATATCACTGGCTAAAGCCCCTACTCATGGCCTGTATTTCACGCTCGCCTATACGTACAGCCACAGTTTGGACAATGCATCCAGCCTGGAAGGCTCTGCTGCAAACGGTCTCGGAACCAATTGGGTTCCAGGATTTCAGCAGCTTAGCTATGGTGATTCCGATTATGATGCGCGCCAGCGGTTGGTGGCTCTTTACAACTATAGAATCCCGCTGCCTCGTACCATGTATGAGAATGCATACATTCGCACTGTATTGGGCGGCTGGCACCTCTCAGGTATTACTGCGCTTCAGACTGGATTTCCTATCACTATCTACGATGCCGGGGTCTATAACTCGCTATATTGCGACCAGTTCAGCTTTATTTCTTGCCCGGATGTCCCCGATACATCAACCTTCAGAATCAAGAGCCTCAACCCAAGGCAGGCGGGGAACTACTGGTTTAACCCTTCGACGTTCTCCCAGGAACCCATTGGCACGTTCGGCAACGTAAAGCGTAACTTCTTCCATGGCCCTGGATTCAATTACTCCAATTTTGAGGTTTATAAAAATATTCCTGTTGGCGGATTGGAAAGTCCGCGATATTTTCAACTACGCCTGGAGGCCTATAACGCTTTTAACCATGCGAATTTTGCTAATCCAAATGGCAATTTCGGCGCTGGATCTCCCGTCTTCGGCTCCATCACGTCCGTGGTACAGCCCGTGAATGCCGGCGGCGACCCACAGCCCGGTCGCGCCATCCAGCTCGCTGGGAAATTCTATTTCTGAGTGCTGAAGGGCCGATTCCTTTAGACAGGAACAGCCCAGATGGCGCTATGGAATCGGTAAAGGAATCCTATGAGTCGCCCCGAATATGAGTTGCTGGCGCAGCTGAGATCTTCGCCAGCGCCCAAGACCGCTACCACGATTCGAATTACCGAAGAAGACGAGGCTACAGGCGAGGTCGCGCAAGCTTATCAGCACTTTCGCGACCAGACCGGTCGGCAGGATGTTCCGGGCATTCTGAAGTGTTTCGCAACCACTCCAGAGTATGCGCGCCATATGGTTGATGTGTCTGCATCGCTGCTCTTCAGCGACGGCTCTCTGACGCGCGCCCAGAAGGAGCTGATTGCCACCTATATCTCGCATCTCAATGCCTGCCCTTATTGCCTGGATAGCCATGGCTTCTTTCTCCTTGTGCATGGAGGAGATGAAGAGACTGTACGCAGGGTTGCGATGGGAGATCTCGCAGGTCTTGGAGATGCCCAGAAACAACTTCTTCTCTATCTGGCCAGGGTCAACGGTGAGTCATTCCGAACGACGCAGTCAGATGTCGAGAAGCTGCGCGAATTTGGTTGGAGCGATGAACAAATCGCCGAGGCAGTACACGTGGCGACAATGATGGGTCTCTGCAATCGCGTCGCGAATGCCTTTGGCCTCTCGAGTCAGGGTTTGCTTTCGCTCAAGAGAGAGTAGCCCTTCTTGCAGTACACGAAGCCTTAGTTTTCAATGTACGAGCTGCCGCTCGAAGAATTTGTCGAGGCTGGCTGCAACCAGCTTTGGCTCGTGAAGAGGAATAAAGTGTCCTGTATTGAGCGTTACCATGCTCGCATTCGGAATCAGTGAAGATGCTCTGTGGGCAAATGCTTCCGGGATGGCTGCATCGCGAGAACCATGAAAAATGAGGGTTGGCATAAGCAGATGTGGCAAAAAGTCCGGCACGCCTGCCAGAAGCTGTGCAGGCTTCCCCCATCGCATGAGGCTCATAAATTGCCACGGTCCCGCAAAGCCGGAAAATGGTGAGTGAAAGTCTTTCACAATTTCATCGCCATACTCCTCATCACTGAGAGCGTGACGCATCGCAACCTTCCAAAAGATCGCCTGGATCACAGGAGCAAGCACTTCACCGAGAATCGGCTTTCTTAGCGGCTCGATCAGATAATACGGCTTGAGTTCCGGGAATAGTGCCGGAGAAAGCAAAGCCATGCAATTCACTTGCTGCTGGAAATAATGGGCATAATGCACCGCTACTGCCGAACCTGCATCATGCCCTACGATATGCCACTTTGTGATGTTGTGTTCTATGCGCAGGGCCTCAATTTGCTCGGCCAATTGGAGCATATATCCTGGTCCATACTGAATGCGCGGTGTCTTTCCAAGGCCCGGCAAATCGATGGCGAAACACGTATATCGATCACGGAGATGCTCAATGGTTCCGCCCCACAGGCGGTTGTTGGTGGGCATGCCGTGAATAAACAGGACGGGATCACCAGAGCCGCAACAGGTTACGTGCATGAGGTGACTCCGTTGAGCGTCATAAGGAGGACTCTGCGATTGGTGCTGAATGTTTTGGAAAGCGGCTGCACAGCCAGTGAAATGCGCAGGCGGCGGCTCGTAACGATGCAAGAAGCAGGCCGAATAATTCCGTTGCGATAAGCCCGCTCGGGCGTATGCGCGAATACAGAACATTAATGCTCCACGCAGGAACGGTGTAGACATCACCTGCATTCAAAACTCCGATCCTGTTTCTGATCGGCCAGTCGTAGATGATTCTTTCGATTCCGCTGTTGAAGAACTTTGTCAATGCCTGAATGCGCCTGCTGTAAGCGATTCTGGCTAGCAATGGCAACCGTCCGCGATGGAAATGCTTCACGATCAGGAGAGATGCTTCCGCCGCGTGCCTCAGCGCAGCAGTTACGCCGTTCGAGGTCATCGGGTCTACCATCGACGCTGCTTCGCCTACCACAAGCCAGTTGGGCCCAGCTATTCTGTAATGCCCGCGGCAGCGAAACGAAGTCACTAGCGGATAAGTCCTATTGACGGCTTGTAGCAATGGTTCGAAGCGTGGAATCCGGCCTAGTTTTTCTGCGTAAATCTCATTGACAGATTCGCCTTGCTGACGCATGGCCTTGATCGCGTTGCCCGGAGACACATAGCCCACGCTGATTGTGTTGGGATGAATGGGAATCTCCCAAACCCATTCCATGTATTGAGGCCTGTCTGCGTCGACGTATAGTGTAGTTCCTTCGATCGAGTCGGAAACGGCGAAGTAGTTCCATATGGCCACCTTGCCGGGGCCATATTCATAGATCGGTGACTCGAACACACGAGGAAACAGGCTGGCGGCAAAACCTGAGGCGTCGATAAACCATGAAGTATTGATCCGCTTTCCGCCCTGGGTTTTCAGGCCGGTAATCTTTTTCCCGTCGTGTTCCACCTCGGAGACTCGATCGCCAATCAACACGACCTCATGGCTGAGTACAATCTCTCGAAGTACTGCCTTGAGCCGAGCACGATCCACATGCAACGTACGCAATTCGATGTTCCATGGAGCATTGCCCAGCCATGCCGACGGGACGTATTCCTGGCTTTCGCCGCCGCTTGATTTCACAACGATATGCCGCTTATAAGTGGCAATATCTTCAGCGATCAGGCGCTCCATTGGAAGGCCCAGAGCGGTTAACAGGCCAGGAGCGGACCAATCGAGCGACTCACCAACGACGGCATTATCTTCAGGGTCGGCCTCAATACACTGGACGCGCAGTCCCGACTGGGCAAGATGAATGGCCGCCGCCATGCCAGCCAAGCCGCCGCCAATCACCGTCACATCTTTCTCGCTCAGGTTATCCCGCATTCGGAAGAGGAACTGCCTGCCAGGCTCGCAATTCGATGGCAGAATGAATCCTCGCCGAACGCTTCTATAGGTCACAACCGCAATAAGGTTGGTAATATGTTCAATCTTTTGGTGGAGGATGCCGCATTCGATGCGACTACGATCATCAGAATTTAGACGCTTCACGGCGCAAGCCGAAGTTGGCAATCAACGTCCATTCGGCGTCCCCCCGTGCGGAGGCCGGCTGCTGCTAAGTTGCTGAAGAAATGGTAGGCACGAGGAGACTCGAACTCCTGACCTCTACCGTGTCAATCAACCTTTATTAAAGGGACTAAAGACTTAGACGGTCTCGGTGGCTCCAGAACGTCCTTCAAGCTCTGCAAGCCTGAGAACCAGCGTTCTTCGCAACGTCCCTCACGCAGGAGTTACTTGTCTGGAATCTTGCCCCGAAGTAATCGTTGCCAGATTCGGTATCTCGTTCTTTGCCGGTAATGTTGCCCTTGGCCACCTGTCGCTTCCCCGACCCTCTGCTCCCAAAGCAGTTTATGGCATTGATTGAAACCTGTGGGAATCAGCTGCTCTTAACTTGTTTAAAGTGAATATGTTGTAGGCAACAATCAGAGCCTTGTTGCTTTGTACAGCTCTCGGAGGCTCTGACCGCTACAATTTCGACTACGCAGCGACCTAACATCAGCGAGTAGACGTCAGCATGCCCTTCCTCTTCCCAAAACAAAGCTGCTTCAAACGCTTCGCACCTCCCTGAATCAGAAATCATACTTGCGTATGTGCGGTTTTAGGGGAGCAGGTCAACATTGTCTACTGAGCGTGTGCTGTCCTCCAGCTTATATACAGCATTTCCGCGAAGACAAGAAGGCCGCCAGAGCAAAAGGCGCAAAGCAGTCGTTCAGCATTGATAGCACGGTCGTTATGAAAAATTGGGCTGGAAAACAGTTTGGGAAAAGTTTTGGAGAGCTTACCCAAGAAAATAGCAACAAGGCCAGCTATAACACCAGCTATGGCCATGAACCAAATCTCTAACATTGAATCAACGATCATGTTTTCTCGCAAATCCTCAGCAAGGGCCGCTATGGACAGCATTTACGGTCTTTACCTTAGTTGTGGTTGTCATATAAGAAGCAGCGACTCCTGCTCCTTCGCTCAATCCTGGAATTGTGACATTGAGTTCAAAGATATTTCCAGACCACGAAAGAGAAGCGCCGAAATTCGCTTGCCCCAAGCCTATATTGAAAGAAAGAGTCTTGAATGGTCCAGACAATGCTTGCATTGAGCCAGCATTTGTAAAGCCAACTTGCACTCCTGCGCCAAGATATCCGCCAAGAACAGCCGAATTCGTAATTTGAGTAGGCGCGCCTATCGTCCCAAGAGGGCCTCCCACCATTGCTCCACCAGAAAGAGTTTCTCCTGTAGATGTGGTAGTAGTACCTGCCATTATGGAACCTTGCGCACTACCACCTTCAACGAGGCCAAGATCGGCATTCCCACCAACTCCGATCGATACACCGCTGCCGGTACAGTTACTTCGGGCGCTAGCAGCAGAGCTGACAGGTGCGAAGAGAGCAACTCCCAAACTGCCATCGAATTGCGCCCACGAGCCGCAAATCGAGCCTCCGCAGGAGATGCTGCCATCTGCGTTTACGGTGATGCCATCGTTGCCTGGACCATTCACTGCGTTTTGCCAATCTGAGTCTGACATCGTTGTGCAGTCGCCATCGGAATCGCACACCATGACATCCGCTCCCAATGGATCGACAAAGCTCAGCGGATTATTCAAGGCATAGCTGTATCGATTCATGCTCTGGGGGTTGGTGGGGTCGTAGCTACCGGAGTAGGGATCGGGCGACATCCAGCGTCCCTGGATGTTGCCGTATTGCCGGAACTGGGCGTGGTCGGTGTCTGACTCATTGTCCAGATCGAGCATGGCGAAATGAGTATACTCCTGAGCACCGTCGGTCTCATTGATAGTGGGCGTTGTCCCGTCTCCGAAGGGGAGGGATGTAAAGGTGGCAGCCACATTGCCCAGGTAATCGGTGCGCAATCGCGTGGTGCCCAGCCAGTCCGGATGCTCGAAATAGGTATTGGCGTCCTGGCCGCGATAGGCAAGGAGCATGCCGTCCCAGTAAATCCGGCCTTCGTCGGCAGAGTCTGCTGGTTCCACTTCGTTCTCAATCAGCCGTCCCTGATAGTCGTATACATAATCCGTAGTCGTACCGTCGATCTGCGACTCGACCCTATGGCTCAGGGAGTCGTAGGTATATTTCGCAGTGCTGCCGCCGTCTACCGCAATCACATTTCCTTCCGCGTCATAAGTGTAGGTGTGAATGCCGTCGGAGGTCAGGTTCCCAGCTGCGTCGTAAGCGTAGCCGCTGGAGTTGATCTGGTTCGTAGCAGCATTAAACGAAACCGATGGCGATGGGCCACCGTTCAGCGCATTCTGTGCCCAGCGGTTGCCATAGCGATCATAGGTGTAGGTGAAGTTTTGCCCGCTGTAGCCGCTATTGACATTCTGCGAAGCCAATCTGCCAAAATCGTCATACCCGAAGTTGATGCAAGTGTTGAGGACTGTATCGCAGGTACCAGTGACGTGATCTCCAACCTGATTAACTATGAATCCATAGAGCTGTTTTCCGCCTGTGCACCCGGCCTCGGAAGAATTCTGACAAACCCAGCGCCCAGACAGCGACCCAAGGCCGTTATAGCTGAGGACCACTGACAAGCCATTTCCCAGTTGATAGCCCGTCGGGCCATCCGGGCCGTTCGCCATGTTGGATAAAAGGTTGGCAGGGTATTCCGTTCCCGGAAATGTATTATTCGTAATTGAGGTGACTTCGCCTGCAGGAGAGCGGCCATAGGTAATATATCCATTGATATCGCTGGTTTCCGAGGTAAGATCGCCCGCCCAGTCATAGGTGTAACTGAGGTTCTTTCCCCCTTTTCCACATTCAGCAGGCGAGCAGGAACCTGTAGCAATCACCCTTCCCATGGGGTCGTAACTATAATCCGTAGTCGGTGCATTGCTCGGCACCGTATAGGTAATGTAACCTGCCATCCTTCCCTTTATATTGGTTTGTGTCCCCCATCCGATTTCGTTGTCATATAAGAAACTCTTTGTTGGGGTGCCGTCGGAATAGCTGATACTGATGGGTCTGCCCAACGAATCGTATTGCGTGGTCGTGGACGTCGTCACGCTGGCGCTGGTCTGGTTGGCCTGCGGCTTAGTGCGCGTAACAACCAACCCTGTTGAATTGTAGGCATAACTGTAGGAGGTCTGGCCTGATTCCGGCTCCTGGACCAAGATGGGGCGGCCTGCCCAGTCGGTCTGAAAGACGCGGGTCTGCGCTCCCTGGGTTACGGTGACTTCATTGCTCGCTAAATTGTAGGCGTAAGTCGTGAGAAAGCCAGTGCCGGAAATCGGCATGTTGCAATTGGCGGGCGAAACACCCTGCAAAGTGCTCGAAGAAATCTCGCAGACTCCGGCGACCGTTTGCGGATTGAGCATGTTAATGATCCGGCTGGAACCGTTCTCGTCTGTGACTTCAGTCGCGGTTCCGTTGTAACTATATGTCACGTGCGTGTTGTCGCCATGAGTGACGGTCAATGCGCGTCCCAAGGCATCGTAGGAATAGGTATCTCCCGCACTCGAACAGACCTGAGGCGTACTCCAGCCATTTCCCTGATAGGAATACGACGCAAAGCCGACCAGCCCGTCACTGTTATAGCACGTGTCTGTTTGATAGTATGGATTACTCCCCTGACCATTCGCTACTGCGACTCTGCTGGTCCGTCCATATCCATCGTATAGAGTTTGCGTATTTTCATAAGTGCTACTGCTCATATACCTGTATAGGCCAATCTGATTTGGAGAATAGGTTATGGTGGTGCTCCCGCCGTCCGGGTATAGGGTGTGGGTGGGTCTTAACATTCCATCGTAACTATAGGAAGTCGTCTGTCCATTCAGGTCTGTCGAGCTAAGGAGCAATCCGGTGTTTGGATCGAAGCTGAACGACCCCGAAAATCTACTCCCGTTGACGCTGGGCAAAGTGACCTGTGTCAACAGTGTGTCCGTACCCGCATCGTAGGTGTAGTTGGTCACGTCTCCGTTTGTGTCGGTCTGGCTCAGCGACTGGCCAGCATCGTCGTAGATCACTGTGGTGTTCAGTGTCGATCCGGAGGTGTACCACTGATGCACTGAGGTCAAATTGCCGCGCGTTGTGGAAACAGCAACATGCTGCGGTAGCCCTGAGGTAGGAGTCGGAGTAGTTTCGTCATAGTCGTATGTGGCCTTCTGAAATGTATGAGACCCGGTCGTCGTGGCCGCGGTCACACTGGCCAACCGATAGAACGGAATGCTTTCGGGCCCGCTGTACTCGTTGTAGTTGAAAGATGTGGTCGTGGAAGTCGCTGTTTGTTGATCCTGTTGCAGAAGCTCCGGTCCTGCATAGGTCTGGTTGTCGCTATTGACGATGGTGCCATTCTGATAAGTGGCAATCGAAATGCTGGAAAATGCCGAGGTCACTGAACAAGTTCCTGAGTTATAACAGGTTGCCGTCTCTAGTAGCGGAGTACCGCTGGCAGTGCCAGCATAGGCTTTGCGATCAGACTCGTAAAAATACCCGCCCGTCGGGTTAATCAGAAAAGTGGATACAGTTTGATTGCCGGTTGCATCCGTGAATGTGGTTGTCGATGCAGTGCTGCTGATTCCGGAGCGCACGTAGCTGGTTGACCCATCCGATGTGGTGCGGGTAAGCCCCGAAATTGTGCCGTCGGATTCAATTCCGTGGTTCCCGCCCGTATAAGTATAGCTAATATTCCCGCCTGTTCGCAGCGTTACTTTGGTGATTCTCCCGGTCACAGCCGAGGAATTGTTGGGTGTCGTTTCATAGGTAAAGGAATAGGAGGTACTATCAGCAGAATAGACGATGGAACTTACCAAAGGCGTGCTGGCTTGACTGAATTCCGTGATGCCGCTGACGCCGAAATCTGTTTGGACCGTGTATTCGGTGTAGTTTACGGTGACGGTCTGGCTGTTGCCGTTAGAGTCAGTGTAGGTGTAGACGACAGGGTTCGGTGCGGAGCCCGAGACCTTTAAGGCTGTCTTGCCCATCGTGTCCGTGAAAACCCCGGAGGATGATGCCGAAATCTCGTTGCCATTTGTGTCAGTAGAAGTTCCAACACCAGGGGTGATTTGTTCCTGGTAGCCGTTGAAGTCAACATAGGACGGCACGGAGAACTCAGCTCCTTGCTTGGTGAAAACAACAAACGAGTTGCTGTTACGGTACAGCACAAGGCCTGAATTATCAGTTAGCGTATAGGTCCCCGTCCCTGTTGGGCCGGCGGTATTGCCGCACGAGTCCGTAACTCCCCCATAGGGGATCGGGTGCGCGTTTCCCTTGTTGTCGTGATAGACATAGCTGGAGTAGACCGCATAAAACTCCTTGATCCCATGCGGCGGTAACGTGCATGAGTCGAGGGAATAATCGTAGGTGACGTACCCCCATTCGGCATTCGTCGCGTCCCCCCAGCCCCATGCTGGAGCCGGTGTCCAGACACTTGCTCCGCTGGAGGATTTCGGCAACCATACCAAACCGTCATAGGTCAAAGCGTAGGAGAAGTTTGATCCGCCTCGGCCTGGTTTGCTGAAGACCGGAATGGAAAAGTGAATGTTGAGGTTTCCACGATTGATGGTGTCAAAACCGGGTGAGTCATAGGGGCCGAAGGCATAGATGCCGGTAGCCTGAGCGAACCCCGATCCACTTAAAGCGAGAGTGCAGAAGCAGACAGCAAGAAACAGGCGTAAATTACGCATATCGATGCCTTCCAATCTCAGTTAGTAATCACAGCATTCGACAGGGTGATATCGAGAGAGAGTGTTCCATTGAGGTAGCGTTGGATATGAAATGGAACAGCAATACCGCTCACGCTTCGATAGTCGGAAAAGAGGATCGAGACAGCGATATTGACTCCTGCACTGCTATCCGGATGGACGAAATAGGTCAGCGACGAGGGAAGGTCGCCCGATGGATTGATGTGCAGGTCATAAGCACCGAGCGACGGCAACGACTCCAGCAGACTGGCGGAAAGGCCGGGAGCAGGCGACATTGCCCAGTGCAGGGTTGGGCTTGTCTCACTCGCAGCGTCGGCACTGAGGGCGCCAGTGGAAGGCTGCTGCGTACTGAAGAGCGCGACTTCCGGCAAGAACCACGCAACCGGCAGCAAGCAATTCTGAGCGGCGGTAGTGTGAACCACGCCGTCACTTCCCGTCCACGTACAACCTTGTCCGTTGGCAAACGTATCCTGGGTCTCGGAGCGGTCACCCGAACCGAGCTGCAGGACGGCGCTGGAGGAACCATCCGCGCTTGCGGTCAAGGTAACCTGGCCGGTGGACTGCTGGGAGCCCGCATAGGCGTCAACTGTTCCCGTGAGAACAACCGAAGACACGGGAGTTGTTCCTGCGAACGCATTGTCAACCTGAATGAAGAGCTGGTCAGTGGGACTTGTAGTGGTGGTTTGGCCTATTACTAGTATCACCGCAATGGGCAGGAGGCTAACGGCGAACAAAGAAACGGTCACACGCTTCATGTTGAACTCGCAACCGGAGAGTTGAACCCAGGAGAGTCGGGCCTGAACGGCTGATTATCCGGAATGGCAGCCACTTGTAGCAGCGGATC
>JBARHV010000302.1:0-1547 GCA_049799415.1 Silvibacterium sp.
AGCCGGCGGTCTGGGGCATCGAGCGCCAACGTGCCGTGCAAGGCATGGTCGAGGTCGGCCTCCTCGCGTGTCGACGTCGGCGAGGGTCCTCGGACAAGCGAGCGCAGCCAGCTCTTCAGTAACTCGGTGTTCGCGGGCGTCACGGGCAGTTGCAGTGGATTGAAGCCGGTGGGCACGCCGTTTCGCAGCGGCAGGTACTCGCCCTCGAGGGCGCGTACCAGGATCTCAAGGCCCCGGTCCTTGTCGAACAGCACCTGCGTGACGCCCTGACGAACGAGCATCGAGACCATGAAACCGATGAATACCGTCTTGCCCGAGCCCGTGGGTCCGCAGATGAAGGTATGTCCTGTGTCCCGGTGGCTACCCCCGTCGGCATCCTTCGGATCGCTGGCATGGAGCGAGAAGTAATACGGCGAACGGGCGCTGGTGATCAGAAGCGCCAAAGCCTCGCCCCAGTGATTGCCGCTCGCGCGCCCGACTGGAAAATTGTGGAAGGCCGACATCGCGGCGAAGTTGCGTGAGGTGATCGGCGCCTTGCGCGGCCGGTGGGCAAAGCTGGCCGGCAATTGCGCCCAGAACGCCGACTCGAGCGCGAGGTCCTCGCGGGCGACGGTCATGCCGGTATCGGCGAGCAGCGCGCGCGCCCGCGCCACCGCATCGTTCAAGTCCTTCAGCCGTTTCGCTTCAGGATCGCCGGCGGCCGAGGAGGCAGCCTCAGCCAACACCTGCAGCGTCAGGTGGTGATCTCCCATGACGAACTCGTTGCTTGTCAGCGCATCGAGTGCATCGATCAGCTCCTGCGCCTGGGAGACCGCGAAGTCGCCTGCGTTGGCCATGCGCGCGCGCTGGCGTTGCAGCAGGCTCTGCCCCGTCGCCTTGGTCAGGAACGTGAACGACTGCGTCAGCACGAACGCAAACGGCGCCGAGAGCAGTGCGTTGTACATCCCGACCATCGTCGGGGTCGGGTACTCCTTGATGCCGAGCATCGCGCCGAGGCGGCTCTCGGTCGGCAAGCGATATGCGATCACCTCGGAGCCGAACAGCGGCCGGGTGGTCGCGAGCACCTCGCTGAGCGGCGAGCGCGGCAGCGGCATCGGCTGGTGCTCGCCGTTGACGAGCAGGCCCAGGAATTCGAGCAGATGGGAATAGGCGCGGTCGTGGCGGCGATAGACGCCCAGGCGCTCGGGCTCGTAACGGGCAAGCGAGGCCTCGAGCGTCTGCGCGAGCTTCCCGCAGGTATCGAGCGCCTCTGCCAGATCTTCCGCGGTCTGGCTCCCGGTGCGTCCAGACAGGAGCCTCGCGGCCAGCCCCGGCGCCCGGCCCACGACAGGACGGTAGATCATCGAGAGGTAGAGCTCATTGACCATCAGCGTCTCGCCCACCAGACGTCGCTCATAGCGCTCGGCGAGCCGCTCCGCAAAGCCGTCCCCCGAAAACTCCCCCGGCACGGCCGGCTGCCGCCGGCGCACGACATGGGTCCACAGCGCAAGATTCGGGCTGGCGAGGTTCCGCCAGGTCACATTCAAGCGCTCATGCCAGTTGTTGAG
>JBARHV010000303.1:0-32818 GCA_049799415.1 Silvibacterium sp.
GAGTACGCCGATGCGAGTGGACACTGCGTGCTCGATGAAACTCCCATCGGAGCCTTCGCCGAACTCGAAGGCCCGGAAGAGTGGATCGATGCTGTCAGCGCGCGCCTCGGCCTTGATCCGTCCTCGCTTATGACCCTGAGCTACGGCCGCCTCTTCGAGAATTGGTGCAAGGAAACCGCCAGTCCCGCACGCGACATGACCTTCAGCGCCGTTCAGGGCTGAAGCGTCAACGGTAACCCCGCCGCCCGCATTTGCCCCGCCCATCCCTCAAGGCTTTTCGCATTGAGCCGATATTTACCTCATCCAGCGGATCTCCGTCCTGAGGTATTTTGATGCGCTTCATTCTCTCGCGCAAGATTTCTGCCGTCTTCCTGGTCTTCGTCGTGATCGCATGCACCGCGCTGTCATTGAGCGCCGCGGACCGCAAGGTGGAACGCCGCGTGTCCCCTGTTTATCCCGAGCTTGCCAGGCGCATGCACATCGGAGGCACCGTACTTGTAGAAGCAACCATCTCGCCCGACGGCAAGGTGACCCAGGCCCGGACAGTCAGCGGCAATAAATTGCTCGCGCCGGCCGCAGAGGACGCCATCAAGAAATGGAAGTTCGCTCCCGGCGCCGGGCTTGCCGTTGAGAACATCGATATCGACTTTGAAGTCGGCAACTAAACCCGGTCATGCAGTGAACGATTCGCTCCTGCCAACCCTGAGGACCTTGAACACCATGGCAATGATCGACGCACGTCTCTCCAATAAACTGCGCCTCAGCACTGTCGTGCTGCTGGCTTTCGTGCTGCTTGGATCTTTGGCCGCTTATTTGAAGATGCGCCAGGTGAGCAGCCTCTCAGAGCAGATCGCAGCCGAGCGAATTCCCGCGCTCAATGCCGTGCGCGACCTGCGTGTCTCCGAGCTGGGCTCGTCCTCGTCGCTGAAGTCGTATGTGCTCTTCGGCTCCGATCCCGCAATGGCGCAGCGCTACAGTGCGGAAATTGGGACCTATCACGATAGGGCGCAGCAGGTGCTGCAAACCATTGCCCAGCTGCGGCCCACCTATGACAACGTGGTCGGCGCGCAGAAGATGACCGTTCTGCTCGACCAATACAGTCAATTGGAGCAGAGCCAGAAGCAGGCGCAGACGCTCGCCATCGGCCAGGGCAGCGATGCAACCAGCAAGGCCTTCGACCTGCTTCAGGACCAGGTAGCCCGGCAAAGCGACGACTTCATGGCCCAGGTCACGGCCATCGTCAATGCGCTCGACAGCGCCACCCGGCATGACCTCAATCATGTGGTCGAGATCAATCGCATGGAGGCTCTCTACCTCTGGCTGGCGATCCTTCTTGGAGGGCTGCTCGGCGCTGGCCTGGCCGAAGCCACCATGCGCCGCATCGTGCGCTCCATCGGGCTGGTCGCGGACCGCGCGCAGCGGATTGCCGAGGGCGACCTGACGGGCGAGCCGTTACACATGGACTCGAACGACGAAGTAACGGAACTGGCCGTCTCCATCAACCGCATGCAGGAGAATCTTTGCCAGATTATCCGCACCATGATGGAGATCTCAGCAACCGTCAGCGAAGACACCGCCAAGCTCAGCCGCTCCGCCAACGAATCCTTTCGCCGTACCAAGGAGCAGAGTCTGCAAACGCAGCAGGTCGCGGCGGCCATGCAGGAGATGTCGATCTCGATCGCCGAAGTTTCGCGTCACTCGCAAAGCGCCGCAGCCAACTCGCGTCAAGCCGCAACCACCGCGCGCGAAGGCGGCTCGATCGTCGAGCAGATGCTGCGCGGCATCAACTCCATCGCCGAATCAGTCCGCAACACCGCCGCAACCGTGCAGCGACTGGGCCGCGAGAGTGAGCAAATCATCCGCATCGTCAATGTGATCGAAGAGATCGCGCAGAAGACCAACCTGCTGGCGCTCAACGCCGCCATTGAGGCTGCGCGTGCCGGGGAACAGGGGCGCGGCTTTGCTGTGGTGGCCGGAGAAGTGCGCCGCCTTGCCGAGTCCACGCGCAACGCCACCAGCGAAATTGCGCAGATGATCCAGGGCATTCAGGTCCACACTCGGGACGCGGTCGATGCGATGGAAGCCGGAACCGCGACCGTGAACGAGGGTGTCGAGATCAACCATCGCGCCGGAGAGGCGCTGAACCGCATCATCCAGATGGCCGACCAGGTCGACTCGATGATCGCGCAGATTGCGGCCGCCTCGATGCAGCAAGCCGAGGCCGCCCGCCAATCCAGCGAGAGCGTTGACACCATCAACCAGCTCGGCGAGGAGTCGGCTGCTTCCATCCCCGGCACGAACGCCATTGTGGAATCAGTCGGGCATGGAGCGCGCAGGCTCGAAGAGCACATCGGCAAGTTCCGTCTCGAAGATGCCGGATCCACTTACCTCCCGCTTCGTGCGGCGAAGAAATTAAGCCCCTCTCCGGCCACGGCCTATGGCGATTGAAGTAACGGGAGCCTGAGGTCCGCAAATCTCAGGCTTTACCATTTGGTACACTCAGAAAGTCGGGCGGGAGTAGCTCAATGGTAGAGTAGCGGCTTCCCAAGCCGTTGGTTGCGGGTTCGATCCCCGTCTCCCGCTCCATTGCAACCCCTTCACGCAGCCATCACCTGCGATCAGCTCAAACAATATGCAGCAGCAGCAGAACGATCAGGATCAACAGGATCACGCCCAGGCCGCTGCTCGGATAGTAGCCCCATCCGCGGCTGTGGGGCCACGCCGGAAAGGCGCCCACCAGTAACAGAACCAAAATAATCAGCAGTAGGATCACCCGCGCCCCTCTTATGCAGTATGCAAGCCTCTACATGGATGCGGCATGAGGATCGACTGGATGTACGCGCCGCGACACAGACGCCAGTTCGCGCACACGCCGAAAAATCGCTAGAAACATCGCCTCTGTCAGCTTGCCGGTGTTCGTGTTCTGCAGCGATGGATGGTAGCTCGCCAATAACATCAGCCCATCGGGCAGCCGGTACTCAGCCGCGTGCGCAAATTTCAGCTTGCTCCTGCTGGCAAGTTTCCCTGTGCGCATTAGATGCCGCGTAAATCCATCGAAGGCAATCTTCCCCAGGCACACCACCACTCTCAGATTTCCAAGAGCCGCTATCTCTTCATCAAGAAAGGGAGCGCAGTTGGCGATCTCGCCTGGCTCCGGCTTATTGCCGGGAGGCGCGCAGCGCACCACCGACGTAATCCAAAGGTTCGTCAGCTTCATTCCGTCGTTGCGCCCGGTCGACTCGGGCTGTGAGGCAAAGCCCGTCTCATACAGTACAGGATAGAGAAAGTTCCCTGACCCATCGCCGGTGAACGGCCTCCCTGTGCGGTTCGATCCATGCGCGCCCGGCGCAAGGCCAACAATCAACACCGCGCCGTCAGGGTCGCCAAACGACGGCACCGGCCTTCCCCAGTAGTCGCAGCCGAGATACGCCCGCCGCTTCACCGCAGCAACCTGCGTACAGTACGTCCGCAGCCGCTCGCATTGCTCGCATGCGATGACGCGTGCATTCAGCATGGTCAGTGCCTGCGCGTTCTTCGTCTGTCTTTTTTGCATCTAGATGATTTTATAGAGAGAGAACGGCACCGCAGGGGCACGGAGCCTTTCATTCAGCGTAAAATTGGCTCGCCTTTGTTTTCACTGAAGGGCCGTCCATATTTCCGGAAACGTTTGCCGAAACATAAACCTAAAGAGGTTGAAACCATGTCTTTTCGCCCGCAATACATGTTCGTACTGGCCGCAACGGCGCTTTTTACCATCGCCGGCTGCAAGCAGCCCGCTGCTCCATCTCCTGCTCCCGCAGCACAGCCCGTCGCTACCACCCCTACGCAAATCGGCGGAGAAAACATCGTAACACTCACGCGCGCTGCTACCTCCAACGGCCAGAAGCCTGAGTTCCTCTCTGCCACCATCCTGCCTGGACGCGGCATGAACGTCTTTCAGATCACAGCAAACCTTCCAGGAAAAGGAACCATCAACATTCTGGCCTCGCCTTCGCTGGCCGACGCAGCCGACAAGCTCAACGGCGGCCCCGCTGACCAGTACGGCAACGCCAGCTTCAGCTTTGGCGGAGCCTTCCTTATTCCTTACCCCAACCGCATCCTCGGCACGCTCTCTCCAGACGGCAAAACGGTCACCGCCGAATGGCACGGCAAAACGCTCACGCTGCCGGCGAACTGGAAGGGTAAAAATCCCGGAGCACGCCCGCACGCCATGCACGGCCTCATCCTCAATCACACAACCGATGACGTAAACGTACAGAACATCACCGACGGCCAGGTTCTCACCGGAACCATCCACGCCGGCGACTTCGGCGGCCACTGGCTCTCGAAGACCGATCTCAACTTCAAGCTCACCCTTACTGGAGACGCCTTCGATGCCGAGATTACCGCGAAGAATGTAGGCGACGTGCCCGAACCGATCTCCATCGGCTGGCATCCGTACTTCAGCATCCCCAGCGGAGACCGCTCGCAGGCCCGCATCCACATTCCCGGAGAACAGACCGCGCAGGTCAACAACTATGACGATGTCTTCCCCACCGGCAAGCTGCTTCCCGTCAAGGGCACGAAATACGACTTCAACGCTCCCGACGGTCAGCCGTTCGGCGACAACTTCTTCGACGACAACTGGTCGAACCTAAAACGCACAGATGGCGCTGTGGACGTAAAGCTCACGGATCCCGCGGACGATTACGGCATTCAGGTCGAAGGCATATCGCCGGAGATCAAGACGGTGCAGGTCTACTCGCCGCCTGATAAAAAGTTTGCGGCCATCGAGGAGCAGTTCAACTTTTCCGACCCCTTCGGGAAAGAGTGGCACGGTATGAATACTGGAATGATCACCCTGGAGCCGGGTAAATCCGTCACTTGGCATGTCCGCCTCGCGTTGTTCACTCCGTCGAAGTAAGCGGCATTCACGCACCAATCAAAAGGCTCCAGCAGCAATGCCGGAGCCTTTTCAATCTTCTGATTCGGAGACTGACAGCGAGCTCCACGACCATAGGAAGTGGCCAAACAAGATCGTTCCAGAATGGCGCGAAGCGCGTATGTCTGGACGGCAAGTCCGTCCTACTGGACTTTGCCTTGTGGCCTCAGCTTTCGCAACTCCAGCGCGCATGCTACGGCGTTCAGCGCGCTGAATTTCAGATTATCGACCGAAGCCCAGATCCAGAAGCGGCTTGTCTTGGATTCCGTTCCATCGCCGGTGCGCACTCTCACCATCACGTCGCTCTGTCCCACGGTGTTCAGGTTATTCGGAGCATCCGCGTCGCCGTCTCCCATCACAACATCCACGTGCTCGCCGCTCAGTGCAGCTTCCACATGCTCCAGCGTCAGCGGCTGGACAAATTCCACGGCCAACGAAATCCCGTGCCCATGAAAGACCGGAGCATGCAATGCCTGCACGCTGACTGCCGGCAGCGCGCCGCCCGCCAGCAGGTCATAATGGCGGCGGATACGCGCTTCGCTTGCGCGCAGGTCTACCTTGGCCTCCGCTCCCAGCACCGGAACAATATTGAACGCCACCTGCGTGTCGTAGACCACCTTGGGCGTGTTCTGGAAATTCAACAACCCAATCGTCTGCTGATGCAGCTCGTCCAGCGCGGCATTTCCATACTCTGAGGCAGGCTCCAGCACCGTAGCCGAAGCGCTGTTGACCGTGCCCAGCTCCTGCAGCCGGGCCATCATCAACCCCAGCGCAACCGCAACCGGGTGCGCCGGAATCAGCGCCGGCGTGTTCAGGTTCAGCTTGCTTTCACCTCTACCCGCTTCGCCCATCCATGGGGCGCACACCAGCACTTCGGGCTCATGCTCCAGCGCATAGGACAAATCAATGATGCTGGCGCCCGCCTTCTGCGCCGCTTTCCAGTGCTTCCGCGTCACCTCTTCCGATCCCGCAAAGAAAGCGAAATCCATCCCCACGAAGGCGGACGGCTCAATGCGCTGAATAAAGGTGACCTCGTCGCCCACCGCCTCCAGCTGGCCTAGCTGGGACTCGTCATCCATCAGCGAGAAATCCGCGCCGGAAAATACCGACTCCGCAAGCGCCTCATTCAGTTCTTTGCCGCGAATCGTCGTCGCGCCAATCATTGCGATCTTGTAAGTTTCTGTCATTCCGTCGTGTGTCCAGCATTGTGGACAGGAGGCGCAAGCGATGCGGCCTGCTCACTCCTGCGATGCCTGCGGCGCGAATAGGCCGCGCGCGCCAGGACACCTGAGAACATATACGCCAGCGCCAGCAGCAGCAGCACCCCGCGCGAGAAGAACACCAGCAGATAGATCACCAGCCCGATCAGCACAATCCACTGGAAAGGATGCCGGTTGGCAAGATTAATCTCCTTGCCGCTCCAGAACCGCCATGTGCTCACCATCAAAAATCCCGTAAAGCCCACCAGCAGCAGCCACAGAATTGCCGTCAGGGTATTGAAAGGATGCCCCTGGAAGCCATGCACGACCGCGGCAATCACTCCCGCCGCCGCCGGAATGGGCATGCCCACAAAATACTTCTTGCCCGGGCGCCCCGGGTTCTTCGGCGTCGGATCATTGCTGATATTGAACCGCGCCAGCCGGCTTGCGCCGCAGATCAAAAACAGGAAACAGACAAATCCGCCCAGCTGAATCAGCTTTTCGCGCAGCAGTGGGTCCATGCTCGCGGGCAGCATGCGAAAGCCCCAGCTGAAGGCCAGAATGCTCGGCGCAACCCCGAACGTGATCACGTCGGCCAGCGAATCCAGCTCTTTGCCGAAGTCGCTGGTTGTATTTGTCATGCGCGCAATGCGCCCGTCGATCGAATCAAACGGGATCGCAAACCCAATCGCCAGCGCGGCGTAGTCGAAGTGGTGCGGCTCCAGGATCGAGCCCTGCAGGCTCTGCGTAATCGCAAAGTATCCCGCCGCAATGTTGCCTGCGGTAAACAGCGAGGGCAGCAGATACATCCCTCTCCGCCGCCTGGCTCCGCGAGTATGCTCCACTTGATTCAAGCGATCGGCTCCGCAAAGGCTGCTTCCATCTCCGGCATAACAGCGGCAGACGGAATGGTCGCCAGGATTGTCGCGCCGCCCTTCACGCGGTCGCCCTTCTTCACATGCAACTCCGCATTGCCCGGCAACAGCACATCCACGCGCGACCCGAATTTGATCAACCCCACCCGCTCGCCGCGCTGCAGCCGGTCTCCCTGCTTCGGGCGAAACACAATGCGCCGCGCCAGCAACCCGGCAATCTGCGTAAACGAAACCGAGTAGCCCTCATCTGCTTCCACTACGGCCATATTCTGCTCGTTCTTCTCCGCCGACGCGGGATTCATCGCATTCAGATACTGCCCCTTGCGGTAGATCACATCGCGCAGCGTGCCGGTAATCGGAGAACGGTTCACATGCACATTGAAGACGCTCAAAAAGATGCTTAGCCGCAGCGCCTCGCCCTCGTGGGTTGTCACCCGCAGGGCTTCCGTTACCTTCCCATCCCCGGGAGAAACCACCAACCCCTCGCCCTGCGGAATCGCACGCCTGGGGTCGCGAAAGAACCAGAGAAAGAACAGCGCCAGCAGCACCGGCACAGCCGACAGCTCCCACGTGCCGGTAAGGAACCACACCAGCCCGGCTACCAGAAACAAAGCAATTCCGTAAAAATATCCGTCGCGAACCATGCAGGCGAAATGAACCCTCCTGCATATTATAGGTTCATTGCTCCACAGAATGGGCAGAAGAACCCTACATGCAGCAGATAAGAATCAAGTTGCGCGGCAAACTTTAGATTTTTAGAGCAGAGCGGCGCGTCAAACCGCGTAGCTTTGCGTATGCCCGCTTCGTCGGGCCGCCATCTGGTCCTTGATGCGAAGCTTGAGTTTCTTCAAGCGGACTTCCTCAATCTGCTCTTCTTCAGAAAGGTAAGGTTTATGAATCAGTGCCTCTAACTGCTCCGAATAGTGACGATGCTCCGCTTCCAGTTGTTGTATTGCTTCACTATCCGGCAGGTTCTTCGCTTCCATCTCCATGGGCGAATCCTCCTTTTTTTCTGAGACGTACCAAAGTAGCACCGGGAGGTCTCATCTTCAATCCGATTTCAGAGAAAGTTTTCCACCGCGGGGACACGCCTTTTGCTCCAGCTAGAGAACCCGGCTCATCAGTACCGCATCTTCCTCGGGGTTCTGGTAATACTTCCGCCGCAATCCATCCCTGCGAAAACCGGCATGCTCATAAAACCCAATTGCTGAGATGTTTTCAGCGCGAACCTCAAGCTGCATGCGAGATGCGCCCCGCTGACGCGCCCAATTAATGAGGGTTGTCAACAGTGCGCTTCCCACTCCAGTCCGTCGGGTCGCAGCCCCCACTGCAATCGACTCCAACCCACACACATCCACAACGATCTGCGCGGCGACAAAACCAGCTAGCCGGTCATCGTCTGCGGCAACAAAAAGTTGCTTCGCCGGGCTATCTTCGCAAAAACCCTCATACGTCGCGCGCTCCCACTGCGGAGCCTCCGGCGTGTCTGTCTCCAGCCGCAAAATTGCATCGAGGTCGCCCTCAGTCATCGCACGAATAACTGCCACTCAGGCCTTCCCTGCCGTCTTCGCCCCCGTCCGTGAGAAGATCTCGGCATCCGAACGTCGCACGTAGTTCCCATCGAGCGTGGCCGCATCTGCAAAATCCCCTGCCAGCAGTCGCGGCGCGGCAAACCTCAAAGCATCGCCAGCCGTCGGAGCCTCAACCGGAACCGCTCCAGAAAAAGCCCGCTGCGCACTCATCTCGCACACCGCGATTTCATTCGGCTCAGTCAGCGGCATATCTTTCACTGGAAGCAGAAATTCGCGCGTCCCATTCCGAACATAAAACTCTCCGCGCCCCGCATCGAAAGCGGCTTGCTCCACGCCGCCCTTCCACGCCAGCACCGCCAGTCGCGATACCGCCAGCAGCGGAACCCCCAGCCCCTCCGCCAATCCCTTCGCTGAACTCACTCCGATGCGAACGCCGGTAAAGCTCCCCGGCCCGTTTACCACCACAACGGCTTCCAGCTCGCCAATTTCAACGCTCTGTTCCGTCAGCATCGCACGCGCAGCAGGCACAAGTTGTGCCGAATACGTCTTCCCGGCCAGCTCCGTCAGCGTCAGGATCGATATTTCACCAGCATCCACGCGCCCCAGCGCGATCGAGCCAGTTGCGCCGCACGTATCGATCGCCAGCACCATCATGCGCCGGGCTCCGAATGCGGATGTGGCTCCGCGTCCTGGCATATCTCCAGCAGCACGCCGCCCGCGCTCGCCGGATGCACAAAGAAATAAAGATGCCCGCCCGCGCCCACCTGCACCTCTTCCGAAATCAACCGCGCGCCGCGCGCTTTTAACGCAGCCAGAGTCGCGGCAATATCGTCCACATGCAACGCAACATGATGCAGACCAGCGCCGCGCTTCTTTAAAAACCGCCCCACAGCGGAATCCTCCTGCGTCGGCTCCAGCAGTTCAATCCGGCTCTCGCCCACTGGAATCATTGCCGTCCGCACCTGCTCATGCTCTACCGTCTCTTCGCGTTCCACGCGCAGCCCCAACGCCTCATAGAAACCGCGCGCCGCCGCAATGCTCTCCACCGCAATCCCCAGGTGATCGATCTTCGTCATCGCTTCCCTCCACGCGCATCGAACACTCGCGCCACCAGTTCAGGGACCAGCCGATAAGGATCTTCCGCGCCGACAGCAACCTTTGCCGCATGGTCTCCCAGCTCCGCATCGCTCAACCCATGAGAGCGCGCCTCTTTCAGCAGAGCCTGCTGCAGCATCCCGTCAATTCGCGCCCGCCAGTACTCCCGGCGTCGCGCCTCAAGCCGCCCATCCTCCATCAGCCACTCTCTGCGCTGTCCAATCGCGGCAAACAACGCGTCCACTCCATCGCCCGTTGTGCCCACCGTCTTCACCACCGGAGTCACCCACGCCTCATGGCTCCCGGCCAGCGACTGCATCGCGCGAATCTCCTTCTCCACCCGGTCCGCGTCGTCGCGATCAGCCTTATTCACGGCAAAAATATCGGCAATCTCCATAATTCCCGCCTTCAGGCTCTGCACATCGTCGCCCATGCCCGGAACCAGCACCACCACCGTCACATCGGCCAGCCGGACAATCTCAACCTCATCCTGTCCTACGCCGACTGTCTCAATCAGAACCACATCGCGTCCGCTGGCCTCGATCACCTGCGCCACGTCCGCCGTGGTTCCCGCCAGCCCGCCCAGCGACCCGCGCGTCGCCATGCTGCGCACATACAGGCCGTCATCGCCTAACTTTTCCTGCATCCGGATGCGATCACCCAGCAGCGCGCCGCCGGTAAACGGGCTCGTAGGATCGACCGCAATCACGCCCACCTTGCTGCCCGCCGCGCGCCACATCCGCGCCAGCCGGTCTACCAGCGTGCTCTTGCCCGCGCCTGGAGCGCCCGTTACACCCACACGCAGAGTCTTGCCTGTATAGGGAAAACACGCCGAGAGAACTTCAGCTGCATCCGGCGCCGCATTCTCGACAAGAGAAATCGCGCGAGCCAACGCCCGCACATCCCCGGCGCGCACCCGCGCCACAAGCTCGTCCACTTGCGTCATTCGCAATCGATCATAAATAAAATAGCGCCGTACTGTTCAGAAACAACGGCCATTACAACCGGCACAAGATCGCGACCAACGGGAGTGGCCACAATAGCTGGCACCAGAATGGCGGCGAAGCCGCGTGTGCCCGTAGCGGCGAGCTACCCGCGGGAGGGGTGGACTTTTAGGATCTCCCTCGCGATCACCATCCGTTGAATTTCGCTTGTGCCCTCGCCGATCGTGCATAGCTTCACGTCGCGGTAGAACTTCTCCGCCGGATAGTCCTTGATGAACCCGTATCCGCCATGCAGTTGCACCGCTTCATCGCAGATGCGCACCGCAACCTCGCTCGCGTAGAGCTTTGCCATGCTCGATTCGCGGGTAACCTTCAGCCCCGCGTCCTTGAGCACCGCCGCGCGCTGCGTCAACAGACGGGCCGCATCCAGTTCCGTGGCCATGTCGGCCAGCTTCCATTGGATTCCCTGAAATTCGGCAATCGCCTTGCCGAACTGCCGCCGCTCCTTCACGTATTTCAACGAAGCATCCAGCGCACCGCGCCCAATCCCCAGTGACAGCGCCGCAATCGAGATGCGTCCGCCATCGAGCACTCGCATCGAATCCACAAAACCCTCGCCTAGCTTGCCCAGCAGGTTCTCGCCCGGAACCTCGCAGTCCTCGAAGATCAGCTCCGACGTGTCGCTCGCCCGCAGCCCCAGCTTGTTTTCTTTCTTGCCTGGACGAAACCCCGGAGTTCCCTTCTCAACAATGAAAGCCGACAGCCCATGCGTGCCCTGCGTGCGATCCGTAACCGCGATCACCACCGAAACATCGGCGTAGTGCGCATTGGTGATAAATGTTTTGTTGCCGTTCAGCACCCAGTGGTCGCCCTTGCGTACCGCCGTCGTCCGCGCCGCCGACGCATCCGATCCCGAACCCGGCTCCGTCAATCCCCACGCGCCAAGCCATTCGCCGCTGGCCAGTTTTGGAACATACTTCCGCCGCTGCGCCTCCGTGCCCGCCACGAAAATATGGTTCGTGCCCAGCGAGTTGTGCGCAGCCACAATAATCCCAATCGAGCCATCCACGGCAGACAGTTCTTCGATGGCCAGCATGTAATCCACATAGCCCAGCCCCGATCCGCCATACTCAACGGGAAAGATGACCCCCATCAGGCCCATGTGTCCGAGCTGCTTGACCACATCGGCGGGAAACTCGCTTGCCTCGTCCCACCGCATCACGTTAGGAGCGATCTCACGCGCGGCAAAGTCGCGAATCTCCCTGCGGAGCTGATGCTGATCTTCGGTCAGAGTAAACGGGTAGGTTGATGCGTGGTTCTGTTCAACAGAAGGCGTTGCCATAAAAAGACTCCATCCGGACGTATCTCACAAAAACCTGTGATCGTATCACCTCCGGCTCAGGCTTGTCGCGGAGATCGTGCAGGAGTCAGTTTTAAAGAGTGGGGGATCAAAGGATGAGTAATCCGGGGCAGGCGCCTTTCAGGCCGCTTCGACTCGGTCCGCCTGCGCTTCGGCAAGAATCCGGCGCAGACCGATTCGCGCGGCGAAAAGGCTTCGCTGGACCTGCGCCTCCGATATTTTGAGAAGCTCCGCAATCGCGGCAGGCGTGTAACCCTCAACATCGCGGAGCAAAAAGAGAAGCCGATCAGTAGCCGGAAGGCTCTGGATCGCCTCTTCCAGGTCGGTGCGCTTCACATTGCATCCCGTCAGCCCAGTTGACGATCCGGCGCTGCTCGCACAAAAGGGTGTGGGCGCGTCCGGCCCGAGGTACGATCTCTGCCGCAGCTCTTCCATAAGGGCTGCGTCTACATCGTGCCCCTCCGGCTCCTGAACTGCGCGAAAGGCTCTCACGAATGTATCGGCAAGAAGCTGCTCCGCGACAAGCTCATTGCCGGTCATGTAATAGGCCAGGGAAAACGTGCGATGCCGATGGCTCTCGTAGATGTCGCGCTGACGAGCCTTAACGCTCTGCTCCGCCTGCAGAGAAGCAACAATCTTCGTCGAAGAATCGTATGAAAACTGTCGTTCCGAATCGAACAAAATCGCCTCTGGCGTTAATGTATCATCTGAGATCGATCTATCTTTTTTGTTGCAGATATTTCATGAACTGAAAATCGATCAGGTTTTGCCGATAAGTGCACAAAGGGTATACATTTAGACGCATCTATTCCATGTGAAGTTGCCAGATTTGTTCGGGTTCGCACACTCGCGAAGGCACAAATCGGCAATGACCGACTAACAAACGCACCTAAAGATTGAACAAGCAAGCGCGATACGCCGGTGGAAGATTATGGCGAAAGAACGAGTTCTGATCGTCGACGATGACCCCATCGCGCTCACTGCCATGGCCGCGATACTCGAAAAGGAACACTGCCGCCCGGTCGTGGCCCTCAATGGTCCCGATGCTATTGCCCGCCTCGAAAAGGACCCACCTTACGATTTGATCCTCTCCGACATCGCCCTGAAGGGCCTTGACGACCTGGGCATCATCAAAAAAGTGCGGGCTCTCAGCCCCGATACGCCGCTGATCGCGGTAACCGCCGTCCGCGATATCAAAATGGTCATCACCGCCATGCGCATGGGCGCATGCGATTGCGTTTTGAAGCCCTTTGACAAAGAGCAACTGCTTGTCGCGGTAAAACAGGCGCTCGAACAACGCCACCACGCGCTGCAGAGCACGGTTGATAAACAGAATCTCGAAAGGCTGGTCGCTGCGCGAACCGAGTTGCTGCGCGCCGCGATCGCAGACCTGGAACAGGCCTATGACATTACCCTCGAAGCGCTCGGCGATGCTCTCGATCTGAAGGACGCCGAGACCGAAGGACACTCCCGGCGCGTCACTGCCTATACCATCGCTTTAGCGCGCGCCATGGGTCTCCAGGGCGAAACGATCCGTGTCGTTTCCCGCGGAGCCTTTCTGCACGACATCGGCAAAATGGCCATCCCGGACGCCATTCTTCTCAAGCCCGGCAAACTCGACCGCCACGAGCAGGCCATGATGCGCGAACACTGTGCGCGCGGCTATCAGATCCTCAAGAAAATTCCCTTCCTTCAGGATGCCGCACAAATCGTCTACAGCCATCAGGAGCGATATGACGGCAACGGTTACCCGCGCCGGCTCAAAGGCAACGAAATCATCCTCGGCGCCAGAATCTTCGCGATTGCCGACACGCTGGACGCGATCACCTCAGACCGTCCCTATCGCCGCGCAGACAGCTTTGAGGCCGCGCGCAGAGAAATCCTTCGCTGTGCGGGAACCCAGTTCGACCCTCAGGTTGTCAAGGTATACGAGAGGCTCCCCGACCGGCTGTGGGAAGATCTGCAAATTGAGATCACGCACCATGCGCGCGTCACCTCGCTCACATCCAAGTAGGCTAAGGCAAGAAAGCAAAATTCGCAGAGCGGAGGACCCAATGCCTGTTTTAAGCGCGGGAGAGGTTCACGAAAGATTGAAGGTGCTGCATGCCTGGAAGCTCGTTGAAGGAGAAATCGTGCGCGAAGCGGCCTTCAAAGACTTTATTGACGCCATGGGATTCGTCAACCAGGTAGCCGGCCGCGCGGAAGCCGCCGGTCATCACCCCGATTTCGACATTCGTTACAACAAAGTTCGGCTGGCTCTTGTCTCCCACGATGCCGGCGGCCTCACGGAAAAGGACTTCAACCTCGCCGCCACGATCGAGGCCATCCTTGCGGCCCGCGCCTGAATCTCCGCCATTAAAAAATATCTTCATCCGACAGGTCAGCAACCGGTAAACCCGCGGAGGCCGGATTGCTCCTCTCATTCTGTATCTGGGTCAGCTCCCTACGGTTCCACAGGGCGACGGCGACCCCGCCAAACGCAGCAGACGCCAGCAGAATCAACGCGTTTCTCCAGAACTTAGGCCGGGAATTGGAGGCAGGGGCAGAATTTGGGTCGGCAGTCATACAATCAAAGAAGTGCAATTGGCCGGTCCAGCAGGGCAAAACCGCAACCTTTTTCAGACCGCCGTGTTGATTGTAAATGATAGTTGTATATCCAATCGATTTTGGGATACACTGTTTGCAAGATTGAATCAAAAAAATTGCTGCACCGCACAAAAATTGTGCAATAATAAAGCTTCCGCAGGGCTGTATACTGCATCTGATTAGATGTAAACGGGAACAGACTGAGATAGAGCAATGCTCCTCGTCTGTTGAGACAGGTTTTTTAAGTTGCGTCACTGGCCTCCCGGCACGGACAAAGCACCGTTCGTGCCGCCTTTTTTTGCCCAGCCAGCCACTCTCCCCTCCAGATCAAGCTCAAAACCATTCTTCGCAGTGCATATGGCGCAAAGCTCCTTTGGCCAGTCTTGTAAAATCGATATCGGAGACACCGAATGAAGCGCATTCTTCTTACGGCGGCCCTGGGGCTGATTACGGTTGCGAGCTACGCCCAATGGTCCAATCCCAGCGACGATATCCCCGCCTATCACCCTGCTCCACCCGCCAGCGCCGCCGCGCAGCCGCCCATTCTCTCCGGCAAGCAGTTAACCGGCGAATATTTCCGATACCCATGGCAGGTCAAGGTCTACAAAGAGGCGGCAGAGATTCCCAACGTGCTCTATCAGCTTCCCTGCTATTGCCGCTGCGACCGCGCCCTGGGCCACACCAGCCTGCGCAGCTGCTTTGAGGGAACGCACGGGGCCATCTGCGACACCTGTGCAAAAGAGGGCGCATACGCCTACAGGATGACGAAGCGCGGATGGACTCCAAAGCAGATTCGCGCAGGCATCGAACGCCAGGATTACGAGAAGATCGACCTGAACAAGTTGGGAGCTTCCTGAACACGCTGTCACGGATTGCAGGCATTCGAGCCGGGCCATGTGAACATTCTGTAAATTTGGAGCATTTTGTCGCGAAGAAATTTCCTTTCGCCACGGCGCTGGCCGGGGTGTTGCCTTATCATCGCTAGAGCGGAAAAATTCGGCGAATATAATTCGCCGCCACCCTCAGCGCGTGATATTTTTCATTAGCATTCCGGAGGAATTAGAAATTGGGAAAAAGCATGGTCCCGAAGCGGTTGTTCTTCACCAAGGGCGTCGGGAAACACAAAGAGCGTCTTACCTCATTTGAATTAGCGCTTCGCGACGCGGGCATTGCCGCTCAAAATCTGGTGCGCGTTTCATCGATCTTCCCGCCCCAGGCCAAATTGATCGCTCGCAAGGAAGGGCTGAAGTATCTCAACCCCGGCGAAGTCGTCTTTGCTGTCGTGGCTGAGAACTCCACCCGCGAGCCGCATCGCCTGGTTGCGTCGAGCATCGGCGTGGCTATTCCTACCGACCGCAACACCTACGGCTATCTGAGCGAGCATCACAGCTTCGGCGAAACGGAAGACCAGGCCGGCGAGTACGCCGAAGAGCTTGCCGCCGAAATGCTGGCCACCACACTCGACGTGGACTTTGATCCCGACAAGAGCTGGGACGAGAAAAAAGAGATTTACCGCTTCTCCAATAAGATTGTGCGCACCGCTAACGTCACGCAGTCAGCGGTCGGCGACAAGCACGGCCGCTGGACCACGACCATCGCCGCGGCAATCCTTATTTTCGAGTAAGCGCGGCCGCCAGTCGCGAATTCGAGAGAGGCGCGGGCCGCAAGGCTTCGCGCCTTTTGTTCGTCTTCATCCGGCAAAGAAATTTGTAACCGAAGCGGGTTTTAAAAATTAAAGCAGAAATGAACTTAAAGATTTGAATCAGAAATGAGTAACTCATTGTCCTCGAAACAGAAATACCGCGCAGGCCTGGTGCAAATGAGCTGCGGCCCCGACCCCGACGCCAATCTCGACAAGGCTGCCGACCGCGTTCGTGAGGCCGCGCGCGAAGGTGCTGAAGTCATCTGCCTTCCGGAGCTGTTCCGCGCCCAATACTTCTGCCAGCGCGAAGACATTGCGCTGTTCGACGTAGCCGAAACCATCCCCGGCCCCAGCACAGAGCGCCTGAGTGCTATCGCTCGCGAGGAAAAAGTCGTCGTCATCGCTTCCCTCTTCGAGCGTCGCGCCGCCGGACTCTACCACAACACCGCGGCTGTGCTGCACCAGGACGGCTCGCTCGCCGGGCTCTACCGCAAAATGCACATTCCCGACGATCCGCTCTACTACGAAAAGTTTTATTTCACGCCCGGCGATCTTGGTTTCAAGGCATTCGATACGGCAGTAGGCAAAATCGGCACGCTCGTCTGCTGGGACCAGTGGTACCCGGAGGGCGCGCGCATCACCGCGCTGCAAGGGGCCAACCTGCTCTTTTATCCCACCGCCATCGGCTGGCACCCGGCGGAAAAAGAGGAATACGGCGCAGCACAGTACGAGGCCTGGCAGACCATCCAGCGTGCTCACGCCATCGCCAACGGCGTCTACGTGGCCGCCGTCAACCGCGTCGGCCACGAGCATGGAGACATCCGCGGCAATCGCGTCGAAGGTCCGGGGCTTGAGTTCTGGGGCGGATCGTTTCTCGCCGATCCCTTCGGGCGCATCATCGCCAAAGCCGCACACGATAAGGAAGAGATTCTCATCGGTGAAATCGACCTGCATCTGCTCGAAGACACTCGCCGCAACTGGCCCTTCCTGCGCGATCGCCGCATCGACGCCTACGCTCCCATCACCCAGCGCTTCCTCGACAATCAAGGGAGCGACGAGGAATGACGCACAAGCCAACCGGCACACCGAAAGAAAACGGCTACCGCATGCCCGCCGAGTGGGCGCAACACACGGCAACCTGGATCGCGTGGCCGCACAATCCCCAGGACTGGCCGGGAAAATTCCAACCCATCCCCTGGGTCTATGCCGACATCGTGCGGCATCTATCGTCGGTTGAAGACGTGCATATTCTCGTCAACGATGCCGCTGCTGAACAGCGCGCACAAAAAAATCTCAGCCGCGCCGGAGCCAACCTCGCCCGCGTGCATTTTCATCCCTGGCCCACCAATCGCGTCTGGACGCGCGACTCCGGCCCCATCTTCGTTCGCAACGCCGGCACCGGAAGCGCGGCAATCACCAACTGGAAGTTCAACGCCTGGGCTAAGTACGACGACTGGCAGCTCGACGATCAGATTCCTGCGCGTACGGCAAAACTGCTCAAGTTGCCGGAATGGACGCCGCGCTTCAACAACAAGCGCATCGTGCTCGAAGGCGGCTCCATCGACACCAACGGCGTGGGCACGCTGCTCACGACGGAAGAGTGCCTTCTCAGCGAAGTCCAGCAGCGCAACCCCGGCCTCAGCCGTGCCGATTTAGAGCAGGTCTTCCATGATTACCTGGGCATCGATCAGGTTCTCTGGCTCAACCGCGGCATCGCCGGAGATGACACACACGGCCACGTTGACGACATCACGCGCTTCGTCGCCGAAAATGGAATTGTCACGGTTACAGAACCCAACCGCGACGACGAAAACCATCTCCCCTTGGCCGAAAACCTCGACCGGCTCCGCTCCGCGCGCAACCTGCAGGGCAAACCATTCGAGATTTTCGAGCTGCCCATGCCCGCGCCTGTCGTCTTCGAGGGCCAGCGCCTGCCCGCCAGCTACGGCAACTTCTACATCGCCAATAAGCTCGTGCTCGTGCCCACCTTCAACGACGCCAACGACCGCCTCGCGCTCAACACGCTCGCCAAACTCTTCCCTGCCCGCATCGTCATCGGCATTCATTGCGGAGACTTCATCTGGGGGCTGGGCGCGCTGCACTGCATGACACAGCAGCAGCCCCTCTAGCCATGACGCCGGATACCCAGTTCATGCGCGAGGCCATCGCTGAGGCCCAGTCCGCAGCCGCTGCGGGCGAGGTGCCGATCGGCGCTGTCGTTGTTCACAACAGCGAGATCATCGGGCGCGGGCAGAATCGCGTCCTGCGCGACCACGACCCTACGGCCCACGCCGAAATCATTGCCATGCGTGCAGCCGCGCTCACGCTCAAAAATTACCGCCTCCCCGACTGCGAACTTTATGTCACGCTGGAACCCTGCGCCATGTGTGCCGGAGCCATGATTCACGCCCGTCTCGCCCGCCTCGTCTACGCCGCCAGCGATCCCAAAGCAGGGGCCGTCCGCTCAGTGCTCGAAGTCCTCAACCATCCGCAGCTCAATCACCAGATGGCCGTCGAAGCCGGCGTGCTCGCCGAAGAATCCGGCGAAATGCTCCGTGAATTTTTTCGCCAGCGCCGCAGCTAACTCAGCGTCAACATCCGTATCAGCTCTGCATGTTCCGGATATTCACGCGCCAGCGGCTCCGCGCGGCCCGCCTCATAGTCCGCAAAATCGAACCCCGGACTCACCGTGCATCCCAGCAGTGCTACTTTGCCTCCGGACACAAGCCGCGATCCCTGCCACACAAACTTCGGCACCACCAGCTGCGGATGCTGCCCCGCCGCCAGATCACTCCCAAGCAACACTGTGCGCGCCGACCCATCGGGAGCCAGTTGCAGCATCTCCACCGGATCACCCAGGTAGAAGTGAAAAATCTCATCCGAAGCCAGCCGATGCATCTCGGAAAACGTCCCCGGCTCCAGCAGGTAATAAATGCAAGTGCCCGCAGCCCGCTCCGCCGAATATCGCGCGGGAAGCGCGTGATGCGGAATCGTCTCCTCCGCACGCCACGTCCGAATAAAAGAGCCGCCCTCGCGCGGATGCGGCACAAGATTCAAAAGCCGTTTGATCTCGTCAGCGGTCATGCACAAATCATATCCGGCACGCCCCGGGAACCGAAACCTCTGGCCGGTGTCTATTCAGGCAGATGTCTCGCTCTCTCCACATAAAAACTGGAGAGCTTATGTTCGAAGACAGTCTGGTCGAGTCCACAGGGCGCATTCGCACCCGCAGCCGCTGGTACGCAATCGGGTCCCTCGTATTGGAGATGGCGCTGCTGACTGTGCTCATCTTCATCCCATACCTTTATCCCGCAGCCTTGCCAAAGGAGGCGCTCTCCTCGCTGTTAATTGCGCCACCGCCTCCCGCCGCTCCCGCGTCGATGCCACATGCGCCGGCTACCCACCCGGCAAGCCCGGTTCAAATCGCGGAACTCACCGCGCCATCCGCCATCCCTCATCACGTTGCCAACGCAGATGACACGTCCCCCACACCTCCAGGCATCGGCACTGAGCCCATCGGCACAGGTTCAAGCCAGGTGCCCGGAGCCACATTTCCGCTCGGCAGCACGCCGCCGCCGCCCGTTGTCACACCGCCTAAACCATCCGGCCCCATTCGCGTCTCTGCAGGAGTCGCCGCTGGTCATCTCCTCACGCCCATCCAGCCCGTCTATCCGATGATCGCCCGCGACGCTCGCATTCAGGGAACCGTCATGATCGAAGCCGTAATTTCCCAGCAGGGTTTTGTAGAAAAGGCGCGCGTTGTCAGCGGCCCTCCCATGCTGGCACAGGCTGCACTGGTCGCGGTCAACCGGGCACGCTACCAGCCCTACAGGCTTAACGGAGAACCCGTGGAAGTGGAGACCACCATCAACATCATCTTTACTCTGGATAACTAAGCTGCCAGGGTTGAAGCTGCGGATTTATGATAAAAGGTGATGCATTTAGTCCTTTACACGGCATTCTGGTGCCGCGACTGCCGCGAGGCCAAGCGCTTTCTCGAAAAGCACGGCATTCCGTTCACCGAGGTTGACATTGAGTCCACGCCCGGCGCGGCTGACGAAGTGCTCCGCAATGTCGGCAAGCGCGCCATCCCGCAGTTCGTCATCAATGGCGAATGGGTGCAGCCCTACCACCCCAGCCGGGGCTTCCTGTACGACGAAATGTGCGCACGCTTCGGCGTCGCCCGCTAGCTACAAGGGCTCTTTAGGAACCGTCGACGCCGCGTCTGCGTCGGCCTGTAGCATATCTTCCTCGCTGGCGCCTGGATCAGCCAGAATCGCACGCGCATCGGCTGCATCTTCCTCGATTACCTGTAGCTGCAGCGGACCCAGGCCCGGCTCAAGAATTCCCGCGTTTTCCCCGGAGAGAAACGTCTCAATCCCGGCGGATTGCAGGCGCAGGCGAGCCATCTCGGCCTCAAGCGGTTCATTGAATCGGGCTACGGTAACGGTGTTCGACATGCAGATTCCTTCCTTGGGTTACAACGTTAAGATGCACAAACGATAGAATAAGAGTCTACCCCTTTTGGAGGATATCCTCGTTGATTGCACGATATACCCGCGCGGAAATGGGCCGCATCTGGAGCGACGAAAATAAATATCGCATGTGGCTCGAGGTTGAAGCCGCCGCCAGCGAAACACTCGCCGAAGACGGCATCGTTCCTGCTGAGGCCGCAAAGGCCATCCGCGAGCGCGGCAAAATCGACGTGGCGCGCATCAACGAGATTGAAGCCGAAGTCCGCCACGACGTCATCGCCTTCACCACCGCCGTCGCCGAACACGTTGGGCCGGAATCCCGCTGGCTGCACTACGGTCTTACTTCCACCGATGTCGTCGATACCGCGCAGGCCCTGCAGATCAAGGCCGCATCCAAAATTCTGCGCGAAGACCTGGCTCAGTTGGCTGCAATCCTGAAAAAGCGCGCTCTCGAATTCAAGCACACGCCCACCATCGGCCGAACCCACGGAGTCCACGCCGAGCCCACCACCTTCGGCCTCAAACTACTCAACTGGTACGCCGAGGTGCAGCGCAACATCCAGCGCTTCGACGCAGCCGCCGAGCAGATGCGCATCGGCAAACTCTCCGGAGCCGTCGGCACCTTTGGCCACCTCAAGCCCGAGCATGAAGAGCGCATCACCGCAAAGCTCGGCCTCGCGCCAGCACTGGTCGCAACCCAGGTCGTACAGCGCGACCGCCACGCGCATTACATCTCCACGCTCGCCATCATCACCGCGACCCTGGACAAGATCGCAACTGAGATTCGCCACCTGCAGCGCACCGAAGTCCGCGAAGCCGAGGAGTATTTTTCCGAGAAGCAAAAGGGCTCGTCTGCCATGCCCCACAAACGCAACCCCATCACCTGCGAGCAGATCAGCGGACTCGCGCGCGTGGTGCGCGCCAACGCGCAGACGGCTTACGAGAACGTAGCCCTGTGGCACGAACGCGACATCTCGCATTCCTCCGCCGAGCGCGTCATCTTTCCCGACTCCACCATTCTCACCGACTACCTGCTCGCGAAGACCACCAACCTCATCGAGAAACTCCTCGTCTACCCGCAGCGCATGCTCAAAAACCTCGAAAGCACTGGAGGGCTCATCTACAGCGGCCAGCTCCTGCTCGATCTCGCCGAGTCCGGCATGTCGCGCGAGGACGCTTACCGGCTCGTCCAGAAGAACGCCATGCACGCCTGGAAGAACGATCTGATCTTCCGCGACCTGGTTGCAGCCGAACCGGAGATCACCAGCCGCCTCAGCCCGGAAAAGCTTGCCCGCACCTTCGACCTTAACCGGCAACTCAGTAATGTAGACGCCATCTTTGACCGCGTCCTGAAAGAGGCTTAGGCATGACGCGCCTTCGCTTCATTCTGCCGGTAGCCATTGCACTCGCCAGCGCCGCCCTCTCAGCCGTCGCCCAGCGCAGCGTCCCGGTACCCGGCTCCTGCACGCCGCAGGTCAATCAAAAGCTCGCTGGCCTGCTCAACTCAGATCAGCACCGCGACGTCGATAACGTCATGGTCTGCGGAATCACCGTCAGCTCCTCGCGCACGCAATATGGAGGCCCGCACGGCAATCATGAAATCCTGCCCCTGCGCGTCACCATGCCCGGCGGCGATGTTCGCCTGGTCGAAGTCGTCATCAACGACGATCTCGACGGCAGAGTCACCGCTCCGGCCCATGTCTCCGTCTTTGCCTACGGGCAGGCCTTCTTCCCTTCGCGCGGAAGGTTCGTGGCTGGCATTCATGACGTGCACTGCTCCACGCATCGCGGAGCCGACAACGGCTGGGTAGTAGTCAACGGTGCGCAGCATCCGGTACATTGCCAGCGGTAAGGCATTTCTCCAAACGGCTCCGAATGCACAGTATCGGAGAAATGCGATAAGGCCGTCCTCTCCCCGCAGGAGGAATCCGCATGACCATCTTCACCCCATCCAACATCGCAGCGCTTATCATCGCTGCCAGCTTCGCCGCCGGACTCAATGTCTACGCCACCGTATGTACGCTGGGCCTGCTCACGCATGCGCATTGGGTGGTCCTTCCGCCGGGGCTTGAGGCGCTTGGAGACTGGTGGATCATCAGCGTCAGCGGCGCGCTCTTCGCGCTCGAATTCGTCGCCGACAAAATCCCCGGCTTCGACCTCATCTGGAACGCCCTGCACACCTTCATCCGGCTCCCCATCGCCGCGCTGCTCGCCTTTCAGGCGACCTCCCATCTCTCGCCGGAGATGCGCCTGCTCGCAGCCCTGGCCGGCGCAGCCATCGCCTTTGCCGCGCACGGATCGAAGACCGCCATCCGCGCCGCCGTTACGGCCAGCCCCGAACCGTTTTCGAACATCGCTCTCAGCACCAGTGAAGACGCCATCGCCATCGGAATCACCTGGCTCACCACGCGCCATCCCTGGGTAGGTGCCTCCATCGCTGCGGCCTTCATCCTCTGCGCCATCCTCGCAGCCAGATGGATCATCCGCTCTCTGCGAAGGGCATGGAACAGACTATCCGTTGCACCCGCGCCCAGCCAATGAACGCCGCGTGCCGCGAAATGAGAAAATAATGCGTTGCAGTCTCGGTTAAAAATGCCTGAACAGCCCATGCACCTGACCGTCGCCATGACCGGAGCCAGCGGAGCCATCTTCGGCCAGATGCTGCTGCATGCGCTCGAAGCCGACTCGCGCGTCGAACGCGTGCACTTCATCCCGTCAGAAAATGCGTTGCGCGTGCTCGCCGAAGAGATGCAGATCAACGGACGCAACGGCCTCGCAGAGAAACTTCTCGGCAAACCCTCCGCTAAAATCCAGCAGCTCGCCGAAGCCGACATAGGAGCCTGTATCGCCAGCGGTAGCTACCCCTCCAGCGGCATGATCATCCTGCCCTGCAGCATGGGAACGCTCGCCGGCATCGCCAATGGCCTTGCGCAGAACCTCATCGAGCGCGCCGCCGATGTCTGCCTCAAAGAACGTCGCCCACTCCTGCTGTGCGTGCGCGAAACGCCCTTCAACAAAATCCATCTGCGCAACATGAGCTTCGCCGCCGATGCCGGAGCCACCATCTTCCCCGTCATCCCCGCGTTCTACAATCAACCCGTCGATTCAACCGAAATGGCCCGCCAGTTCGTCGCCCGCGTGCTCGCGCACATCGGTCTGCCGCAACCCGGAGCCTACGTTTGGAAAGGTGACGCGTAACGCGTCCAGCTAAGTGGAGGCTGCCATCGCCCACGCCTTCAGAATCACCTCACGAGTGAACGGCGCAATCGTATCCAGCTCGTCGCGCCCAGCCCAGCGAAGGTCCGCCGCATCGCTCGCGCACACCGCCGAGCCTCCGGTAATGCGGCAAAGATAATCCACTAAAACATAATGGAATTGCACGCGCTCCGCATCATCGCGTGCAATGCGGTCGAAAACCTCAATCATAGCGATCGGTTCTACCACCAGCCCCGTCTCTTCCAGAACCTCGCGCTTTACGCCCTCTTCAAGCGTTTCGCCAACCTCCAGCGCGCCTCCCGGTAGCGACCACTCGCCCGGCATGGGAGCATGCCCACGCTGGATCAGCAACACCCGGTCTTTATCAAAGATCACGGCGCCCACGCCAACAATGGGGTGTTCGGGATACTCGCGCGCCGTCACTGCTCCTGTCACAATTTGATCGGCTTGCCGTATTCGCCGTCAAAAACGGTGCGGGCCATGCTGAACCGGCCGCCGTAAAACTTGTCATCGCCCTGCAGATGCCCCAGCCCCAGCAACGCAACCACGCTGTAACTCAAAGGCAGCTTCAAAACCTCGCGCACCTTCTCTTCTTCAAACCCCTCCATGGGAGCCGTATCGTAGCCCAGCACCTCGGCCATCAGCATCATGCTGGTAAAGGCCAGCATCACGTGCTTATACAGCCATGCCGTCAGGTTCGGATGGTTCACCAGATAATTCGGAATCGTCGTCCTCGCCTGCTCCGCATAGTTCTCCGGCATTCCCCCTTCGCACCCCAGCCGAAGCATCTCCTCCAGATCGCCGTTGCGCCAGCCATCGGCGTCTCCGCAGGCCACAATGACCGCTGAAGCTTCTTCGACCTTCGGCTGATTGAAACTCGCAGCGCGCAGCCTCCGCCTCTGGTCCTCGTTCCGCACCACCACAAATCGCCACGGCTGCATGTTGTAGCCGCTCGGCGCATTCAATCCCGCCTCCAGAATCTTCTTCAAGTCCGCATCCGGAATCGGTGCACCGTCAAAGCTGGGGGTAGCACGACGCTGGGCAATCGCCTGGGTAAGGGTCTTCTCCATCAGGTTCGGCATAGGGGCAGATTACTTCCTTTTCAAAAATCTGTGCCGCGGCTCGTCTCCGCTGCACTCTATTGAATTTGATTCATCGGCAGCTCGATCGCAAACGGCTGTCCATTCTCGTTATTTGCGTAAATCCAAAGTCCATGAAACCCAGCGCGCAATTCAGGATGCTGGGCCAGCATCGCCTTCATCAGCTCTACAATTTGTTCGCGAGTCGCCACCGGCCCCGCCACATTCTTCGCCTTGTAGTCCACCACCAGATCGAGCCCGCCCGCAAAGTTCTCCGTGCGCAGCCCGGTAACTTCAAGGCTCTCGCCGCCGGCGCTCACCACCATCGGAGTCTTGCCCGGCAGCTCCGCCGGCCTCACGTCCTGCGCTTCTTTTTCCAGCTTCTCAAGGTTCGGGCTGGAGAAAAACTCCACCGGGTTCAGCAAAAACTGTGCCGTCTGGTAATAAAAATACGCATTCCAGCCCTGCTTTTTCACGGCAAGGTCGCGCGCCTGCTGCCAGTACCAATCGCCGTCATGCCCGGCAATGGTCAGCGGACGAACATACAGCCCCGCCAGCTTCCACTGCGCCGAACCTGCTGGATCGTTTTCCAGAATCAGCGAAAGCTGCTGCGGCTGCGCCACACCCGTGGCATGCAGCACCGCAAACACATAGTTGCCCGGCGGCAGTTGCGGAATCGTCACCATAACCACCAGCCCTGAGTTCGGCAGCGAGCAGAAAAACTGCGCCTGCTCCTCGCCCTTCTTCAAATCCAGCGCATTCAGGTTATACAGCGCATTCACCGTCAGCGTGGCCTTCTGGATCTCCGGAGCCGCCTGCTCAATCGTCCCCGCCAGCCCGTCAAACTGCGCCGCTACCGCCGCAACCGTGTTTGCGCGTACCGCTGCGGCGTTGCCCGACTGGATCTGCGTTCCCAGCGCGCGCGCCGCCTGCTCGTACACATCGCGTACCGTTTGCGTCATCTCGCTTTGCGTCGTGCACGATACAGCCTGTGCTGCCATCGGCCAAAAAAGCGACGCAGCTACGGCAAGAACAACAGCGGAACTCCGGGGTCGTAATCGCATCATCATTTTTTTGCGTCCGTTCGCTGGAATCATTACGAGCGAATCGAAACCACTGCTAGTCTAGTACACAGAGGGCTGAATCGACCCGGCCGCACCACAAACCAAGTTCATGGCGCTGAAGCAACATTCCGCAATGCCTTGCCTGGTAACAATGGCGTTCCTCGTCTTTTGCGCCTGCAGCTTCGGACAGGCGCAGCTGCCGGCAGCCGCTTCGCCGGCCAAACCACCGGTCGCGGCACAACCGGCAACCGCACCCTCCCTGCTCGACCACCCCGCAAAGCCGGCAAAGGTCACGCTCGTCTCCGGAAATCTGACGATCGATGCCAACAACTCCACCCTCACAGATATTCTTCAGCAGGTCTCCAGCGCCGGAGGCATGCAGGTTAAGGGTTTACAGGACGGCAGCGCCGATCAGCGCATATTTGGTAGCTATGGCCCCGGGAAACCCCGCGATGTGCTCACTTCTCTGCTCAACGGCTCCGGCTACAACTTCCTGATGGTAGGCCAAACCTCATCTGGAGCACCGCGCCAACTGGCGCTGACCGCCCGTCCCACCGGAGGCGTTCCCAACCCGCCGCCGCAATCGGCCATCAGTACGCGGGAGGCGTATGAAGAGAGCGTCGCTCCCCCAACGCGGTATCCGCAGGAGCCGGAAACACCCTCTGTTACGCCGCCTGTGCCCACAAGAGGGCAAACTGGCATAATAACGCCCCAGGAAATCCGTCAGATGCAAACCATGCGCCAGCAACAGCAGGAACAGCAGCAGAACCAGGAACCAGATCAAGAGCCAAATTAGGTTGGGAAGAATCGAGAGGTGCTGGCATCTAGCTAGCTTTTGTTTTTTGAAAAAAGAACAGCTAGGTAAGGCGGGCAATCTGCGGCTTCGCCTGTGGCTCCAAAGCAACCGAGCGGGCGTGAATGCGCAACACAGCAAAGGCCACGCGGCAAATCCCATACGCCGCCAGAACCCCAAAAGCCATGGCCGCAAAGCTGGCGCAGACTAACATAAGTAAATTGATGGCATCTTGCATGGACTTCTCTCTTTTTTTGCCTTTCAGTGAAACCTGGCTCTAAACACCCGCCACAGTCTGGCTGCGCTGTTACTACGATGCCACTTTCAGCCAAACCGTAACAGCTTAAAAGCTGCGTTGACCCGCATTTCTATTGCCGAATAAGATACACATAGGGCGTATGTCCCCTGAATGCTCCCCACTCCCGAATGCTGTTGCAAGTCACAATCCAGCCGTCGCGCGTGATTCATAAAAAATTCTAATGCCCATCACCCACATCACCGTGCGCGGCGCGCGTCAGCATAATCTTCGCGACATCAGCGTCCAGATTCCCCGCAACACGCTTACCGTCATCACCGGGCTCTCCGGCTCCGGCAAATCGTCGCTCGCCTTTGACACCATCTACGCCGAAGGCCAGCGCCGTTACGTGGAGACTCTATCGGCATACGCACGGCAGTTCTTAGATCAAATCGAGCGCCCCGACGTCGATTCCATCGAAGGGCTCAGCCCCGCCATCTCTATAGAACAGAAAACCACCAGCCGCAGCCCGCGATCCACCGTCGGCACCATCACGGAAATCTACGATTACCTGCGCCTTCTCTACGCCTCCGTCGGTACGCCGCACTGTCCCAATTGCGGACGCCAGATCTCCCGCCAGTCCGCCGAGCAGATCGTCGAGCGCATCCTCGCCCTCGGCCAGGGCGAACGCATCACCATCTATGCGCCCGTCGTGCGCGGACGCAAGGGCGAGTTCAAGGACCTGCTCGACAAGCTTGACCAGCAGGGCTTTCGCGCCCGCGTCGACGGCGAAATGCGCGATCTCTCCGAGCCCATCGACCTCGACAAGCGCAAGAATCACACCATTGAGGCCGTCGTCTACCGCGCACTGCTCAAGCCCGGTATCGAAAAAGCCCTTGAATCATCCGTGACCAAAGCTCTCCAGATGGCCAATGGCCTCGTCCTCGTCGGCACGCAGAATGACGAGCAGCTCTATTCATCCTCCATGTCCTGCCCCGACTGCGGGCTCGATATACCCAAGCTCGAACCGCGCAGCTTCTCCTTCAACAGCACCTATGGAGCCTGCCCCGAGTGCCACGGTCTCGGCAGCATCTACGACTTCGATCCGGCAAAGATCATCAGCGACTGGTCCAAACCGCTCCTCGATGGTGGACTCGGCCCCGGCTCAGCCTCGCAATACCTCATCAAACTCATCCATCTCGCTGCGGAAAAATACAAAATCAATCTGAAAAAGCCCTTCGACCAGCTCTCCCAGAAGCAGCAGGACCTCCTGCTCTACGGGCCGCCCAAAGCCGAGGCCCCGCGCACCGGCTTCCACGGCATTCTTGCCTGGCTGCGCGACAATCTCGAAGAATCAAAATCCGAGACCTATCGCGAGTGGATGATGAACTACATGTCGGCGTCCATCTGCCCCGTGTGCAAAGGCCGCCGTCTCCGTCCGGAGTCGCTCGCCGTCAAGGTCGGCAATCTCTCCATCGCTGACTTCACCGCCCTCCCGCTCAAACGCGCCCTGTCCGCGGCGCGCACCATCCAGTTCTCTGCGCGCGAAGCCCTCATTGCCGAGCGCCTCCGTCGCGAAATCGTCGAACGCCTGGAGTTCCTTACCGCGGTCGGCCTGGGCTATCTTTCGCTCGAGCGCAATGCGGCCTCGCTCTCCGGCGGCGAGGGTCAGCGCATTCGCCTGGCCACACAAATCGGCTCGCGCCTGCGCGGCGTGCTCTATGTGCTCGACGAGCCTTCCATCGGCCTCCACCAGCGCGACAACCTGCGCCTCATCACCGCGCTCGAATCGCTCCGCAACCTCGGCAATACCGTCCTAGTCGTCGAGCATGACGAAGACACCATCCGCCACGCCGACTATGTCCTCGACCTCGGCCCCGGAGCCGGGCGGCTCGGCGGCCATCTCGTCGCAGAAGGAACGCCAGCGCAGATCATGCAGTCGCCCGCATCGCTCACCGGGCGCTATCTCTCCGGCGAAGTCTCCATCCAGCACCGCATCGCGCCCCGCCAGCTCACCGGCAAATGGATCACCATTGAAGGCGCAAGCAGCCACAACCTCCGCGACCTCACCGTTAAGTTCCCTCTCGGCATCATGACCGTCGTCACCGGCGTCTCCGGCTCCGGCAAAAGCACGCTCGTCAATGACACGCTCTACCGCGCTCTTGCTAAAGTGCTCTATGGCTCCCGCGAGGAGCCCGGCGAGCACGCCCGCATCCGCGGCTTCGACCAGATCGACAAAGCCATCCGCATCGACCAGTCGCCCATCGGCCGCACCCCGCGCTCCAACCCGGCAACCTACACCGGAGTCTTCACCGCCATCCGCGACCTCTTCGCCATGCTCCCCGAATCGCGCGAGCGCGGCTACAAGGCCGGACGTTTCTCCTTCAACGTTGCCGGAGGCCGCTGCGAGGCCTGCCAGGGCGACGGGCAACGCCGCATCGAAATGAACTTCCTGCCCGACGTCTACGTCCAGTGCGAGGTCTGCAACGGACGCCGCTACAATCAGGAGACGCTGGCCGTGAAATTCAACGGCTACTCCATCGCCGACATCCTCGAACTCACCATCGAGGACGCGCTGCCCGTGCTCATCGACATTCCCCAGGCCAAACAAAAACTGCAAACGCTGGTGGATGTCGGCCTCGGTTATATTCACCTGGGACAGGCGGCCACCACGCTCTCCGGCGGTGAGGCCCAGCGCATGAAGATCGCGCGCGAGCTCAGCAAACGCCAGACCGGGCGAACCCTCTACCTGCTCGACGAGCCGACCACCGGGCTGCACTTCGACGACGTACGCCGCCTGCTCGAAGTGCTGCATCGCCTCGCCGACCTCGGCAACACCGTCATCATCATCGAGCACAACCTCGACGTGGTTCGCAACGCCGACTGGATCATCGACCTCGGCCCCGAAGGCGGCGAGGACGGCGGCCTGGTCATTGCCGAAGGCACACCCGAGCAGGTGGCGCGCACCGCATCTTCGCACACCGGCGAATTCCTGCGCCGGTATTATGAAAGCTCCGGAGCAGTACCGGACGGAACCGTAAAAATCGCCGCCCGGAAGAACGGCGCAAAACCAAAACCGGGCACAGGCCGGAAGAAAGAATGGGTGCAATGAGCGCCGATACATGGGATGACTCGCCGGACCCTCTGAATACACCTGAACCGGATCTCACGGAGCGCGGCGCAGAGCCTGACACCACACCGGCTCCCTGGCTCGCACCGCCCGTGACCGCGCTTCAGACAGAACCGCCGCCAGTTCTGCGTCCGGACATGTTCGGCATCCCCACACCTGCGCCAAAGCTCTTTCCCCACCGCATTCCCAACCTGGGCAACGCCGCGCTCTTCTTTGCCCTGGTGCTGGTGCTGCTCGTCGTCGGGCAGGTGCTCGGCGTCTTTCTGCTCCAGCTCAGTCATCTCCTTCCGCACCGCAGCTTCTACTCCCTCTACCTGCTCGTCAACACCGACGCGCGCGTCAGCATCCCCGTTCAGGCACTCTGCTATGGGCTGATCGTGCTTGTAGCCATCCCTGTCTTCACGGTTCTGTGGGACGAGCCCTTTGGCGAGGGCGTGCGCTGGAACGCCGGCCAGGCGCAGCGGCGTCTTATCGTGCTGGCCATCCTCGGCCTCGTCGCTGGATTCGGAATCACCTTCTTCGGCAACTACCTGCCCATGCCCAAAAACCCGCCCATCACGCAGGACATGATGAAATCCGCCACCGGGGCCTGGATGATGCTGGTCTTCGGGCTTACCGTCGCTCCCATATTGGAAGAGCTGGCCTTCCGCGGCTTCCTGCTGCCCGGGCTGCTGAACTCATTCCGCTGGTTTGCCGATCGCGGCATAATCTCGCAGAAGGCAGCAAGGTGGGTCGGCATCCCGATCTCCATTCTCCTCACCAGCGCCGGGTTCGCCTTCATGCACTCGCCGCAGGTCTCGCACTCCTGGGGGCCGCTGGTGCTCATCGGAGCTGTGAGTATTGTGCTTTGCATCGTACGGCTGGCCATGGACTCCGTAGCCGCCAGCGTCATCGTCCACGCCGCCTATAACTTCACTCTCTTCGCCGGAGTCCTCTACCAAACCGGCGGATTTCGCCATCTCGAAAAGCTCACCAGCTAACCGTCTACAATCAAGATCGATGACTACCGATCACCGCACCGCGCTGCTCCATCTGTTGTCACGAATCTCCTTCAAGCTCGGAGACTTCACGCTCTCCTCCGGCGGCAAAAGCGACTACTACATCGACTGCCGCACCACCACCCTCCACGCCGAAGGGGGACGCCTCACCGGTCTCGCCATCCTCGACCTGCTGCGCCAGCACAAGCTCCATCCCGCAGCCGTCGGCGGACTCACCCTGGGTGCCGACCCCATCGTCTCCAATGTGGCTACGGCCAGCGCATACCATGCGCAGCAGCATCACGGATCGCCGCTCATTCACGGCTTCCTCGTCCGCAAAGCCGAGAAGACCCACGGAACCGGGCGTCGCATCGAAGGCTTCTTTGAGAAAGGCGCGCCCGTCCTCATCGTCGACGATGTCTGCACTACCGGAGCCTCTACCGTCACCGCCATTGAAGCCGCAAGGGACGCGGGCATGAAGGTCATCGCCGCCGTATGTCTGGTTGAGCGCGAAGAGGCCAAGGGCCGCTCCGCTGTCGAGGCCGCCTGTGAAGGCTCGCCGTTCCTCAGCCTGTTCACCGCGCGCGACGTACGTGCCGCGCATATCGCGCAAATGGCCCTGTAAAGAAAATCCCCGGATTCATCGCTGAATCCGGGGTCTCTAGAAAACAAGAAAATAGGTTGGGGAAGAAAAACTCGTTATTGCGAAACAGGCTTTGTCAGCTGGCTGCTTTGAGCCGGAGCCGTCGGTTCCTGCCCCGTCATATTCGACAACAGCTGAATCTCCACGCGACGGTTCTTCGCGCGGCCCGAAGACGTGCTGTTCGGCGCAACTTCCTGGTCCTTGCCAATACCGATCAGGTAGAACTTGTGCGGAGGCACGTTATACTTCGCCGCCAGGTACTGCACCACGGTGCGCGCGCGGCGCTGGCTTAGGTCATAGTTGTACGCAGCGGAACCCACCGAATCCGTCCCGCCCGTAACTTCAAGAATGTAGCCCTTCACTCCAGTGAGCTGCCCGGCAAAATCATCCAGCTTTCCTTTGTCGGCACGGGTCAATACTGCCTTGTTGAAGGCAAAATGCACGTCGGCATTGGCAACCTGCTTGTAGTTGTCCAGGTTCGCCACCACGCTTCCCAGCGAATCCGCCTGGTTCACCGCTTCCTGCGCCGAGGTCTGCGCCTGCCCAGCCGCCTGGTTCGCTGTATTCGCCTGCTGGCTCGCTGTATTCGCCGAGGTCTGCGCTTCCTGGATGCCCGATTGGGCGCGCTGATCTACATCGTGAAGGTCGCGGTTGTTCTTCGCTGTGGCGTCGTCCAGCTCATTCGTATGCTGAATAATTGGTTCCGTTTGGCTACGTACATAATTCTTTGTCGTGCAGCCGGTGGAGAACAGCAGAGAAATCGCCCCAAGGGCTGTAACAGCTAAAGCAGCTTTCATTTGCATTTTTTCCTGGATCATCGCGTCGAGCTCCATATCTGGGATGTGGATTAAAAACCTGAAATGCGGGCGGTCCCTCTACCGCTCTCGGTTTATCTCTGCAGGGAACGGTGTCAAAACACAATTCCCTGCCTCTATTTTCGGTAACAGTGAGAGCAACGGGCTTGCCAAACTGTTCATCTCTCGCAAGCTACTCGTAATCAATTAGTTAAATAAAAAATCAACCTGCATGTCAGGCTTCCGGCTGGCTATAAC
>JBARHV010000304.1:0-4503 GCA_049799415.1 Silvibacterium sp.
ATCCACCGGATTCAACTTATCGATGCTTGGCCGGAACGCGGAGCTGTGGAGCACTATCGCAGTCACCTTCTCCTGCGCTGCTATTCCCGTTTGTGCCGCCAGTTTCCAAACCGAATCGCCTGCCTCATAGATACCAGTTATCGAATGGTCCTCCCCCAGCTTTGGACGGTCCGCGTATTCGCAATCGGTAACAACGAGCTGGGCGTGGCCATCGCCGTTCAGGTCAGTCAGTATGGCCGGTATTGGCGGGAACGCCGTCTCCTTCGGCACGTTGGTGTGGATGATCCAGGGATTGGCCTTCCCGCGCGCATCGATCATGAGGAACGAAACCGTCACATTCTCAATGCATCGCCCGTTCCCCGGAAAATGGGAAGCAACCATCAGGTCCGGACGGCCATTGTGATCGAAATCCGCTTTCCACACGGTCGTCCAGCCCATACCTCCGATGACCGGAAGTCGTGCGCTCCATTTCTGACCTGCATCATCCTTCCCCGAAAATTCGATATCACCATCGCTCGTCATGGCCGCCTTCGCTATGGCGAAGTCAACCGAGGTGCGCGGGTCAGGATCAGTGCCAAGATGCCCAACCTCGTCGAGATAACGGATTCCGCGGAAAAGCCCCGTCGCGGACTTGATTTCAGTAACCTGAGAACCAGCGCCCGCCGCGAAACAGCACGCACACAGACAAACAGCAGCCACGCGCGCTGATGACATATTCCGCCTCACAGTGGTCTCTTTCCGCGGCCCGGCGGTCTCGGCGGCCTCGGCCTCCTGACAGGCGGCGTGTACGTATCCGTGAAGAACGTCCAGGTGTTAGTGCCATCTGTTATCGGAGGCAACGACCCCTGCGTCACGTACGGACTATGCGTGGGAACAGCCCCGTTTGAACCGAATTGAAGCGCGCCTGGAACGGGATCTGGAATTGGAGTAATGCCATTCTTCAGGTTTCCGGCCGCAGTAATCACGCCCGCCGCGGTATCAAATGCCTGCTCCAGACCGGCACACTGGCTGGAATTCTCTGCCCCAGTGAGAGTGTTCAAAAGCTGGGTGTTGAAATTTGACGTCAACTGACCACTGCTCGTAAATACCTGGCTTCGGCCCGATCCGGTTGTAATGGTTGCAATAAGGCTCGACGGGGCGTTGCCCGGCCCATAGAACCAGTTCTTGTCCGAAGCGGAGAGATTCCATTGATTTTCGAACGTCCAGTCCAGTGCGGCCCAAACCTTTTGGTCTGCGGACCTGCCACTTCCCTCCTGCTCGAAGTAGCTCATCATCCCCAGCACACCTTCATTGGAGTTGAAAAACTGGTTAATCGTCTCGCCCACCAAGCTCGCCGTGTAAATGAAATCGGAGGAACAGTTGTACACGTTAGGCGATGGATTCGGGAGACCTACCGTGTCAAGCCCGTTCGGATCGTTTGAATTGATCGGATCGCCGTTCGTATACGAATACGCATTCCAACTCACGGGATTCTTGTAGTCCACGTTGTCCATCGATGGATCGGGCGAACTGAAGTTGCCGTAGGAACTCGCGTAATACCGCGCCCCGGCATAATCGAGGCCGCTCACTGAATCTTGCCAATACGTGGCAAAGCTCCAAGTGTCCTGCGGATTCGTGGTGCCCCTGTTTTCGCCCCAAGGAAAGTATGTCCCAACCGAACCCAATTGATCCATCGGCGCGAGCCGGCGGCCGCCGAAATATTGATCGCTTGTGGCGACACCAGAAGCAATGAACGGAGTCGCCTGCCCGTTGTAATCGTTTACGGCAGGGCCGACTGTGTAGGCGGCAAGTTTTTGGCCACTCGGCGTATAGATGTTCACGGCGTAGCCGGTCACATTCCCCCAGGTATCCGTCGTTCCTGGCCAGCTCCAGATCCGCCGGTTCTGCGTGTCGTAGGCGTAGGTGGTAGCCGACCCGATGTAAGGTTGATAGGTGCTCACGCGATTCTCGGCGTCATAAGTGACAGTATTGGACAGCCCGCCGTTGTAATTGGCAGTCGTGTTTCCATTGGCATCGTAGTTCACTCCGTAGACGCCCTGGATCTGGTTGTTGGCCGTATTCACGGAAATCGACATGCTCGGCGCCGATCCGGCGGTGACCGTCTTGGACAGCAGATTTCCGAATGGATCAAAGCCGTACTGGTCGCCCCAGCCGCTGCCGTTCACGGTCAGCAGGCGATTGAGCGAATCGTAGGTGTAGGTCACCGTTTCGCCGCTCACCGCGTTGTACATGGAGCTCACCTTACCATTGTTCGCGCCGGTGGGATAGTGGTACGTCAGGTTCTCGCTGCCAGCCGTTACATTCGTCAACTGGTTCAGAACGTTGTAGCTCCGCGTCTCGTTATTCCCCGGATAATTGATGCTGAGCAACTGATTCGCCGCGTTGTAGCTGACGCCGCTGACGATGGTGTTGTAGTTCGAATCCGTCATGCCGCTCAACCGGTACATGCTGTCGTAAGAATAATTGTAGCTGGGACCGGGCGTGGTGATGATGGTGCCGTTGCTAGCTGTAGTGCCGCTCGGATAGGTGGTTGATATAAGGCCGCCTTCGGCGTTGTAGGCGAACGTGGTGTCGAGGTTCCCGGTCACCGTAGCATTTTCGTAATGACCTTGTACGTTCTGATAGGTCATGTATTCGTTCACCTGGAGCCGTTTGGCGGAAGGAAGCCCACCTCCGTATACTTCGGGGTCGGTACCTTGGGCATAGGGCTGCGTATAGCTGTACATCTCGTTGATTTGAACTATTCCCCCAGTGCCTGCACCAAGGTATTTCACTGCCGCGAGACGTCCCGCTGTGTATTGTGAGAATCCTGTGTTGTCCAGGGGATTGCTGTCGTAATAGTAGGTGCGCAGCACCTGAGCGCCTCCTTGCGGAGGATTGGTCCAAGTGACCGAAGTCAGCCGGTTGTAGGTGTCGTACTGATAGGTGAGCTTCTGACTCTTGGCGTCCGTTTTGCTCGCGAGAAGATTGTTAGTGTTGTACGTGTAGCTCACGGTCCCGTTCTCGGGGTTGGTAGCGCTCTGGAGAAATCCGGTGACCGTGGTGCCGCTGTTGTAGTTGAACGTGCGGGTCTGGGTCGCGCTGCCGCGGGGCATCGAGACCTGGTTCAGGTGATTCATGACGTCGTAGGTGTAATTCGTGGTGACGTTGCCAAGCGACGGATCGGATTCCAGTACGCTCCGCAGATTGCCGAATGCATCCATCGTGAAGGTCTTCCACTTCCCGGCTGGATCGGTTTCCCCCGGCGTCACTCCGCGTTGCGCCGCCAGCGCTTCGAGCTTCGCGTATTCTTCCTCGGTCAGCTTCGTTCCCACCGACCGCGTCCGCCGCGCCTCGCCCATACGCCGATTCTACAAGTTACCGGCGAGTACCCGATCCGCTCCTCCGCAGCACCCGCGCCGGTAGGGTCGAGGACTGGCGCCGTAACTCCGTAGGGTCGGCCTATCTGTTGCTCCCCGTTTCCTCTGGGAGTGCCTCACTAGCCGAACCGTGAATTGGTCTCCAGCCCCCGCCACATCGAACGGAGCGTGCGGATCTCCCGCACTCCGCTCTCCTGTCGTCTTCGCACCAAGGGTTATGTGGCCGATGGCACCGTCACCGCTTTCCGTAGTGGGGGACGCCGCAGGCGATAATCGTTGAACAGCCCCAGCGTTCCATGTATCCACCGCGTACTCCACCGTTTCCAGCCCATCCCTGGACGCTGCCGCGCCCGCTGCATATGCCGCCGAATCTTCCTCTCTACCCAGCGCTTGACCATGGCGAAGCAGTGGCTCGAATTCCCGATCCGAAAATAGTTCACCCAACCACGAAGGACAGGATTGATTTCCTCAATCACCTCCTCGACCGGCTGACTTTCCTTCCGCCGGATCATCTCCCGCAGCCTGGCAAATAGCGCCGTCCGCTTCTTCAGCTTCGGCACAAACTTCACCCGCATCTTCCCGCTACGGCCTGGAAGATAGCGGTATTCGAAACCAAGAAAAGCGAAGCTCTCCCCTTTCTTCAGATCGACTACCCGGCTCTTTTCTTCGTTGATCTCCACGCGCAGTTTTGCCAACTCCTCCCGCAGCCGCCTTTGCACCGCCCCAAGCAACCACGCACTCCGCGGATGGGCCTCCACCAAAATCACCTGATCGTCCGCAAACCTCGCGTACTCGACCTGCGTGTCTGGCCCGCGCCGCGTGGTGGCAATCGCTTTCTCCAGCATCCGGTCCACCTCGTTGAGATAGACGTTGCTGAGTACCGGCGATATCACCCCGCCTTGCGGAACCCCCTGCTTCCCAGTGGATTTCAAAATCAGTTTGAGCAGATGCAATACGTCCCCGTCCTGCACCCGTTGCGCTACTTTTGCCAGCAAAATGTCGTGCCGGACTGTATCAAAGGAACACACGACACACTACCCATCACCAGCACTTCCCCGAACGCGTGACCATCACGCGTCCGCATCATCCGTTCCAGGGACAATCTCTGGAAGTCCTCCGGCAAGCACGCATGCCAGCCGGATTG
>JBARHV010000305.1:0-1760 GCA_049799415.1 Silvibacterium sp.
CCCACCACCACGTCGATGGTGTCGCTCTTGGCGGTGAGCATGATGATCGGCACCTTGTAGCCGTCGGCCCGCAGCTTGCGGCAGACGTCAAGTCCGCTCATCCCGGGCAGATTGATGTCGAGGATGATCAGGTCGGGCGAGGTCTGCTGGGCCATGTCCAGCCCTTCCAGGCCGGTTCCGGTTTCCACCACGGTGTAGTGCTGCGGCTCGCAGGCGAGCCTGACGATATCGCGGGTGGCCTGATCGTCCTCCACCAGCAGAATGGTCTTGTTACCGCCGCTCATGCACCCTGTGCCTCCAGGTATTCGGTGACCGTGGAAACGAAGTTTTTCACCTCGATCGGCTTGGTTATGTAACCGGAGCAGCCCGCCTCCATGGCCTCCTTCTCGTCCCCGACCATGGCCCTGGCGCTGAGCGCCACGATGGGTGTCTGGGCGGTCCGCGGATCTGCCTTGAGCAGGCGGGTAACCGTGAGTCCGTCGATGCCGGGCAATTGAATGTCCATCAGGATCAGGTCGTACGCGTGCGACTTGGCCTTTTGCAGCCCCTGCTGACCGTCGGTGGCGGTGTCCACCTTGAAGCCTTGGCCACGAAGTACCAATGTGGAAAGTTCTAGGCTACTGGGATTGTCCTCGATTACGAGGATTCGGTTGCGCATCTGACCGTCCGGACGCAGACCGTGCAGGGGCAGCGTGACCGTCATGGTGGTGCCTCGATCCAATTGGCTGTCCACCTTGATGGTGCCGCCGTGGAGCCCCACTAGCCGTCGCACCAAGGCCAGTCCCAGACCGGTGCCTTCGAACTGCCGGTCATCCGATGCCTGAACCTGAAAGAACTCGCTGAAGATCTGGTCGTGGTGTTGGGGATCGATGCCGATCCCGCTGTCTTTGACCTGCAGCACCAGCTGTCCGGCCCGCGGCCGCGCCTTGGCCTTGATGGTCGCCGTGCCGCCTTCCGGGGTGAACTTTATGGAGTTGCTGAGCAGGTTGTAGAGAACCTGCTTGAACTTGCCCTTGTCGGCGCGCAGCAGAACCGTGTCATTCTCGATCTCCACCTCGAGGGTGACGCCGCCCCGCTCGGCGAGTGGGCGGACCACGGTGAGGACCTCGGAAATGCAAGCCCCCAAGGGAAATTCTTCGTACTGCAGCTCTAGCCGCCCGGCCTCGATCTTGCTCAGGTCGAGCACGTCATTGACCAAATTGAGCAGGTGCCGGCCACTGGTGTGAATGTTCTCCAGGCACTCGTGCTGCTGGGCGGCGCTCATCTTGCCGGCGAGGTTGTCCTTGAGAATTTCGCTGAAACCCAAGATGGCGTTGAGCGGAGTGCGCAGCTCGTGGCTCATGTTGGCCAGAAACTCACTCTTGAGCCGGCTGTTCTCGCGAATCTGCGCGTTTGCCACCTCCAGCTCATGCTTCTGCAGGGCGATCTCCTGCAGCTGCCGCTGCACGGCGGCGTGGAGGGCGGCGTTGTCGATGCTGATGGCCGCCTGGTTGGAGATGACTCGCACCAGAGCCTGCTCCAGCTCGGTGAACGGCTTGACCCGCTTGCGGGTGAGGGTCAGGGCGCCGACCACCCGGTTGGGCGACTCCAGCGGCATCACCAAGGAGCTACGCGGCGCGTGCGCTGCCGCCAGGGCCTTGAAGCGGGGGTCCACGGTGGCGTCATCCACCCTGACCGCCTTGCGCTCAGCGACCGACCAGCCCACGATTCCTTCCCCCAAGCCGAAGGAGGCGACGCTGCTCACCTGCTCGGTATAGGGG
>JBARHV010000306.1:0-11310 GCA_049799415.1 Silvibacterium sp.
TCTCGTCGCGATTCTCCACCTCCGCCAGCTTCCGCGCCACATCCTCGCCATACGCGATCACGTCTGTGACCGTCGCCCCATATTTCCGCTTCAGCCGATCCAGTGCCGCCAGCCGGTCCTCAATCTCCGCCAGCCGGTCCGGCGACGCCTGAATCCCCTCCGCAAAATCCCGCACCGTAGCGCCTACATCCTCAACAACAGCAAGCGTCGAAGCAAGCGTCTGCGCCTGCTCCTGGAACTTCGCGTCGAACCGCCCCAGCTCCTCAACCTGCTTCAGCGCCGCGCGCAGCGTGGCCTCCGCCGACCCGCTCCCGTCATACAGCAGCTCATACGCGCTCATCGCGGCCCCATACAGCTTCTCCGCGTTCATCAGCACCTTGCGCTCCGTCTCCAGAGCCTCGTCTTCGCCCGCCGTCAGCCCCGCGCCCGATATTTCTCTATTTTGGAACTGCCACAAGTCCACCATCCGCAACCGGTCCTGCTCATCGCGCTCTAAATCCTCCAGCCGCGTCTGGATCTCCTTCCACCGCGCATACGCCTCGCCCACCGCCTCCGCCGACAGGCTCCCAAAGCGGTCCAGCAAATGCCGCTGCTGCGCCCCGACAAACGATCCCAGCGTCTCGCTCTGCGCATGCACTAAAGCTAATTCGGGAGCCAGCAGCCGCAGCACCGCCACCGTCGCCGGCTGGTTGTTCACATACACCCGGCCCTTGCCGTTCTCCAGAATCTCGCGCCGCAGAATAATCTCGTGGCCCTCAACATCAATGCCGTTGGCCTCCAGCGTCGCCTCCGACCCCGCCGTGCTCTCAAACACGCACGACACCACCGCCTTGTCCGCGCCATGCCTGACCACATCCGACGAAGCCTTCGCCCCCATCAACAGCGCCAGCGCATCCACCAGAATCGATTTCCCCGCGCCCGTCTCGCCCGTCAACAGATTCAGCCCCGGGCCGAACACAGCAATAGCATGGTCGATCACCGCATAATTTTCCGCGCGAAGCTCCAGCAGCATATAAATCCTGTAGAAGAAGAATCTCCGCGCAGCATAGCAGGAGTTGCGCCCTTAGTGTGAGCGCGAGAAATTCAGATACGCGGCCACCGCCAGCATCACCAGTCCCAGCGCGCCGCCCGCGATATAAAACCACCCCACCGCTCGAAAAAACTTCACGCCAAACTTGTTCTCAGCCTGACCGAACGAAAGCGTCCGATACACCTTCTCAGGCCTCCGCACAAAAAAGATCCCCGCCGCCAAAAGCGCCATCGCCAGCGCACCCGCAAGAATGTAAGAACTAGGTGATTGCACGGTATCGTTCTCCTTCAACCCACAGCCAAAGCATCATCCACCGGCGCAGTCCCGCTCGCTGCATACACATACCACGCCAGCCACGCCAAACCTTGCCATAGATACGGCCAGAAAAGCAGCGTTGAGGTCGACATCATCTCAATCGCCCCCGCACTCATGATGGCCAGCAGCAGAGTCAGGCTTCCCCGCCGCGGCCCCAGCAGAACAAACAGAATCGCTGGTATCGCGAGGACCTGATCGGTAAACCACGCAAACGGAGCCACCACCAAGGACACCAGCGTCAAGATCGACCCATGTGTCCGCCAGTCCCACCGCTCCCGGTTGCGCATGAAATACCAAAGCCCCCACACGCAGCCCACCGCCGCTGGAACAAACTGCAGCCACATCGCCGTTCGATCCATCAGAAGACGAAGCTCCACACCAAGCGTGGGCGCATATTCAAACACTTGCGTGAGCATCGCCGTGCGATAGTGCATCCATACCGCCGGGTCGAACGCCATTGCGAACGCGCTCTCCACCGCCAGCGCCAGCAGCGCGCCCCAAAGAATCCCCCACCTTCTTCGCGTCGCAATCCACGCCAGCAAAACCACCCCAAACGGCAAAAACAGATGCGGCTTCACCGCACACAGCGACAGCGCCGCGCCCGCCCACAGCGGCCTGCTGTTGTGGAAACGTAAAAAGAGTGCCAACCCCAGCAGCAGGATCACGCCTGTCTGCCCCATTTCAATGCAGCACAGCGTCGGAGCAAAAAACCATGCCAGCAGCAGGTATTTGCGGTCGAACGCCGGCCCCAGCATCGCTTGGATCGCCAGCAGCGAGAGCGCCAGAAACGCCGCCATCAGCAGCGACCAAGCCACCACTCCGGCCCTCGGTCCCAGCAGCGCCAGCGGCGTCATCAGAAACAGCGCTGTCGGCGGGTAGCGCAACACATCACTCCCATAGACAGGAACGCCCGCGGACGCCTGCATCCGGTGGACTGCCTCCTCGCTATAAGGATTCCCGTGGTGTATCAGCAGCTGTCCGCTCGCCCAGTACCACTGCGTGTCGTGATGCGCAAGCCGCGCACCCAGAATCCCCAGCACTGTTCCCACCGCACAGATCGTCGTCGCAATCAGGAACACCGCAAACACCGCCAGGAATACCGGCGAGTGCTTTTTTATCCCGGCCTTCGTCTCATCAGTGGATGCGGCAGCGCTCATCAGTCTCGCAGTCTCTCAGTAATCTGCCCGGCGGCGCAGATCGTCTGCAATATTTTCAGCAATCCCTGCAGCTTCCGATCATAGTAGCGTCTATCTCTTACGCCGCGGCAGGAATCCAGTCTGCAGTCCCGAATTACAGGTTACTTAGAGAAATTATCAACGACGATATTCTTTGCCGCTTCAAGGCACGCTGCTTGCATTGTTTTCGGCTTCTCCGGCTCTAATGGACAAACCTCAAAATCCGCATAAATCTGATTTTCAAACGGCTTCAATTTGGCTTGTACATTCGGGGGCAACTCGGGATGCTCATTGTCACCGTCGAGATCTCCCGGATAAGTCGCAGGGCCGCTATAAATCCCCAGTATCCGTCGGGTGCCAATCTTCCAAAGCCGAAGTGAAGGAGTTCCTTCCCAAAATTTCAGTTGCCCACGCGTCCAGTAGCAACTCGGGGCCAGCTTTGGAGTTTTGCAAACATAGCGCCGAGGGTGCCCGGTCAAAGTCCATGCCGGGATCGCGATAAACAACCATACAAGAAGGAAGGATCGATACATGGAAGGTCCTCTCGGCATCCAATCATCGCATAGCATCTGTCGCAACGTTAACGAGCTCTTGGCCCCGAACCCTGATCGCTACCCCTGTGCCCTGTTCCCTGTGCCCTGTACCCGCATCTCATCTGATACCGTAAAAGTAGAGAAGCAATGATACCTTCCCTTTTCGCACTCGCCCTCTTCCTCTTCCAGACGGACGCGGACACGACCGCAGCGCCCGCCGCCGCCGGTGGCAATGCCATCCTCGAAATGCTCCGCAACAGCGGCACTGTCGCCCTCGTCGTTCTCGCCATTCTGGTTATTTGCAGCATCTGGTCCTGGGCCGTCATTCTCGGCAAGTGGGGCAGCTTCCGCCGCGCCGCTGCGCAAAGCCGCCGCTTCCTGCGCGCCTTCCGCAAGGCCACGCGCCTGCAGGAGATCGCCACCGTAAGCGAGCAGTTCAAGCCCAGCCCCCTGGTCAACGTCTTCGACGAGGTCTACGAGACCTACCGCCGTCAGACCGGAGGCTACGGCCCTCCTAAAAACATCACCGCGCTCGAGCGCGCCGCGCAGACCGCCTCCAGTGAATCGCTCACCGCCATGGAGAAGCGGCTCACCTCGCTCGCCACCATCGGTTCCACCGCCACCTTCATCGGCCTCTTCGGAACCGTCATGGGCATCGTCGACGCCTTCCACGGCCTCGGCACCGCCGGAGCCGCCACCCTCCGCGCCGTCGCGCCCGGTGTGTCTGAAGCCCTCATCACCACCGCCGCCGGCTTGCTCGTCGCCGTTCCCGCCGTCGTCGCCTACAACAGCTTCGCCGCCCGCTGCCGCGACTTCGGCGCGCGCAACGACGACTTCGCCCGCGAGCTGCTCAACAGCATGGAAGAGGTCACCCTCAAGCCCACGCAGGACCCGATGGAAAGGGAGGCCGGACGTGGCCTTCACAACTAGCAACGGAGGCACCCGCACCTCGCTCTCGGAGATCAACATCACTCCGCTGGTCGACGTCGTGCTCGTGCTGCTCGTCATCTTCATGCTCACCGCGCCCGTCCTGCAGTCCGGCATCGTGGTCAACGTCCCGCATACCAAGACCGTCAAGGCCATCACTGAGCAGCACATGGTCGTCACCATCAATAAGGATCAGGAAGTCTTCCTGCAGGACAAGCCCATCAACCTCGCCGATCTGCCCTCGCTGCTCAACAAGCCCGGCTCCGATCCTTCGCAGCAGATCATCTATGTTGAGGCCGACGAGCGCGTGCCCTTCGGCGCCTTCGCCTCTGTCATGGACGCCGTCAAGCAGGCTGGCATCACCCACATCAGCATCGTCACCCAGCCCATCCAGAACGGCACAGCGGCAAAGTAGGAGCACACTCGTCCATGGCAGCGCGCTCTATTCCCGATCTGGAACCAGAAATCCACGGCAGGTTCTTCGGCAGAATCAAGGTCGGAAGCTCCGTCCTGCTGCACATCGGCATCGTCCTCGCCCTCATTGCCGGACACTTCCTCTCGCATCTCTTCCCTCACAACATGTGGGGCAATCAGCAGGCCCCCGGAGCCATCGAGGCCACCCTCGTCAGCTCCGCGCCCGCCATTCCGCTTCCGCAGGATCAGCCGCCCACGCCCAACGTCGTCGCCACACAAACGCCATCGCCCGCGCCCGCGCCGCCCTTGCCCAAGATCGAAACCATTCCGCCGCCCGACGCCATCGCCCTCGCCAGAAAACTCCCTCCGCCTAAAAAGAAGGAGCCGAAGAAGGAAGTTCAGCCGCAGCGCCAGACCGCGCCCGCGCCGCAGCAGCAGTATCGCGCCAGTTATGGGGAGCAGTCCGCCACGAACATGCAGCGGACCGTCGCGCCCACCCAGGGTCCACAGAACGCCGTCACCGTCACCGGCGGCAGCAACGGCTTCAACTATCCCTGGTACGTCAGCGTCATTCAGCGCAACGTCCGCCAGAACTGGTACACCCAGGAGGTCACTCCCGGCACCCCGGTTGGCAGCAAGGTCAGCGTAACTTTCTCCATCGCCCGGGACGGCACGCCCAGCGATATCCGCATCTCTCAAAGCAGCGGTTACCCCACGCTCGACAGTTCCGCGCTCCGCGCCGTTCAGCGTGTCGAGAACTTCAGTCCGCTACCCTCGGGATACAACAAATCCAGCGTTTCCGTGGAGTACACTTTTACTTACGATCAGAGCGCACATTAAATAAAATAAGCAGAATGTTTTTAGTTTTTAAAAGAGCAAACAAGCAGAATGTTTTTAGTTTTTAAAAGAGAAAATAAGCAGAGTGTTTTTAGTTAAAAGAGAACGCAAGCAGAATGTTTTTCAGTTTTAACAAAACCACCGGCGTGTTTCGTAAAACCCGCGGGAGCTTTCCAAATGGCTCATTCTTCGTCTAATACGATGCAAGTCCTGACCATGCCCGTCTTGACCTTGCAGGTCCTGCCCCATCCGGTCCAGCTCAGCAAACTTCAACCAGAAGCAGAGGCATGATGAACGGTAAGAAATTGAAGCAGCACTTTTCCCTCCCTGTTTTTTTCTCGCTCTTCAGTCTCATTTTTGTCCCCGCGCTCCACGCGCAGGATTGGGTTCGCACCGGAACCAACCTCGGAGCGCAGACCATTCGTCTCGCCGCCGCCAGCTTCAAGCCGGCGACCAACGACGTCCAGACCCTCCCGCTCAAGTCCATCTTCGATCAGACGTTCTACAACGACCTCAAGAACTCCGGCGTCTTCGACATGGTCTCGCAGAGCATGGCGCCGCCCGAAATGCCTGGCAGCCCGCAGGAGATCCATCTTCCCCTCTGGGCCGCCGCGCCCGCCAGCGCCGCCTTTGTCGCCTTCGGCAATATCGGAGTCAGCAACGGCCGCGTCTCCGTGCAGGGCTTCTTGTTCGACGCGAAAGACCCCCAGACCCCGCAGATTCTCGGCAAGCAATACTCTGACGTCGCCAACGACGAGAATGCCCGCCAGATCGCCCACCGCTTCGCCGACGAAATCATCGCCCGTCTCGGCGGCGGCATAAACGGCATTTGCGAGACGCACATCTATTACATCTCCAGCCGCAGCGGCAATAAAGAAGTCTGGGTCATGGACTACGATGGCCAGAACGCCCACCAGGTCACGCACCTCGGGACCATCTCTCTCTCGCCGCGCGTCTCGCCCGACAACTCCCGCATCGCCTTCTCCTCGCTCGGCAGGGACGGCTGGTCCATTCGCGTCTACTCGCTCGCCCTCAACCGCATGGTCCACTTCAATTCCCCCGTCGGCAACGCCTTCTCGCCCGCCTGGTCCAGCGACGGAAACAAGCTCGCCTTCTCCAGCGCGCACACCGGCGACAATGAGATTTACAGCGTCAACTCCGACGGCGGAGACCTGCACCGCCTCACCACCTTCCGCGGCCCCGATGTCTCGCCCGTCTGGAACCCCAAGACCAACTCCCAGATCGCCTGGGTCAGCGGACGCACCGGCCTCCCGCAGATTTACATCATGGACTCCGACGGCTCCAACGTGCAGCGCATGACCGACGGCGGCTACGCCATCTCGCCCTCATGGTCGCCTACCGGACAGTTCCTCGCCTTCGCCTGGAATCGCCACTACGGCCCCGGCGTCCTCGGCGGACAGGACATCTATGTCATGGACATCGCCAGTAAACGCTGGACCGAGGTCACCCATCAGGAAGGGACCAATGACTTCCCCTCCTGGTCGCCTGACAATCGCCACATCGTCTTCCAGCGCGGCGATCAGATTTGGACCATGCTTGCCGATGGAACAGACCAGCAGCAGCTCACGCATGGCGGCGCAAACACCATGCCGAACTGGAGCTGGAAATAATGAATATATGGATGTCTATAGCTCAATTACGATAGATGGCAGGCGGGAAATCGCTCCCGCTTGTTCTGCTTTGGTTGAACGACAAATGGCCCGTCAGTGGCCAATAACAGCTCCCAAGGAGGAGATACCGTGCATACCACTTTTCGCAATCCTATAAATCTTGTCAGACGAAGTCGCACACATCGTCGCTCCATCGCCATCATCGCCGGCGCTGCCGCCATGTTGGCCATTGCTGGCTGCCACAAGAAGGCCGCGCCTCCGCCGCCTCCGCCGCCTATCGCCAACACTGCTCCCGCGCCGACGGCCAGCATCACTGCCTCGCCTGACACCATTTCCCCCGGACAAAGCGTCGTCCTCGCCTGGCGCACCACCGACGCGACCAGCGCCAACATCGATGGCATCGGCCCCGTGCCCACCTCCGGGACCCGCACCGTCCAGCCCACTGAGTCCACCGACTACAACCTCACTGCCACCGGCGACGGAGGCAATGCCACCGCCACCGCCCGCGTCACCGTGAACGCTCCCGCCGCCAGCAACATAAGCGAAGGCAACGTCACCGACGCCATGTTTGAACAAAACGTCAAGCCGGTCTTCTACGACTACGACAGCTACACCATCCGCCCCGACGCTCAGAGCGTCATCTCGCAGGATGCCAACTTCCTCAACCAGCACCCCGACCTCAAGGTCGTCGTCGGCGGATACTGCGACGAGCGCGGCTCGGTTGAGTACAACCTCGCCCTCGGCGAAAACCGCGCCAACGCCGCCAAGCAGGCGCTGGTCACCGCCGGTGTCAGCCCCGACCGTCTCCGCACCGTCAGCTACGGTAAGGAGAAGCAGTTCTGCACCGATCACTCCGAGAGCTGCTGGCAGCAGAACCGCCGCGGGCAGTTCTCCATCGACCGCTAAGCTCCAAAAAAGGAAACCCACGCCTCAATTTAGGGGCGTGGGTTTTTGTTCTCGGTCCTCGAACGGCGATAAGATCATCCTTATAGGAGTCGACATACTCTAGAAGTACTCTGAGACCAGCCCTATGAAAAAGACATTCATCCCTCTGTCCGCCATCATCGCCATCGCCCTCCTTTTGCCCGCGCCCCGCGCCCACGCCGTCTCCAAGGAGATCATTCAGCTCCAGACGCAGGTGCAGCAGTTGCAGGACATGCTCCAGCATCTTCAGGACACCAACGATGCCCGCATGGCCATCCTCCAGCATCTCGTCGAGCAGACTGCGGACAACGTCAACCGTCTTTCGCAATCCATGACCTCGCTCCAGCAGCAGGTCTCCAGCGAGAATCAGAACAGCCAGCTCTCCGGACAAATCCAGAGCCTCAATGACTCCGTCGACGAGCTCAAGACCCGCGTCACCCAGGTCAACAAGACCCTCCAGGACATCCAGTCCCAGATCCAGAACATCCAGTCCCAGCCCACCGCTCAGCCCGCCGGCAGCCAACCCTGCCAGCCCACGCCCAACCAGCCCTGCCCGGCTCCGGCCAACGGCCAGTCCACCGACGGCTCGCAGAACCCCGGAGGAGCACCGCCGCCTCAGGCCATGCAGCAGCAGGCGCCGCAGGCCCCGCCCGCTCAGCAGCTCTACCAGAGCGCCCTCACCGACTACAACGGCGCGCGCTACGACCTCGCCGGCGGAGAATTCAGCCAGCTCCTGCAGGCCTACCCGCAGGACAACCTCGCTCCCGGCGCCCAGTTCTACATCGGCGAAATCGCCTTCCGCAAAGGCGACTTCACCAACGCCATCAAGAGCTACGACGCTGTCCTCGAGCAGTACCCCGGCAGCCCCAAAGCACCCACCGCGCAGCTCCGCAAGGGCGAGGCCGAGCTACGCGCCGACCGCCGCGACTCCGCCATCCGCGACTTCCGCTCCCTCATCCAGCGCTACCCCCAGACCCCCGAAGCCGAACAGGCCCGCAGCCACCTCAACGGAATGGGCGTAAGAATCACCCCCAATAAACCCTCCGCCTACCGCTAAAACCCTGCCGCCCGGCACAATCACGCAGCGGTATAATTTCACCCATGTTCCGGATCGGTTTCTCTTCGTGCCTCGCTCTGGCCGTCTCCGCTGCCTTCCTCGCGATCACTGGCTGCTCTCACGCCCCGCACACCGTCGCGCAGTCCGCACCGCCCCCGCTCCTCCAGACGAAAGAAATCCACGTCAACCAGGACTGCCGCATCCTCAGCGACCGCATCGACGGAGTCCGCGGACTCGACGTTTCCAGCCCGCGCACAGAACCCGTCTGCCATCTTGAGAGCGTCCTCAACTCGCAGCATCTCGAGCAGGCCGTCAGCAATGGCCTCCACCGCGCCCGCCTCGTCACCATCTCCGAGCAGGAATACCTGCTCAACAACACCACCGTCGCGCCTGTCGATTTCCTCGTCGAGCAGCCCGTCCCCGCCGGATGGCGCGTCGACTCCGACCCTCATCCCACGCAGATGCTCGGCGCAACCGCGCTCTTCCGCGTCACCGCCCAGCCCGGCCAGATCGTCCGCCTGCACGTCGGCGAGCGCCACGACAGTCAGCCAATCGCGATGGCTCCGATTCTAGTCACGCCGCCACCAGCCCCGCAGCCCAGCAACTAAACCAGCCCGCGTAGACGTCGCACCCGGTAGTCCGCAGCGGAAACAACCGCCGTTAGCAACGCCTTCGACCTTAAGCAGATAGGGGAATAGCCTGCTGCTCCTGAACTCCCAGGGACTCTGAGATGCGCGCCAGCAGCTCGGTTGGATGGACGGGCTTCGTCAATGCCGTAAAGTGATGCCCATCGGCACGCGCCTCAGCAAGCAGATCCATGGTCGAAGCCTGTCCCGAAAACAACAACACCTTGCAGGCAGGCAGGGTTTCCACAAGTGCAATCGCCAGCTCAATCCCACTCATCCCCGGCATAACCACATCGGAGATAAGAAGCTCCGGAGGAATCACGTTTGCAATCTCCAGCGCGCTCTTCCCGTTGTAAGCGACCAAAGGCGCGAAGCCGTTAATGGAAAGAATCGCAGCCAAAGTGTCGGCAATTACATGTTCATCGTCCACAACCAGAACCACAGGACGATATCTTTCCGTGGGACGGCCCAAAGGGACTTCGGCAAGGGGAACGGCTTCAAAACTCAATTCCTCTGACATGAGAACAACCTCTGCACACACCATACCGCCCTTGGAAGAATACGGGTTAACTCTTTTATATGTGAGATTTAAAGCAGAATTTAACTTCACACAAAGAAGAATTTAACCTCGATTGAACCGGCGGTGAAAATAGTGCTTGACAACCAGTTTGACAGTGTCAGAACATGATTACGTTTACGTCACGTTATCGTAATGATTAGTTCAGGGGAAAATAATCATGCGCGGCAATAATAGTAAGAAAGAAAGCAACGGAAAAGAGTTCTCAGGTCCTGTGCCCTTTGAATCCGTTCTCCAGATCGATGTTCCCAAGGGCAGAGACGGCAAACATAAGCAGATCATTCTGCGATTGCTCAACGATCTCGATCGCTTGCGTCAGGGAATGGCTCTGAAAATTCCCCTCTCGCAACTTCCCGACACCAAAGAGAACATCCGTTCTGCTCTCAGCCGTGCTGCGCGTCAAAAAGATATTGCCATCGCCACATCCAGCAACGACGACTTCCTCTACGTCTGGATGACGGATGAAGCAGAGGCAGAGGCAGTTTGATTCTTCCCCAATCAAGCCTCCACAAAAGACCTGCAAGTAACCACTGACACGAAGCCGGGGATCTCAACGACGTCATTCGTAGCGCAGAGCGCAACCCACCTCAAAGATGTCATTCTGAGCGAAGCGTAGCGCAGTCGAAAGCCTGCCCTGAGCGAAGCCGAAGGGGACCTGCGGTTTTTTCATCCACCACCGAAGCAAAATACCGTGTCAAGCCTCAACCAGAGACAACCCCAACAAACCACATCACTTAGCCAATGCAGGCGAATTCTCCCAGCTTGATACACTAAGAATAGAGAGCAAAAAAATCTTTCCCAATCAACGAAGAGGCGCAGCCCCAAGCTGCGCCTCTTCCTTTTAGGAGCAAACCATGAACCAGCAAGAAACCGCCCCGAGAACTGGGGACTAAGAACTAATAACTGTGCCCTGATCCCTGATCCCCGAGCCCTGAGCCCTTAACTATCTATTACTTAACAAATTTAAAATCCAGGAAAACCCAAATGATCCCGTTATGCCGACACCTCTTTCCCGCAGGCCACCCCTGCCAGGCCCCCGCCGTCAAAGACACCCTCTATTGCCGCCATCACAGCACCATGAAGCGGATGGTGGCCCAGTGCCAGCCCTCGCCTGACCTCTACGGCGTCCACAAACCGCTGCCCTTCGTCTTTCCCGAGGACCGCACCGCCGTCCAGGTCAATTACTTTCTGGTGCTGCAGGCCTACAACGACCGCAGGATCGACACCAGGACCGCCAACACCATGAATCGGCTGCTGCGCTCCT
>JBARHV010000307.1:0-20702 GCA_049799415.1 Silvibacterium sp.
ACTCTTTATCATCGGATTCATCGCCTACGTCGCCGAGAGCAAACGCGCCTATCTGCCCACACTGCTCATCGTCTGGGTGCTGGGGGCACTGTTCATCCTCTTCGCCTCCTACGCCTTTCACCCCGACGCCTACAGTTATGTCTTCCGCAGCGAGGACGCCAAGCTGGGCTTCTCGTTCGAACCCGCCCACGTCCTCTTCATCACGCTTACCAATGCTGGAATCACCATCGCCGCCCTGGCCGCGCTCGCCTTCTACGCCGCTGTGCGCCGTGTTCGCTACTTCGGCAACACTGCGCCGCTCATTGTCGCCGCAATACTTCTCGTCCTTGTCACCACGGGAGTTCCCAGCCAGCCGCGCCTCTGGGCCATGCCCTTCCTGCTCGCTTTCATCGGAGGCGTCTTCGCCGACATCCTCGAAACCCGCTACCGCCGTGGATTTCTCTGGATCACCGGCGCGCTGCTTCTCGCCCAGGTCGCCCTCTGCCTCGCCGGACTGCCGCTACTGATTCAATAGCGCTCGTGAATCTCGCCTAAAACCGCAGCACTGGACCCATCTGGTACGCCCAGTTTTCCTGGGTCCCGAAATACTCATGCGAGAGCCAGTTGAGGCGAGGCGGCTTCCCAATCCCCGGCGGGCTGATGAAACTTAGATAACGCACCGGGGTATTTCCAAACACACCGCGGATCGCGAAATGACGGGTAATGCCGTAATCTCCATTGATCGCCAGACTCGACGCAAAATGCGTCACCCGTCCAATCGCCGGCACGGGATCGGACTGGGAAGGAATTGCCAGATAAGCATGACTGTAGCTCACAAATCCCGGGCGAATCGAAACCTTCAACGCGTAATTTGGAGTGGCGATGCCTGCGCGAAATCCAAACGTGCCGATCAGCGCATCCCCGCCTGCCCGGTTCGAGGGCAAAGGACTGGCATCCGGCTGGTAATCCACGTCGGAATCAAAATCCACCCAGCGCGTCAGGCGCGCTGAAAAGCCAGCTCCCGATCCGTCAGTCCATCTTCGACATTGAGTACACGTCGCCGTATTCACTGGCAGCGAAATGGCGTTAAAGTGCGGAAAAATCTCATACCGTGGCAAATGCTGGATCACATCCGCATCGCTGCGCTCAAAGTGAACTCCGCCCGAATCAATCTCATCAGGATGTTGAAAATCTCGATACCAGGGATTCTTGCCGCGCAGTACATTAGCCATCGTGCGCGTAGGGTTCAGCGATCCGCGCACGATCTTCGGAAAAAGCCGGTTCGGATACGCCTCCTCTAAACGTCCGCTGATAAAGCGATCGATGGCGTCTTCCCCAATCACCCACACCGTCCCGCCGGCAGGCGTCATGATAAAGTCCGTCCAGCCAGTATTGGTCCCGTACTTCACATCAGGGTGGTTCGTGCATGGCTCGGGGCAATTAAACGGATACGTGTAGCCTCCGGCATTGCCGATCGCAGCTTCGCCCAGCGGCCCGATCTTCTGCTGTGTGCTGTAAACCGTGGCCCACAGCATCGCCACAAAACGGCTCTTCCAATAAGCCTTTGTGTTACTGATCTGCAGCATCCGAGCTCTCGGGCTGTTCTGAATCTCAATGAACGACGAAACCGCTCCCTGCATCGGGTGGCCGATATCATCGACAAGAAAATCGTCGCCATCCGACCATCGGTTCATATTCCAGTGCAGCATCGAAATCCCGTAATCGTGCCAGTAAGGGTTTCCCGCAACCAGGTGACGGACATAGGGATCCGTGGCGAGCCGGAACCCGTCTTCGATCGAAATAAAAGCCAGCGACTGCCACAGCAAGCCCTTCCAGTGGTAACCCTGAGGCGCCTGGCTGTTCTGTAGATCCACAGCGGATTCCATCACGCCCGGGTGCATGTCAACACCCTGGTGCCACCGTGCAAACAACGGCAGCAGATCGACATGAGCCTCTACACTCATCTGCGGTACATCCTGAGCCCCATCACTCTGCCACGGCTCGCCTCCGAGATAATAGGTGGACAGCGAGGGATCGGAAAGCTTGAAAGACGGCTGTTGCGAGGACTCGCCCCTCGTCTCAGAATCAGGCGAAAATTCCAATGGTCCAAGCACGGCCGCAGACGCCGTGTTTGGACCGGTCCCTGACACATAGCTGGGCACATAGCTCGACTGCGCCCAGGTAAAGACTGGGAGAATAGAGAGCGAAAGTCCGAAGAGCAGACTTTTAGAGCAAACATTACGCAGCAACAAGGGGAAATAGCCTCCAACGCAATTTGGGGGAAGCTCAAAAATACTGCAAACTAGCGACTCAGACTATCAGATGCCGGGCACCGGAAGCACTCGAAAAATGCTGGCGCATCCGGCTGCAAACTTCCAGCGATGCGCGCCGGGCCCTTGACCCTTTGCTTGCAGCCCGTCCACCCGGTAGACTCCGAAGAAAGTGCCCTCGCAGAAAGAGAATCCCGACCGGCTCGTCTCCGCCGTCCGCGCCGACGACGAAAGCTCCTTCGAGCTCAAGCTACGCCCCCGCCGTCTCCAGGAATTCATCGGTCAGGCCAAAGCCAAAGAACAGCTTGCCATCGCCCTTGAAGCCGCTCGCTCCCGCGGAGAAGCCCTCGATCACGTCCTGCTCTTCGGCCCTCCCGGACTCGGCAAGACCACCCTCGCCACTATCATTGCCAATGAGCTCGACGTCGGCTTCCAGCAGACCTCCGGCCCGGCCCTCCAGATTCAGGGCGACCTCACCGCCATCCTCACCAACGTCCGCGAGCGACAGGTACTTTTCCTCGACGAAATCCACCGCCTCCAGCCCGTCCTCGAAGAGAAGCTCTACACCGCGCTCGAAGATTACAAGCTCGACATCATCATCGGTCAGGGGCCCGCCGCGCGCACTCACGTCATGGACATCCGGCCCTTCACCTTCGTCGCCGCCACCACGCGCCCCGGCCTGCTGTCTTCCCCGCTGCGCTCCCGCTTCGGAATCCTTCTGCGCCTCGAGTTCTATTCCGACGACGACCTTCGCTACGTCGTCTCGCGCTCCGCCGAGGTCCTCAACGTCCCCATCGATCAGGATGGCGCAGCCGAAATCGCCATGCGCTCCCGCGGAACCCCGCGCATCGCCAACCGTCTCCTGCGCCGCGTCCGCGACTACGCCCAGGTCCGAGGCACAGGAAAGATCGATCGCGCCACCGCCGAATACGCGCTCAAAATGCTGGAAGTAGACGCCCACGGCTTCGACGAACTCGACCGCCGCCTGCTCATGACCATCATCGAAAAGTACGACGGAGGCCCCGTAGGCCTCAACACATTAGCAGCCACGTTAGCCGAAGAAGAGGACGCGCTCGAAGAGGTCTACGAGCCATTCCTCATCCAGCGCGGCTTCCTCGATCGCACACCGCGAGGCCGAGTAGCCACCCGCCTCGCCTACGAACACTTCAACCTGCCGCTCCCCCGCAAACAAACACCGCTCTTTTAGCCGGCTACCTGGATGTTGAATGAGAGGGAGGGCAGCTGCGGGCATTCTGTCCTTAAAGCTTGAGTCCCTTCAAATACTCCCGGAACGGAGGCCCCAAATCCTTCCGCTTCAAAGCAAAATCTACAGTAGCTTTTAACATTCCCAGCTTGTCGCCAGCGTCATACCGCACACCCTCAAAGTTATATCCGTAGACTTTCTCCGTCTTCAGCAGGCCTTTGATCCCATCCGTAAGCTGCAGCTCGCCGCCCGCGCCCGGAGTCAGATTCTCCAGCAGCTCAAAAATCGTCGGCGTCAGCACATACCGCCCGATGATCGCGTTCTTCGACGGAGCGTCCTCCATCTTCGGCTTCTCCACCATCCCCCGCGCCTCAATAATCCGCGGGTCCGACGCGAGCGGCGTCCCATCCAGCACGCCATACGACGAAATCTCTGGCCCCTCCACCACTTGCGTCGCCAGAATCGAGCTCTGCACCCGCTCAAACACATCGATCATCTGCTTCAGGCAAGGCACCGGCGCGTCGATCACATCATCCGGCAGAATCACCGCGAACGGCTCATCGTCCACTAGGTCTTTGGCCATCAGCACCGCATGGCCCAGGCCCTTGGCCTCCTTCTGTCGCACATACGAGATCTGGACCATGTTTGAAATGCTGCGCGACAGCTCCAGCAGCTCCGTCTTGCCGCGTTTCTCCAGAGCCGTCTCCAGCTCATGGCTTATATCAAAATGGTCTTCAATCGCCGACTTGCCGTGCGCCGTAATGATGATGAGCTGATCGCAGCCGGCAGCCAGCGCCTCTTCCACGCCATACTGGATGATCGGCTTATCCACCACCGCCAACATCTCTTTGGGAATCACTTTGGTCGCGGGCAAAAAACGGGTTCCGAACCCCGCCGCGGGAAAAATAACCTTCCGAACTTTTTTCATCAGCCTTCCTTGAGTACGGTATGTCTGCACGTATAGATGCGATTTACAGCGCCGGCGGCAGTCTCAGGGAATTGCACTGCACTCACCAGTAAAATCCGATCTTTCATCCGGCCTCGTTCCAATTTGTAACCGATGCGGATTCTTATCGGGCAACCACTTCCCGTAGCGCCAGTTGGTCCAGCAGCGCGCGGACCTCCGCCAGCACATCATCCGGCTTGGGCGACCCTAAAGGATACTTCAGCAGACCCTGCGGCGTGAACTGAGCGCCGCGCTTCGCATGTTTCGCCACCAGCTTCATCAGCCGCCCTGGATCAATGCCCGCATTCTCCATGAACTTGATGTGCAGCTGGTCCCGCTTCCGGTCTACCTGCGCCACGCCCAGCCGTTCGCATTCAATCCGCAACAACGATGCATCCAGCAGATGCCGTACGCTCTCCGGCATTGGCCCATACCGGTCTTCGAGCTCTGCGCGAACCTCGTCGATCTCGCCTTCGCTCTGCACACCCGCGATCTTCTTGTACATCCGCAGCCGATGGTTCTCCTCGGCAATGTAGCTCTCATCAATGCGCAGCCCAATGCCCAGGCTCAGCTGCGTCGTCGTGCGCTCCACGCGCTCTTCGCCCTTCAACTTCCCGACCGCCTCTTCCAGCATCGTCGTGTAAAGTTCAAAACCTACAGCTTCGATATGCCCGCTCTGCTCCCCGCCCAGCATGTTGCCCGCGCCGCGCAGCTCCAGGTCGAGCGCCGCAATCTTGAAGCCCGCACCTAGATCAGAAAATTCCTTCAGCGCCGCCAGCCGCGCTCGCGCAATCGCCGTCAATTCCTGCTCTGGAGGAATCAGCAGGTACGCATACGCTCGCCGGTTCGACCGCCCCACGCGCCCGCGCAACTGATAAAGCTCCGACAACCCATGCCGGTCCGCGCGATTGATAATGATCGTGTTCGCCAGCGGAATATCCAGCCCGTTCTCAATAATCGTCGTCGCCACCAGAATGTCGTGCTCATGGTGCATGAACGAGAGCATCACCTTCTCCAGCGCGCCCTCGCCCATCTGCCCATGCCCAACTGCAATGCGTGCCGCCGGAACCAGCTCCTGCAGCTTCGCCGCCAGTTCGTAAATCGTCTCCACGCGGTTATGGACAAAATAAATCTGCCCGCCGCGCTCCAGTTCTACCTCGATCGCCGACCGAATCAGCTTCTCATCGAACTTCGCCACCACCGTCTGAATCGCCATGCGGTCCTTCGGAGGCGTCTCGATCACGCTCATGTCGCGCAGTCCCACCATCGACATGTGCAGCGTTCGCGGAATCGGCGTCGCCGACATCGCCAGCACATCGATCTCCCGCCGCATCTGCTTCAGCCGCTCCTTGTGCCGCACACCGAACCGCTGTTCTTCGTCTACAACCAGCAATCCCAGGTCATGGAACTTCACATCTTTCGAAAGCAGACGGTGCGTGCCGATCACAATGTCCACCTTGCCCGTCTCCGCCATCTCCACAACCTGCTTCTGCTCTTTCTGTGTGCGGAACCGCGAGATCATCTCAATGTTGATCGGAAACATCTTGAATCGATTCTTGAATGTCTCAAAATGTTGGAAGCTCAGCACCGTCGTCGGCGTCAGCACCGCGACCTGCTTGCCGTCCTGCACCGCTTTGAACGCCGCGCGCATCGCCACTTCCGTCTTGCCGTAGCCCACATCGCCGCACAGCAGGCGGTCCATCGGCATCTCCGACTCCATGTCGCGCTTAATGTCGCTGATCGCCGATATCTGGTCTTCTGTCTCGTTGTAATCGAAGGCGTCTTCAAACTCGCGCTGAAATTCATTGTCTGCGGTAAACGAGTGCCCACGCGCCGCCTTGCGCTGCGCATACAGCTTCAGCAGCTCGTCCGCCATGTCCTGCATGGCCTTGCGGACCTTGGCCTTCGTCTTCGCCCACTGCTGCGACCCCAGCCGGTTCAGCACCGGAGCCGGCCCCGCCTCCGTAGAGCGGTACTTCTGAATCAAATCCAGCCGCGTCAGCGGAATATACAGCCGCGCCTGCTCCGCAAACTCCAGCACCATGAACTCAATCGTGGTGCCGTCCTGGTCAATCTCCTTCAATCCGATGTACTGCGCAATGCCGTGCTCCACATGCACCACGTAGTCGCCCACGGTCAGATCGCGAAAGTCCGAAACAAACGCCGCCGTCTTCGACTTGCGCGGAGCAGGCCGCGCCATCACGTCCACATCATCAGAGAAATCATTCGCGCCAAAGACGACCAGGTTCGCCTCCGGCACGCTCACCCCGTTCGCCAGCGCGCTGCGCACCAGGATCGGAGTCCGCAGATTCCCCGCCAGGTAACTCGACTCGTCATACACGTTCTCGCTGCCCGCGTGCTGTGCGCGACTGCCTAGCCGGTACGGCAGCTCATACTCGCGCAGCAGGTTCGCCAGCCGCTCCACCTCGCCCTGGTTGGGAGCCGCCAGCACCATGCGCGTCTCCTGCTCCATCAGCGTCCGCACCTGCTCCAGAAACGCCGGAATCGATCCATGGAACCGCAGCGTAGGCCGTGTATTGAAGGCAATCTCGCCCAGCGTCGTGTCGTCTTCCAGCACATCCACCACGCCCAGCTGGTCAATATCCAGCCCTGCATGCGATCCTAGCTGAGCCTCCAGAAGCTCCGGCCGCAGATAAATATCCTCAGGTCGAATCAGCGATCCGATGCTCGCCCGCTCATGCCGCTGCTCCACCTTGTTCCACCAGCGGTCGATCTGGTTCTTCACCATGGCGGGCTCTTCCACAAACAGCGTGCACCGCGGCATCAGGTCCAGCAGCGTCCCCGTCGCTCCCGCCACGCCCGCAAAAAACTCCCACCCCGGAAACACCGTGACGCCGCCCGCTGCAACTGCCTGCTCCACCATCTCCGCGTCGTCTCCGTCTCCCATCCGCGCGCCGCTCAGCCGCGCATGCACCGCCGCCAGCAGCCGCTCCGTCACCGGAATCTCCGTCAGCGGCAGCAGCAGCGCCTCGTCCAGCGGACTCGAAGACCGCTGCGTCTCCGGATCAAACTTCCGGATCGTCTCAATCTCATCGCCAAAAAACTCAAAGCGCACTGGACGGTCCGCCTCCGGCGAATACACATCCAGAATCCCGCCCCGTCGCGTGTACTGCCCCGGCATCTCCACAATGTCCGCGGGCGAGTAGCCCACGCTCGCCAGATGCGCCAGCAGAGTTTCCACGTCCACTTCCTCGCCGCGCCGCAGCACCTGCGCCAGCCCACCGTAAAACGGAGCAGGAAACAGCTTCATCGCCGCCGCTTCCACCGGAGCAATCACAATCGAAGCTCCGCCTGACGCCATCTTCCACAGCGTCGTCGCCCGCGCCTCCTGAAGTTCCGGGTGCGGCGACATATTTTCAAAAGGAAGCACATCATGCGCCAGCAGCTTCAGCACCCGGTTCATGGGAATCGCCCCGGTAAGCTCGCAACCCGCGCGCAACGACACATGCAAGGCGTCTGCCGCCTTGTTGTCCGCAACCACCACAACAACAGGAACATTCGCCGCCCGCGCAAACAGCGGAAGATACAGCGCGCGAGCCGTCGAAGTCAGTCCGGAGACACGACGGCGCCCGCGCGCGAGGGCCAGATGCCTCCGTGCCTGTTCAAAGGAAGGGGAATGCTCAAGGTCCGCAAGCAGTTCGCGGACGAAAGGCAGAATCATGCCACTCCAGTCTATCCCTCTGATCAAGATAACGTTCCCATAAAGGGATTTAGAGGTGTACAGTGTTTCGAGAACAGAAAATCAAGAAAAGCCATGCGCAAATCAATCGCTTTATTCGCCGCCTCCGCCTGCCTGCTTCTTAGCTACACCGCCAAAGCCCAACTCAACGTGCCCTATAGCGCCGTCACCAACAATCCTCCGATCTACGGTCCGTACAACGCATCCTTCTTTACCGGCGGCGAAGGCCTCGAAAAAACAATCACCGAAAACGACACCGTCCTCAATGCTGACGCTCCCTGGACCCTCTTCGCATGGATTAAGCCCGCCGACGCCCCCGCCGCCCGTGAGTTCGTCGCTGGCTTCGGCGACCCAACCGCCGAATACTCCCGCTACCTCGCCCTCGCGCCCGGCAAACTCATTCTCTGGGGAGGCCCGAACAACAGCCTCGAAGCCAACATAACCCTCGCGCCCGGACAATGGCACTTCATTGCGGCCTCCTTCGACGGTCAGCAGTTCCACCTCTACAGCGACGGATCAGAAGTCGCCAGCGGCAGCCTCATCCTCGGCAGCGTCAGCAACGCGCTCGACCTCGCGCCGTCTTCGCACGAGCCCGGCTGGTCGCACTTCGGAGGCAAAATCGCCGGATTCACCATCGCCCGCGAAGCTCTCGCCGGCAGCGCCATCTCTGAAATCAGCAGCAAGGGCTACAACTTCGCCGACGTCGTTTACGAAGAAGGCTCCAAGCCCTGGCCCGTGCAAACCCGGGGCCAGGCTGGCTACGACGCCCCGCAGCCACCCGACGAAATGCCGCGCAGCAAAGCGCCCTTCGCAGCCCCCGTGGCGCTGCCCGTCGAGCAATTCAAGCAGGATGTAGAGCCCGACGGCGCAAACCACTGGACCCTCGCCGGAGGCTGGACGATGGCCGAAGCACCCAAAGTCTCCGCCGACGGCCCCGCCATCGCCAGCCCCGGTTTCAGCGCAAAATCCTGGTACGCCGCCGTTGTCCCCGGAACCGTCCTCACCACCCTCGTCGATCGTGGCGTCTATCCCAACCCCTATTACGGACTCAACAACCTCGCCATCCCCGAAAGCCTCAACAAGCAGGACTACTGGTACCGCAACGAGTTCAAAGCACCCGCCGATCTCAAAGGCAAACGCCTCACCCTCACCTTCCAGGGCATCAACTACAAAGCGGAAGTCTGGCTCAACGGCCAATCCCTCGGCACCATCACCGGAGCCTTCATCCGAGGCAGCTTCGACGTCTCCAAAATCCTCAAGCCCGGCGAAACCAATGTCCTCGCCGTCCGCATTTCGCCGCCGCCTCACCCCGGCATCCCGCAGGAGCAGTCCATCAAAGGCGGTCCTGGCCAAAACGGCGGCCTCATGTGCCTCGACGGCCCCACCTTCGTAGCCACTGAAGGCTGGGACTGGATTCCCGCCATCCGCGACCGTGACAGCGGCATCTGGCAGCCTGTCACCCTCACCGCAACCGACGCCGTCCAAATCGGAGACCCGCAGGTCATCACCACCCTGCCCCTGCCCGACACCAGCCGCGCCAACGTCGATATCAACGTCCCGCTCACCAACGCCTCCGACACACCCACCCCAGCCACGCTCAACGCCAGCTTCGAAGGCGTAACCGTCAGCAAAAAAGTCACCCTCGCCCCCGGCGAAACCACCGTTAGCCTCACCCCATCTGAGTTTTCACAGCTCACCGTGCAGAATCCGCGCCTCTGGTGGCCCAACGGCTACGGCAAGCCCAACCTCTACCACCTAAAGCTAACCGTAGACACCGGCAGTCAGGTCTCCGACACCAAACAGCTCCGCTTCGGCATCCGCGAAATCACCTACCAGCTAAGCCTGCTCGACGCCACCGGCCATCTCGTCCGCGTCGACTACACCCCCGCCGCCGACCGCGCCCACTATGGAGAAATCGTCAACGTAACCCACGACGGCATGCGCAACATTCCCGCAACCGATCCGCCGCCGCCTTCCTGGCCCGCAGCCTGGCGGGCCAACTGGCATTCCTACGTCTCTTCGCTCTATCCCGGCGCGGAAAACTCACCCTCCATCCGCCCCAGCAACGACCTCGGCCCGGCACCCTACCTCGTCGTCATCGTCAACGGAGTCCGCATCGACTGCCGCGGTGGCAACTGGGGTATGGACGACGCCATGAAGCACGTCTCCCGCGCCCATCTTGAACCCTACTTCCGCCTCGACCGCGACGCCCATCTCGACATCATCCGCAATTGGGTCGGCCAGAGCACCGAGCAGACCTTCTACGACCTGGCCGACGAATACGGCATGCTCATCTGGAACGATTTCTGGGAGTCTACCCAGAACTACAACATCGAAGCCCAGGACCCGCAACTCTTCCTCAGGAACGTCGCCGACGTCATCTCCCGCTACCGCAACCACCCCTCCATCCTGCTCTGGTGCGGACGCAACGAAGGCGTGCCCCAGCCCATCATCAACGAGGGACTCATCCACCTCGTCGCCAAACTTGACGGCACCCGCTACTATTCGCCCAGCTCCAACCGCGTCAATCTCCAGGACAGTGGCCCCTACAGCCTGCAGAAGCCCTCCCTTTACTACACCGCCCTCAACCACGGCTTCTCCGTCGAAACCGGAACGCCCTCCATGTCCACGCTGGAATCCTTCCGCGCCTCCATTCCCAAGCCCGACCAGTGGCCCATCGACGATGTATGGGCCTATCACGACTGGCACCACAGCGGAGGCGGCGACACCCATCCATTCATGGCGGCCATCCAGACCGAGTTCGGAGCCGCCACCAGCCTCTCTGACTTTGAGCGCAAGGCGCAGATGCTCAACTACGTCGATCACCGCGCCATCTTTGAGGGCATGAACGCCCATCTCTGGTCGCCCAACAGCGGACGCATGCTCTGGATGACCCAGCCCGCCTGGCCCAGCAACATGTGGGAGATCCTCAGCTCCGACTACGACACCCAGGCCTCGTTCTACGGAACCATGAAGGCCTGCGAGCCGCTCCACGTCCAGCTCGATCTTGCCGACTACAACGTCGAGCTGGTCAACACCACCCGCGAATCGCTCGACAACGCAACCGTAACTGCCGACGTCTACTCCCTCGACAACAAATTTCTCCTGCACCACGAAGCCCCGGCCACCTTGGCCGCGGACGGCTCCAGCGTGGCCTTCCCGCTCGACCTGAAGCCACTCATGGCCGGCCGCACCGTCTTCGTCAAGCTCGAGCTCAAGTCACAGGACGGCAAGCTCATCTCGCAGAACTTCTACTGGCTCGCCGATAAAGAAGAAGATTACCGCGACCTCGACAACCTGCCCCCCGCTCAGATCGCAGCCAGTGCGCACCTCGCAAATTTGGAGAATGGAGAGGACCGCATCATCGTGGACCTCAAAAACAACAGCCAGGCCGCCGCCCTCGAAAATAAACTGACGCTCATCGACGCCGGTAACGGCAAGCGCATCCTGCCTGCCTATTACGCCGACAATTACATCTCCCTGCTCCCCGGAGAAACCCGCGAAATCACCATCGACTATCCGCAAAGCGCCGCTCAGGGAGCCAAACCTCAGCTCGACCTCCGCGGCTTCAATCTCAAAAGCCAGACCATCACCGTCCAGTAGCAACAGCAAGCCCCGCGTCCAGATCATCAGGAGCGGGGCTTGTCAGCGATAACAGTATCTAAATCTAAAGTTGCACGAACCGGTTGAGCTTATCTGGCCTTCTTGCGATCCAGCAACCGAGGCCACCCCTTCATCTCCGAGTACAGCCCAAAGCCGCCCAGGAATAGCGGCACTGCCGCCAGCAGGAAAATCTGCCAGCGGTCAACCGGGCCGCCTGGAGCATAGCGCAGCGCTACAAAGAAGATCACTGCCGCATCCACAATCAGCCACCACGCGGCTACCTTTCTCTGCCAATAGGCCAGAACACTGGCCGGGAGAACCGTAAGGCAATTGAAGGCCTGCACCAGAACAGCGCTCGCCGGGTTATTGTTCGCAACCGAAAAGATCCCCGAAGGAAGCAGAATGATCGGAATAAACCCCGCCATCATGCCCAGGAAATAAACCACCCTGCCCCAGAACCGCCGCAGGTCCTCTCTCAGCGCATCTTTCTCCGCATCCGTCAGTTCATCTTCCTCTGGATTCAGCATGGCCTCCCTCACTGCGCGCCCCCGTCCACATCAAAATTCACCACCTGCCCCAGAGCCATGTGGTGCGCCTTGATGGATCCCACCGGAAGCTCCAGCACATAGAGCGAAATCTCGCGGCCGCCATACGAAGGGCATGTGCTCGCCTTTCCCTTGCACGGCGGCGTATCCGCGGACATCTCCACAATCTTGTGCGCAGTGTCCATCCACACAATGTCCAAACCGATCTTGCAGTGGTACATCCAGTAGGGATAGCGCCCTGGCTGGTCGTGGATAAACAACATCCCGCGTCCCTGCGGCAACGATGTGCGCTCCATCAGGCCGTATTCGCGCTCAGCATTCGTCGTCGCCAGCTCCACATGCACCGTCGAACCATCTGGAAGCATCACCAGCGTGTTCGCCGCGCGCGGCGCAACTTTAGCAATCACCGGCTCCTGTGAACACGCTATCGGCCCGAGCGATATCAAAGCCGCAATCAAGATAAATGTAAAACAATTGCGAATGGAAATCGCTCTCATGTATCTACTCAGGCTCACTGGCAAGATATTGCTGATAGACTTCTTTGATTTCCTTGATCCGCCGTTCGGTCGCAGAACGAACACAGTCATCTAAAATCCTCGGCTGCATGGTGCCGCCCTCATACATTTGGCTTTCCGCCTTACACTCATTGTCGCGGTACGTCGACCAGCTCAGTTCGGCTACCTTTAGGTTGTCGATCTGAGAGCGAATGTATTGCCTCTCGACATCATCCTTCGTCTTTGCAAATTCTCCTTGCAAACGATCAAGCAGGTCACCATAAACACGATTGAGCGTGAGTTCGGATTGCTGCCGCTCTAACCGTAAGCAGTTACCGAGGTCTGCTAGGCTCCTACGAGCATCAGCCGCACATTTGTCTTCAGCGAAGCACGTAGTAGCAATCGCCAACACAAGCACCGCTGAGAATTTGATTAGACGCACTCTCCCAGCCACTCTCAATCCTCCAGCTTCAACACCAGCACCGTCATGTCATCGTGCTGCGGAGCCCCGGCCGTAAATGTGTCCACATCGCGAAACAGATCCTTCAACGCCGCATCCGCCGTCTTGTCCCTGCATAGCTGCGCCGAGGCGATCATCCGTTCTTCGCCCCACTCCTCATCCTCGTGCGTCATCGCTTCGCTGATGCCGTCCGTAAACAGCAACAGCAGATCACCCGGCATCAGCACCACCGACTGCTCGGTGTAAGGCGCGAACGGCAGCAGCCCCACCACCGGCCCGTCCGCCTCCAGCCGTATTGTCTCAATCGTTCCATCCGCGCTGCAACGCAGCACAACCGGCGGATTATGCCCCGCGTTCACGCAATCCAGACGACGCGTCTTCGGGTCATACGCCGCAAAGAAAAACGTCGCATATCGGTTAGACGCAGACGCTTCATAAACAAGGCGGTTCACCTTATCCATCAGCTTCGCAAAATCCCGCGGGTTATCCAGCGACACGCCGCGCAGCGAAGCCCGCAGGCTCGCCATCAGTAGCGCCGCCGCAATGCCCTTGCCGCTCACATCGCCAATCGCCAGACCCACGCGCCCGTCTTCCAGCATGAACACGTCGTAGTAGTCGCCGCCCACACCCAGCGCCGGCCTGCAATGTCCCGCAATCGTCGCCCCCGGAATCGCCGGCATCTCCTGCGGAAACAGCCGCTCCTGCACCTCGCGCGCAATCTCCATCTCGCGGTTCGCGCGCTCCCGCTGCGCTGCCTCCGCTGCCAGCGAGTGCGCGAGCTCCGCCACTTCAATCGCCAGCCCCGTCTGCGTCGCCAGCGTCTGCAGCATGCGCAGGTCCGCCGGAGTATACGCCGCCTCCGACCGCTTCGGTCCCAGCGCCATCATGCCCATCAGCCGGTTGCGTCCCCGCAGCGGCAGCAGCAGCTCCGCATTCACTCTGTCCAGAACCTGCCGCTCCCCTAACCCCGCCATCAAATACCACGCATCCGGATCATCCCGGTACAGCCGCGCCGGTTCATTCGTCGTCGCCAGGTACCGTACCGATGATGCCTGTGCAGGAAGCATCAGTGTTCCATCCATCGAAAACCCGATCGCCTGCTCCAGGTGGAAGGTCTCGCTCCGGCGCAGCATCACCGCAATCTGGTCTACGTGCAGCGTCTCCGCCACCCGCCGCGCCACCGTCTCCAGCAGCGGAGCCGTCTCCGTAAACCGCCGCACCTCATCCGCCAGCTCGTTCAGAACGACTTCGGCGTTATACGCTTCGCGGAAAAACTTCCGGTCCAGCCACGCCTGCGCCCGCTTCTGCAATCCAACGCGCAGCACCACCACCAGCGCCAGAAAAACCAGCACCTCAACCAGCGCCGAAGCCCCCGGCTGCTGCTTATGCAGCGCAGGGAACAGCAATAGCCACGTTGCAATCCCAATCAGCACCACCTGCAGCGCCAGCAGGAATGCCTTAGCCATCACGTATCGCGATCCTGCGCGCACAATCATGCGCACATCCATCGCCCGCTGCACCAGAACCACGTAAGCCAGCGTAAAGGGCGCAAGCATGAACACCATGCCGCCGGCCAGCGTAATCCAGAAGCCGCTCACCGAATCGCGCTGGAAGCCGAAGTGTGGCAGTACGACAAAGATCAGCAGCAGCGCGCCCACGCCCAGCACCGTTCCCGTCGTCAACACCCTCAGCCTGCGCCGCGCGTCCGCCGTCGAGGCCGACCGCAGCTTGTCCAGCGTAAAAATCAGGTACAGGCCAATGCACGCCAGGTTCAGTACGTTCAGAATCTTGCCCACATCGGTAATGGCTGCCAGCCACCGCAGTCCCGTGGGTCCCGCATAGTAGAGCTTATAAAGATAGGGGTAGAGCATCGCCGCAAACACCGGGTAAGGCGTCAGCACCACCCACTTGATCCACGGAGCTTTTTTATCGATCCGCGACCGCTCCGGAAAATAAACCCCGAACAGCAGCAGCGCCGGAGATGCCAGTAATTGCAGCGTGTTGTACCAGAACAGCCGCAACAGCAGGCCCGTGCCCGTCGCCATCCCCTGGTTGATCCACAGCACGCTCGGGAACGTCAGCAGAATCAGCAACAGCCACGTATTGCGGTCTGTGGGCTTGACCAGCACCACCCAGTAGCCGATCAACAGACACGCCAGCGGCATCAGTACTACTACAATTCCGTCGCGCAGCAGCGCTATCCAGTCCGCAATGCCCGCGTGCAGACGCGCATGCCGTGCCAGCGTAATCGTGGCCATGCCCGCGCTGCCATTCTGACGCGCAAACTCCACGTCTACCGTATCGCCCGGCTGCGCCGTATAGAGAATCTCGGCTACCTGCGCATCGCCGGTGTAGGGCGCGCCGTTCAGGCCCGTAACCTTCATCCCCGGAGCGATCCCGGCCATCTTTGCCTCCGGCTGCACCGAGGTCACGACGCAGGTGTCGTCGTTGTACTCCAGGGGAGCCGCCACATGCCGGTCCGCATGCCGCTCCATCTCCCACGTGTCCAGCACGCCCGCAATCCAATACGACAGGCTCGCCAGAAGAAACACTCCCAGCAGCGCGCGCAGCAGATTTGGATGAGCATTTCGCATCATAGAAGCTCAGGTCACCATACTATCGTGACTGCTTTACAACCATACGTCTCCTCAACCGTCGCAGTTCGGCAAAAGACAGCCATCCGCCACGCCGAGGCATCCATTCAGCGATGATCCGAAAACTAAAATCCGGAGAATACCGCCTCTACTCAAGAAAGAAAAACTTATCAACCGGAAAGAAGCGAAACCTCGGAACCTTCGATTCGCTCGAAAAAGCCAAACAACACGAGCGCGAAATCCAGTACTTCAAAAAGCACTAGGGCGCAGGGCGCAGAGCACAGGGTTTAGAAGTACGACTGGAGATTTTTTCGGTTGAAGTTCACTGCGAATGAAGCAATTTTCCTTCTGAGCCCTGTGCCTTGATCCCTGATCCCTGTGCCCTGATCTCTGTGCCCTGCCTCACCGCAGCTCCACCACCGTAGCCCCAGCCCCGCCCTCATTCTGTCCCGGCTCCGCAACTCCAGCCACCTGAGGATGCTGGGCCAGATACGCCCGCAGCGTGCGCCGCAAAACGCCCATCCCCGTCCCATGAATAATCCGCACCCTCGGCAGCCCCGCCAGAAAAGCCTTATCCAAAAACTTCTCCACCTCATCCCGAGCCTCATCCGCCGTCCGTCCAATCACATTGATCTCCCAATTTAAATTCTCATCCGGCTCCGCCGCCGTAACCGAAATCCCCGCCCGTGCCCGCACCGCTTGCAACGGACTCTGGCTCGCAGCCCCCGCCGTCTTCACCACCTCCGCAATCTCATCGCGCCCCACGCGCATCTTCATCAGCCCGACCGACACCTCAAACGTCTTGTCATCGATCTGCCGCTGCACCACGCCATCCTTGCCCAGCGACCGCAGCCTCACCGTATCGCCCACGCCCACATGACGCACAACATGCGGCTGCGCGTTCACGTCATTCTTGTCCGCGCCCGTGTGGTGCGCTACCACCGACGCATTGAAGCTCTCCGAAAACTCCCTGCGCAACCGAGCCATCCTGCGCTCCGCGTCTTTCGATAACTTCTGCTGCGCCGCCCGGTCGTCAATCGCCCGCACCGTCTCCCGCGCCTGGTATTCAAAGTCCTTCAGCAACGAAGCCAGCTTCAACTCCATCTCGCGGACCTTCGCCCGCCACTCCTTCATCCCTTCCGTATCCAGTCGCTGCCGCTCACGCTTCAGCTCCGTCTCCAGCTTCTGCACCCGTTCGCGCTCCACCGTCAAATCGCGCAGTTGCGCATGCAGCCGGTCCAGAAATTTCCCAATCTCCTCCGTCTGCGACCCAACCCTCGCCCGCGCTCGGGAAATAATCTCCGCATCCAGCCCCAGTCGCGCCGCAATATTGATCCCCGCCGAAGCCCCCGGAACCCCCTGCCGAAGCTCATACGTCGGAGCCAGCGTCTCCTCGTCGAACCCCACCGCTGCATTCACCACGCCCGGCGTGTTCTCCGCATACACCTTCAGCGCCGTCAGGTGCGTCGACAAAATCACCCACGCGCCGGCCCGCAGAAAATGTTCCGCAATCGCCACCGCCAGCGCCGACCCCTCATTCGGATCGGTCGCCGACCCCAGCTCATCAAGCAGCACCAGCGAAGCCGCATCCGCCCGCTGCGCAATCCGGTTCACATTCGCAATGTGCGCCGAAAACGTCGACAGATTCTGCTCAATCGACTGCGCGTCCCCAATGTCCGCCAGAAACGCGTCGAACAGCGGAAACACCGTCTCTTCCGCCGGCACCGGAACTCCGCTCTGCGCCAGTATCGCCAGCACCCCAGCCGTCTTCAGCGAAACCGACTTCCCGCCCGTATTCGGCCCGCTGATCACCATCTGCCGCAGCTCGCCCGTAAGCGAAAGACTCACCGGAACAATCCGTCCGCCCTCGCTACGCATCCTCTTCTCCAATAACGGATGCCGCGCCGCCTTCAAAATCATCTCCGGCGTCTCTGCCGCCGCAAACCGAGGCGTTACGCACTCGAACTCCACCGCAAATCGCGCCCGAGCCAGCAGCGTATCCACCTCGCACAGCACCTCAGCGCCTTCCAGAATCACGCCCGAATACTGCGCAATCTGCCGCGTCATCGCCGCAAAAATCCGATGAATCTCCGCCTGCTCGTCCTCCAGCAGCCGCACCAGGTCGTTATTCAGCTCAATCGTCTCCAGCGGCTCCACATACACCGTCTGCCCGCTCGAGCTCGCGCCATGCACTACTCCCTGCACGCGCCGCTTCCACTCCACCTTCACCGGAATCACAAACCGTTCGCCGCGAATCGTAATCAGCTCTTCCTGCGCCGACCCGCCCTCCGAGTACCGCCGCAGCGCCGTTCGCAAACTGTTCTCAATCGCGCGATGCTGCTGCTCCATCTCGCGCCGAATCCGCCGTAGCTCTGGCGAAGCATCATCCGCCAGCGTCCCATCCGGCAAAAACCGCCCGCGCAGCGAATCCACCAGCGGCTTCAGCGGAAGCGACATCACCTCGCCAAACAACCCGCGCAGCTGCGGCAGCCTGCCCTCCAAATCGCTCGGAGGTACCCGCAAAACCTCAACCCACGCCGCAATCCCCTCCGCCAGGTTCGCCACCGAGCGAATCTCCTCCGCCTCCAGCGCCGCGCCCTCAATCCGTGCCTTCGCCAGCAGATCCGAAGGATCAAACAACAACCCCAGCCCCGGCAGTCCGGACTGTTGCCCACCTTCAGAACCGCCCGCCAGCAACCGCATCTCGTCCACCAGCGTGTGCTCGCGCTCAATCCATGCTCGGTCCGTAGAAGGCCCAAGCTCCAGCAGCCACGCCTTGCCAACCGCAGACTGGGCATACCCGCTCAGCAGAAGAAGAAAGCGGTCCCACTCCAGCGCAGACCGGCTACAATCGCTCACACGTTCGGGAATCAGTCGAGTCAAAGGCACAAAATCAATCCTAATTGCGTTGCCCGGGAACAAGAAGCCGCATCCCCGCGTATCTTGACTAGCTATTGGCTATTGGCTATTGGCTATTGGCTAACGGCTAACGGCTATTGGCTATTGGCTAACGGCTATTGGCTAACGGCTATTGGCTAAAAGGAGGCACACCATGTATTGCAGCGGATGCGGACAACTCATTCCTCCCGGCCAGCAGTTCTGCCCCCATTGCGGACGCCCCGTAGTCCAGGCCGTTCCCACCGCCGTCCCGCCCGCGACCTGGTTCTACACGCGCGTCCACCGGCACATTCAGTCTCTCGGCATCCTCTGGATCGCCTATGGCGCCTGGACGCTCTTCGGCTGGTTGCTCACCATGTCCATCTTCAGCGGCTTCTTCGGCGGCTACTTCGGCCACTGGAACCACGGCCCCTGGGGAGAGTTCCCCTTCGCGCACATGCCCTGGCTCATGCCGCTCATTACTGTCATCATCATCGGCCGGACCATTCTCTCCGTCATCACCGGACTCGCGCTCGTCAACCGCGCACCCTGGGGCCGGATCCTCGCCATCGTCGCCGCCATCCTCACCATCATCAAGCCCATCACCGGAACCGCGCTCGCCATCTACACCCTGTGGGCGTTGCTCCCCGGCCCCTCAGCTCAGGAATACGATCAGATGGCAAGGCCATAGCTGTGAATGGTAACCAAAAAAGTGAGTATGTACGGGCTCGCCGCGTCTTGGCTCTGCGAAATGGCTTAGCTGCGCCTTACGCCGCGCGCCCCTCATCCGCCATTTCGCCCCGCTCGATCTTCTCCTGGCACGCAATGCAGTAAGGAGTCCACGGCAAAGCCTCCAGCCGCTTCGCGCCAATCTGCGTCCCGCAATGCACGCACTCGCCAAAGCTGCCTTCCCTCAGCCGGACCAGCGCGTTCTTCACCAGCGCCAGTTGCCCGTGATCGTGCGTACCCCGCGTAAACAGCAATTCTTTCTGATACGAAAGCACCGCCTGATCGGCAGAGTCATGCGTATCTTCAACAACGGTTTCGCGGCCCTGCTCAACAGCGGAAAGGGTAGAGTGCTCCAGCAGTTTCTTCTGCTGAAGAAGGCGGTCCTGATAACGCCGCTTGGATTGGGGAAGAATAGACACTGCAATGACTCCTTAGTCAAAATTAGTCAAAAAATAAATGCACTCGTCCACATTCAGATGACAGAAGTTGGACGCAGGTTCGACCCAATCCGTTTTCTTTTTTTTGCCATCCATCCGCGGTTCACGCAACATCAAATCTTTACAGCAGGTTGCGCCCGAGCAACGAATGCCACACACAGCCAGCGTCGCGACCAAAGGGAGCGCCACAAAAGCTCATATCGGGATGGCGCGAAGCGCGTATGCCTGGACGGCAAGTCCCGCGAAGCGCGAGTGCCTGGATAGCCTGCCCTGAGCGAAGTCGAAGGGGCCAGCACCTGTTAATCTGGAAGTAGGTATGTATGAAGATTTTCGCGTAACCGACCGCTGGACCGGAGACTCCCTGCACTGCCGCTGGACGGCAAACATCGTCGCCATCGCCACCCGCCACGCCGATGCCGTCGATATCCGCTTCGACGTCAACGGTGGCCCTGTGTGGATCGCCATGCCCTGCCTCGCCTGGGTCGAACAGAAAAAGCGCACCGGCAATGTCATTACCGACGCCCTCGCCGCGCAGATCGCCGGCCGCTATCTCAAGCAAGCGGTGGAATCCGCCTACGACAACGGTCGCGAAATGTACACCATGACCGTCGAAGAGGTGCTTGAACACCTCGACGCCGTGCTCCACGAGGCCGGACACACCAGCAATCTCCCCACCCTCGTTCCCGCTACCGCCGACGACTCCCAGCCCAATCCATAAAATCGCCCGGTACCGGCAGCCCAGGTCCACGACCAAAGGGAGCAGCCACGCAGGATCGTTCAAGGATGGCGCGAAACCGGGGTCCCCGGCGCGAGCGCCTTTCACGCGCCGGGGTGGGGAAGCGCGGTCGCCTGGATAGCCTGCCC
>JBARHV010000308.1:0-2426 GCA_049799415.1 Silvibacterium sp.
CCTCCATCCGGTGTACCTGCTCCGGCTTCATCGGCACTTTGTCCAGCAGCGCTTCCCGCGTCATGCGGTAGTTGCTGTCGGGGTGATCGGGCGGAACGCACCGCTCATCCACCCAGAAAATCTCCAACTTCTCCCACGGCATCCGTTCACGCCACGGCTGCGCCGCATCGGCCAGCAGTTGAAACGTCGCCTTGGGCGTCGACCCGCCGCTGATCGCAATGCGCGCTCGCCCTCGCTCCGCCGCTGCCTTCTCTACTGCCCGCGTAAACTGCTCTGCCGCGCGCACTGCCAGCGCTGCCGCATCCGGTTCCACGTTGTACTCGATCTTCAGCTTCTTCGCCATCTCCCGCTGCTCCTTCGCAATACCTTACACGGCGATTAGATGATGAAACCACCGTGTTTCGACAAACAACGAGCGGGACAGCATGAATCCAATGCCGTCCCGCCTCGTTGTTCATTGCTCAAATTTCGCTGACAGCTTCGCTCGTTCTTACCGCCCCAGATAAACCCGGTACTGCTGTTCCAGCACCCCCGCAGCACGCGCCAGGCCCAGCTTTGCCAGGTTGTAGTGGTAGAGGCTCTCCACCAGATTGCTTTGCGCCGAGGCCAGCGTAGCCTGCGCATCCACCAGGGGCAGATTGTCATCCACGCCGGCGTTCACGCGGTCTGTCTCATCGCTCAGCGCGTGTGTCGCCAGGTCAACATTTGACCGCGCCACTTCCACCAGCTTGCTCGTTGCATTCACATCCAGCAGCGCATCGCGTACCTGCTGATCGATATGCCCGCGCGCGTCCTCGAGCTGCGCATTCACCGAATCCAGTTGTGCTCTCGCCGCTTCCTCATCGCCGCGCAATTCCGCCTCTCTAAACAGCGGAATACTCAGCGTCCCCTGCGCCACAAACACCCCATGCGTGCCCACGCCGGTCACGGTATTCGTGCCCCAGAAGCCTCCAAACGTCAGCGTCGGCAGCCGCTGGTTGCGATACACCGCATGAATCGCCTTCACTTCAACCAGCTGATTCTGCAGATTCTGATAGTCCTGGCGATTCTGGTACGCCACCGCGCGCACCTCTTCTGGGGTCTGCGTAGCCAGGTCGCTATAAGGAGCGGCGTCGGTCAGCACAATCCTTTGTCCTGGGTCCACGCCAATCTCTCGCTTCAACAGAATCAGGTCCTTGTCCAGCGTGTTCTGCGACGTAATCACCGACTGCTGCTGCGCTTGCAGCTGCACCCGCGCCCGCAGCTCATCCAGATTGGCCGCCGTCCCCGCTTCGTGCGCTGCATGCGCCTGGTCAAACAGCACCTTGTCGGCCTGCTCCAGCGCCGTCGCATCGTCCACTTCGCTTGCCGCTGCAATCGCGTGCAGATAGGCCGTGGCCACTTGCTGCACCACTTCGCCACGCGCCGACATCTTCGCAAAGTGCGCTGCCCGCGTCGCCGCTCCCGCCGCCCGCCATCCCGAAATCACCGGCCCCGAAAACAAAATCTGGCTGAAATTAATCTGGCCCGTCGTCAAATCGTCCTTGGTAATCTCCGAGAATCCCGCAGGAGGTTTCCCGCCCGGAAACAGTGAGGCGAATTTTCCAATTGAGCCTGGCCCAAAACCCAGCGCCGCCAGATTATGCTGGAACACGCCCGTCGATCCGCTCAGCGTCAGCGTCGGCAAAAAATCCTGCAGAGCCTCGCTCTTTTCGCCTTGAACGATCTTCTCCGAGTTCTCCGCTTCTCTCAAACCCAGGTTATTTTGAAGCCCCCGTTGCACCGCATCGTCCAGTGACAGCTTCAGCGGATCGTCCGAAATCTTGCTCACCGTCACGCTGCCATAAAAAGCATTCGTCGCCGAGCTCGGATTCTGCTGCGCGCGCACCCGCGTTCCTGCGCCGGCCAGTCCCAGTGCCGCACACAACAAACTCACTCCTGCTTTAAGAGGAACGAAACTGCTCCGATTTCTCACTTTCATCATTTTCTCAGATGTTCCAGCCAACGCAAGGATTCCTCATCGCTGACTGAAATCCGCCCAAATCTCGCCCTTATTTCCAGAACGGCGCCCATCTCACCCGTCCGCGCCCGCACTCCACGAGAAAAAAGGGTCCAACCGCGCCCATTCCAGGCCGCAATCGAACCCCCTCTCGCCCTCAGTCCTCAGTCCCTTAGTCCCTTAGTCCCTCAGTCCCTATTCTTCCTCTTCCTCCACCGGCCGCTTCGCGTTGGCCAATATCTTGTCCGCCACCAGTTGCGGAACGACATCGTAGTGATGCATCTCCATCCGGTAGCTGCCCTTGCCCTGCGTCATCGACGTCAGCAGCGTGCCATACGTCAGCATCTCCGCCATCGGGACTTCCGCATTAATCACCGTCGTCCGTCCCTTCGACTCCATGCCCTGCACGCGCCCGCGCCGGCTGTTCAGATCGCCCATCAGCGTCCCG
>JBARHV010000309.1:0-24915 GCA_049799415.1 Silvibacterium sp.
TGCGCTGAATTGACGGGCGCTCTCACGCTCTGCACTCATCCTGATGCAGCCATGTCCCGGCAAGAAAAAATTTTCCGGCGGCCTGATTTGGCCGCTGCCCGGGCTGTTCCAGCAACCAATTTGCTCCATCCGCTATCTCACGGTACAAAGGAGCCTCTACCTCATGAGCGCTGCCAGATTTTGGGCTGTATTTTCAATCGGAGTAGCTGCGGGCGCCGCTGTTGCCCTGATCTATGCCCCGCAAACCGGAGTAAAGACCCGCCGCCAACTTCGCCGTGGGCTGGAGGATGCGGGAGACTACCTTAAGGAAGCCGCCGATACTGTCTCCGGGCATGCGGAGAAGTATGTAAAACGCGGCAAGGATGTTGTGGATGATCTGGTAGACACTGCCTCGTCCGCCTACACCGCCGCGCGCAAGGTTGTACCTATCTAGGGACGGCCCTCCCCTAAATAGAAAGCCCTGCCTGAGAGTTCAGGCAGGGCTTTCTGGTTTTTAGCTTAGCTGAAAAGCAGCACTCCCTCGGACTTCTCAGCGCCTTCCTGCCCGACCGGGCGGTAGAAGAGCTGATTGTTGTCCAGGTAGACCTCGAGGAACGCCGGCCTCTCCGAGATTCCGCCCGCGATCAACGCCTCCGACAGTGGATCTTCGACATACCGCTGCAGAGCGCGGCGCAACGGACGCGCCCCGTAGGTGCGATCGATCAGGGTCTTGTCGAGAATCCACTTCTTTGCATCGTGAGTGACGGAGATGGTGATCGCCTTCGCCACCAGATTGGCATTCAGCTGGGCCATCAGCAGCTCGACGATTTGGATGAGGTCCGCATCCGTCAGCGACTGGAACAGAATGATCTCGTCGATACGGTTGAGGAACTCAGGATTGAAGGTACGCTTGACCTCTCCCTTTACCATCTCCTCGATCTTGTCCATCACCATATCTTCACGGTCACTCTGGAAGCCCAGCCCCTGTTTGCGCTGCAGGTGCCGCGCCCCGATGTTCGAGGTCATGATAATAATGGTGTTCTTGAAGTCGACCGTGTTGCCGAGGCCGTCGGTCAGCTGGCCGTCTTCAAAGACCTGCAACAGGATGTTGAAGACATCCGGATGCGCCTTCTCGATTTCATCCAGCAACACGACGGAGTATGGCGATCGCTTCACGCGCTCGGTCAACTGACCGCCTTCCTCATAACCCACATATCCCGGAGGCGAACCGATGAGCTTGGAAACCGAGTGCTTCTCCATGAACTCCGACATGTCGAAGCGGATCAGCGATTTTTCCGATCCGAACAGGAATTGCGCCAGCGTGCGCGCCATCTCCGTTTTGCCCACGCCGGTCGGTCCCAGGAACAGAAACGAGCCGATCGGCCGGTTTGGCGATTTGAGCCCCGCGCGCGAGCGGCGAATGGCCCGTGCCAGCGCAGAAATCGCCTTATCCTGCGAGATCACGCGCTTGTGCAGTTCTTCTTCCACGCGCAGCAGCTTCTGCGTCTCTTCTTCCTTGATGCTGGTCACGGGCACGCCCGTCCAGCGGCTGACAACGTCTTCGATGTCCTCGCGACTGACAATGCCTGCCGTGGAATCGTCGAGATGATACTTGTCGCGCAGACCGCGCAGGTTCTCGCGCTCCTTGCGTTCTTCGTCGGAGTAAAAACGGGCCTTCTCGAACTCGTGGTTGGCGATGGCATTTTCCATGCGGTGCACGATGAACTTGATCCGCTTCTGTACCTCGGTGATCTCTTCGGGCAGGGAAGTCTGGCGCAGCTTCACACGCGCGCCCGCTTCGTCGATCAGGTCGATCGCCTTGTCCGGTAAAAAGCGGTCCGGAATATAGCGGTTAGAGTGCGAAACGGCGAAGTAGATCGAGTCATCCGTATAGCTGACCGCGTGGAACTTCTCATAGCGGTCCTTGATGCCCATGATGATCTTGATCGCGTCCTCCTCGTTTGGAGGCGGCACTTTGACGGCCTGGAAGCGCCGTTCGAGCGAGCGGTCTTTCTCAATGGATTTGCGATATTCGCCCGGCGTGGTTGCGCCGATGCACTGAATTTCGCCGCGTGACAGCGCCGGCTTCAGAATGTTGGCCGCGTCCAGCGAGCCTTCCGCCGAACCCGCGCCCACCAGCGTGTGCAGCTCGTCGATAAACACAATGGAGTTCTGATTTTCCATCAGCTCTTTCATGATGGTCTTCAGGCGCTCCTCGAACTGGCCGCGGTACTTGGTTCCCGCGACAATCAATGACAAGTCGAGGGCCAGCACCTTCTTTTCCGAAAGAAAGCTCGGCACGTCTCCGTCCGAGATGCGCTGCGCCAGCCCTTCGACGATGGCTGTTTTGCCAACGCCCGGCTCGCCGATCAGCACCGGATTATTTTTTGTGCGGCGGCACAGAATCTGCACCACGCGCTCCAGTTCCGCGTCGCGCCCCACCAGCGGATCGAGCTGGTTGTCGAGCGCGGCCTGGGTGAGATCGCGCGAGAACTCGGCCAGCAGGCTCGACTCGCGATTACGCTGCTGCTGCGGAGCCTTCTCCTGCGTGGTCCGTGCCAGCTCTTCGCGGATCGCGGCCAGCTTCAGCCCGCGCTCCTGCAAAATCTCTGCCGCAAAGCACTTCTCTTCGCGCAGCAGGCCCAGGAGCAGATGTTCGGTGCCAATGTGTTTATGCGACAACCGTTCCGCTTCTTCGGCTGCATAAGCCAGAACGCGCTTGCATTCATTCGAGAGCGGCAGATCGACCGAGGTCGAAACCTTCTCGCGAATGGTGGTGTGTCCTTCAATTTGTTTACGAATGGATTCAACGGATGCGTGCGAGCGAAGAAAGCGGTTGGTCAGCGCCTTGTCCTCACGCAGGAGGCCAAGCAGCAGGTGTTCCGTCTCGATATAAGGAGAGCCGAACTGGCTCGCCTCATAGCGGGCGAAGAAGATAACGCGCCGTGCCTTTTCCGTATAGCGTTCGAACATATTCCCCCTGGAAAGCCTCTGAATCTCGCCAGTCCTGCTGAGTTAGACCCGGCAGGTGCTGAAAATACTCAGCGCCTTCGTCCGTATCGCCGCTCCGGCCTAAAATCGTGGGCCAGTCTTGAAGCGGCCGTCAGGCTGGGTGCGCTCTTCCGCATCCAAATCCCCGAATTGCTGTCCTGCGTCTCCCCGCTCAATTTGCCAGCGGAGAAACCTCCTGCATGCGGCCCTTTTCCAGCCGCAAAATCCTGCTGCATCGCTCCGCCAACGTAAGGTTGTGCGTAACAATAACAGACGTTAGACGGTGCGTGCGGTGAAGCCGCTCCACCAGGTCAAAAACCACCCCCGCGGTCCGGCTGTCCAGATCGCCAGTAGGCTCATCAGCCAGCAGGACTTTCGGTCCTGTCACCAGCGCGCGCGCCAGCGATACCCTCTGCTGCTCGCCGCCGGAAAGCTCTCCGGCCCGATGCCCGGCCCGGTCGCCCAGCTCTACCTCGTTCAGCCATTCAGCGGCCTTTTTCAGCGCGGATGCCTTCGATTCACCGCGCGCCAGCAGCGGCATGGCGACGTTTTCGGCGGCCGTAAACTCCGGCAGCAGATAGTGGAACTGCCAGACGTAGCCCACCTCGCGATTGCGAAAACGTGCGGCCTCTTTGCTCGAAAGGTTTTTCAAGTGAATTGAGGCGCAGTATACGTCACCGCTGGAAGGGCTATCAAGGGCCCCCAGAATGTGCAAAAGTGTGCTTTTTCCCGCACCCGATTCACCGACGATGGCCAGCATTTCGCCCTCCGCCACGTCAAAGCTCAGCCCGTCGAACAGCACCAGGTTCCCGCGCCCGGTTGCATATTCTTTTCGCAGATTCCTGATTTGAATAAGGGGCGGATTGCCGTCTTCGATATACGTTGGATGCCCGGCGGTCTCGGCACGATTCAAGCCAGCGGAGGCGGACTCGTTTGGCACGGAAGATGGGGCTGAGGGGGACTCCATATCTACCTGTATCACCTTCGGACGGCAAAGGAAAGCACTGATTGTGAGGCAGCCCAGGTCGCAACCATCCCTGGATCTTCTAGTTCACAGCGGGAAGGACGTGACAGGCCTTATCGAGGCGTACAGTCCCGTCGGCAGCCCAGCAGTTTTCAGCGCGGCTGACGACCGGCATCGACTCCAGAACCGTTAATTGCTGCTCTACTCTGCGCCATGCCCGCTTGTTCTTCTTTGTCGTAATCGGAGCGTTGGGGTCGGAATAATACGTTTCGATGTCGTTCTTGATCGTCGCCGGAATCGGCCCTCTGATGTTGACGATCGTGCCCAGAAGCTTGGCATACGTCGCGTCCGTGAGCGCGTATGCGCCAGGACGCGCCTTCGCACCGGTGTCCAGGTCGCGGTTCTCCAGGTTCATCGTCAGGCGCGGGGCGATGTAAGGGTTCTTTGTCAGCCCTTCCAGCAAAGCTTCGTAGCGGTCCACCGTGCTGTTCACGCTCTCCACATATCGCTCTTCTGTAGAGGCTTGCGGTCCGCGGATCGCAAGGTTGGTGAGCGGCCCGACCTTGGGCAGAATCACAATCAAAAAAGCGATCAGGTGCGTTCTGACTCCGGCCTTCTTGCGGTACTGCTCCCAGCCGTTGTTGAAGTCGGCCTGCGCCAGCCGCTTTTCGTACAGATCGAACTCCGGGCCGGGCGTGTCCGCCGGAAAGTCCTTCCGGTGCAGCACTACCTCTCCATAGGCGACCATCGGCAGAAAGCTGCGCACCGACCAGCGGTAGGTTCCGACCGCCGCGCGCTGATTCACCTGCATCGTGCGCAGGTGCAGGCCGTAGGTTTCGTAAAATGCCTGCTCCAGCAGCCGGACCGGGACCTTCAGCCCGACGTGCTTCCAGTAGGCTGCGGGAGCAATCCGTTTCTTGCTGAGCTGGTCGATATCGAAGGCGAATTCCGTCCGCACATGGCCGTGGGGGCTTTCGTCATAGGTCACAACCGGCCCGTATTTTGCCGCGAGATTGGGAAACTCAACTGCTGTCGAGGGATTTACGGCCTCGCTATGCCCAATGCTGTCACCCACATAATGCGAGAGAGCGCCCAGCGCAAAGGCCAGCTCATTGACATTCTGCGCGTTGCGAATCAGGCTGGCCACGAAATCGCCCGTGCGCACATAGTGCGTAAGCTCGCTGAAAAATTCACGGCCAAAAGGATAGTAGCCTGCATCCTGAATCACGCATCCGCCATAAGCGTAGGCATGCGCCTCTTTCAGCTCAGCATCGGTCGCGTTCGGATACCGGCTCAGCAGCGTCGGACGAATGGCGTCTTTCCATGCCAGGTCGATGATCTGTTCATGCGTGAGCACCGAATATGCGGCTGAAGTGCGCACGCCCAGCAAAAGAACCAGCAAAAGCGCAAGCGCCGCGCGAATCCGGGCGCTATTCATACCGCAAGGCCTCCGCAGGCAGCACGCGCGCCGCGGAGCTGGCGGGATAAATCGTCGCGAGCAGTGAAACTCCCAGCGAGACCGCCGCCACAACCACGCCGTCGATGGCGCGGGGCGCGAAGGGCAGATAGTCGATGGAATAAATCTCGGCTGAGAGAGGGAAGTGGTAATGCGCGCCGAACCACGACACGGCATATCCCAGCACCAGTCCCAGCGCCGTGCCCACCAGGCTGATCAGAAATCCCTGCATCAGGAAGATGCGTCGCACCTGTCCCGGCTCCACTCCGAGGGACATCAGTACGGCAATATCTTTGGTCTTCTCCATCACCATCATGGTGAGAGCGATAAGGATATTCAACGCGGCCACGCAGACAATCAATCCGATCACAATAAAGGTGACCACCTGCTCCAGTTGGAGCGCGTGGAACAGCTCGCGGTTCTGCTCCATCCAGTTGGTCGTCTGGAAGCCTGCCCCGGCCGCCGCTTCAATCGCCTTGCCAATGCGGTCGGCATGATTCAGGTCGTCGACTTTGAAGGAGATGATCGAGATGACATCCGGCTCGCCGAACAGCGTCTGCGCATCCTTCAACCGGATAAAGCCGAAACTCGAATCGTATTCGTAAAATCCGGAGTGGAAGATGCCCACGATGCGGAAGGGCTGGTATTTCGGGACTAAACCGTAAGGGGTGAGCTCACCCTGCGGGCTGATAACCATCGCTACCGATCCAACCTTGGCGTCGAGAGTGTTGGCCAGCTCGTAGCCGATCACAATCGGCGGGGTCGCCGCATTCGTGCCGCTCGCATCCTCTGGCTCAGACAGCGCCGCGGAAGAACCTGAAGTAAGGTTTGAAAAAAGGGTACTGACAGTCTTCTCCTCGCTCGGAATGATGCCCTTGAGCATGGCTCCGCCGCTGAGCGTGCCGCGCGCGATCAGCACAGGCTCGTAAAGCCCCGGCGCAGCCGCGGTAACGTGTGGGACATGACGCAGACGCTCCAGCAGCGGTCGCCAATTCTTGATGCCGTCATTCATGGTGCGCATCAGTTGAACATGAGCGGTCGAGTTGACCAACCTGTTTTGCAGGTCGCGCCGCATGCCGCTGGTGATGGCCAGGGCGATAATCAGCGAGGCCACGCCAACCGCAACTCCGATAATCGAGATGGCGGTAATCGCGCCAACCACCGCCTGACGGCGCTTGGCCCTCAGATACCGCGCGGCGACGAAGAGTTCAAAGCGCATAATTATTGGCTCGCAGGGACTAGCACGATGCGGTGGGCGTCAAAGTCGCCTGGTTTATGTTTTGTGGAAGCTCGTTGCTTCCGAATCAGTACCGGCGCCCCATCTTCCATTTTGTATTCCGAAATATTAAAGTGCTGCAGACACCCATCGCAGGCTCCGTCTCCCAGCTCATCCCACAGGCTCAGCCTTACCGGATCAGATGCGGCGATCTCCAGCTTGCCACCGCCAACCATGGGCAGCGTCGTGAGTCGATAGTTATCTCCGTTGGGTTCGGCAATCATATAAAGCACTGCGCTGGCTGTGGAACAGCAGGCTGCGAATCCCAGTACAACAATCCTTCCATGGCCATGGCAAACCTGTGCGGCGAATACGTTGAAGGCGGGAAGATTTTCAGGACCAATATCCCGAGCGAACTTCTTCCATGCAGGCACCTGCATCAGGGACTGGCTTACCAGCACGCGGTGATCTCGCACCAGCAGAAAGCCGCCATCTTGCGGGTCCTGTGAGGTATGCACTCCAGGTCTGGCGTAAACCACGAGCCAGTCATTGCCGAACAGATTTACGGAGAATCGCTCGGTCATTCCTGCGGGCAGTAGCGATTGAAATTTCGCCGGTCCCTGCGGGTAGGTTGTGGACTCCCAAACGCGGCTGCTGCACTGCCCGAACGCGGGCGAAGCCAGCATCAGAAAAAGAAAGAACGTGAGTATAGTGTTGCCCCGGTTCACTGGCTGTAGCTTCCAGTTGCTCATTTTCTCTTTCATTCGCGCGTCTATGGATGAACCACACTCTTCACCGCAACCGCATTATCGTTCCGGTCGAACACGCGCACGGTGATCACATGCTCCGATGCGACCACAGGAGCCGGAGCATCCGGAGGCAGCGCGCGCAGCAACGCATCAAAGGCGAACTTCTCCGTCAGCGAATCGGAAATATTGCCGACTGGCTCGACATACTGCCACGGCCCAGCGTCCACTGAGTATTCGGCATGCGAGATCGGGGTGGTCCCATCCGTCGCCGTCAATTCCACATGAATCTTGCCGTCCACAAGACGCGCGGTCATGCCGCTCACCACCGGCGGGGTTGTATCGATCACAAACTGGTCGCTTACCTTGTCGCCGGTCAGCGCGTCGCCCGGGTTATGCGACGGGGCGTCGCTGGCAACTACCTTCAATCGGTAGGGGCCATCCGGCATCATCTCTGCGTCGAAGCTTAGATAGGTCCGCTTGATATTCTTCTTCAGCAATTGCCAGTTGTGCTCGCCTTCGCCGCGGTAATAGACAGCGTATTCGAGCGTGTCGCCATTGTCGTCGTGCGCCAGCCAGCGCGCCGTGACTGCGGATTTGTCGCGCAGCCCAACCAGCGGCTGTTGCCCCGGGTCCTGCGAAAAGACAATCACGCCTGGATTCCGCCGCACCGGGAAATTGATGGCCACCTGCTGCTCCTGCCCGGCGTTGACTGGACCTGAAATCACGCGCGCGCCCGGCTCCACGACAAGTTCTTCCACAACCGGGGCCACATTCACCGGCAGGTAGTAGACTCCCACTGACGCAATATCCGCGCCCGGATGCAGCACCGCCTTCCACTGCACAAAACGCGCTGAACCGACGCCAATCGGCCCTACATTTGGAGAGACCTTCTTCCAGTCGCTCCACGCCCGCTCCGGGTTTTCAATATTCCCGGCACGCGCATAAAAGTCGAAGCTGCCCGTTTTTGTACCCGTCCCCAGGCCGGTTTCCACCTGCGCCCGTCCCCATTGCGAGAAAACCCCCGCATCGAACACATCGCTCAGATACATTCCCTCCGCGGCGTCGTCATGGCTCAGCCGGTACACCTTGCCCGTATTCGCCGTGCTCACATATAGTCCGTTTGCAGAGTCCGCAAAGCCCGTCGCCTGCGACGCTTCAAGATGAGCAATGTCCGCATAAGAGCCGTCCTGCTGAATCCGATAAATGCGGCCGCGGTTTCCGGTTGCAGCCAGCAATCCCTGGGGAGTCCAGCGCAGCGCGTACACAATGTCGTCGCTGTCATCCCACAACTTGCGCGGCGCGCCGTTCGGGGCGATCTCGTCGATCTCCGACCCTTCCGGGATGAGCGTATTCGCGCTCAGCGCTCCCATCGAGCCCGGCTGCACAATCTTGATGGTCACCGTCGCATTGCCTGTCACCGGCAGCGGAGGCAGCGTATTGCGCCCCTTTTCGCCGACCGCAGCTACATAGACCGCGCCATTCGCGCCTGCGGCCACTGCCGTAATCTCGCTCTTGGGCGAGTCATAGATCACGTATCCCTTGCCGGTTTTGTCGATGCGGTATACCAGCCCCGTGCCGTCTGAGCCGGCAATCAGATTCCCCGCCGCATCGAAGTCAAGGCAGCGAATGTGCTGCTCATCGCTCTTGAAGAACAGCTCCGGCTTGCCGCCGGGCGCAATGCGGTACACGCCCGCTGGACCACCAGCCGCCACATACAGCCGCCCTTCAGAATCAAAGGTCATGTCCCAGACGTATTTCGGCTTCTCGTCCGTTGATGCTGGATCGAACACCACCGTTGCGTTCTCTTCGGTCAGGTCTTTCGCATCTGGGGCAAGCTTATAAATCTTTCCCGAAGGCAGCGTTGCAGCATATACCTGGCCGTCCGGCCCCACGCGCACCACCTGCACGCTCAGGTCCTTTGACGAAAACATCTTCGTCGTCTTCCCGTCGGGCGAAACCTTCAGCACCGTAGCTGGACTACCGGTGCCGACATACGCATCTCCTGCCTTGTCAGCGGCTACTGACCAGACGTAGGTCGAGGGAGTAGTCGCCAGCAGAGTGCTTGACGGCCCGGCCGTTAGATGGCCGTCACTGGTAATGGCCACGCCATTCGGCGTGCCGCGCTCCAGCTCATCGAACTTCGATTGAGACCAGAGCCGCGTGCCCTGGCCATACGCCAGACCGGAGAAAAACACCGCCAGAAAGATAGCCAGGAAAGAGAAAGAGCGCCGCATCATGCTGCATCGAGTCTACTAGAAGCTGCATCCTACCCTTGTACAATCATGCCTATGGATCAGCCCCAGACCGATGCTCTCGTCTTCTTCGGCGCAACCGGCGACCTCGCCTACAAACAAATTTTCCCCTCGCTGCAACGTCTGGCGAAACGCGGCAAATTGAACTGCCCAGTCATCGGAGTGGCCAAGGCCGGATGGAACCTCGATCAGTTCAAGGCCCGTGCCCAGGACAGCGTCGAAAAGCACGGAGGCGCGGATCCCGATGGCTTGCCCAAACTGCTCGAACGCCTGCAGTATGTCGATGGAGACTACGCCGACGCCGCCACCTTCACGCGGGTCCGCAAGGAACTAGGCGACGCGAAGCATCCGCTGCACTATTTGGCGATTCCGCCCAGCCTCTTTGCCGAGGTCATCGAGAAGCTCAAGACGTCGGGCAATGCCGAGGGTGCGCGCGTCGTGGTCGAAAAGCCCTTCGGGCACGATCTGGCGTCTGCGCGCGAACTGACGCGGATCATCCACCGGGTCTTCTGCGAGCAGGATGTCTTTCGCATCGATCATTATCTGGGCAAAAACGCCGTACAGAACCTCATCTTCTTCCGCTTTGCCAACTCGTTTCTTGAGCCGGTCTGGAACCGCCAGTACATCGAGAGCGTGCAGATCACCATGGCCGAACAATTCGGCATTCAGGGTCGCGGAGCCTTCTACGACAGCGTGGGCGCGCTGCGCGACGTGGTGCAGAACCATCTGATGCAGCTGGTCAGCAACATCGCCATGGAACCGCCGCCCTGTCCCGATGTCGAGTCCATCCGCGACGAGCGCGCCAAAGTGCTGCGCAGTACCCAGTCGCTGGAGCCGGAAGACGTCGTGCTCGGGCAGTTCGCCGGATACCACGACGAGCCTGGCGTAAAGCCCGGATCAACCGTCGAAACCTTCGCCATGCTGCGCCTCCACATCAACTCCTGGCGCTGGCGCGACGTGCCGTTCTACATTCGCACCGGCAAGCTTTTGCCCGTAACAACGACTGAAGTGATCGCTAAGTTCCGCCAGACGCCGCCCGTCTTTTCAGAGGAGCTTACGCCGCAGAATTATGTCCGCTTCCGCCTCAGTCCCGTTCCGGAAACAGCCATTGGAGCCTCGGTCAAGCAGCCGGGCGACCGCCTGCTGGGCTGCATGACGGAGCTGATCGTGGATGAGAATTGCGGAACGGAGAACCTGCTCCCCTACGAAGAACTATTGCAGGATGCAATGCAGGGCAATCAGTCATGGTTCGCGCGCGAAGACTATGTAGAAGAGTCCTGGCGCATCCTCGATCCCTTGCTCAAGAGCGAGCCGAAGCCGTTGATCTACCAGCCTGGAACCTGGGGGCCGTCCGATACGGGAAATTTTGTCCCGCCGCCGGGAGGATGGTCGAGCCCCAGGAACGAATCGCCGCGAACGTAAGTACGGGAGAACCGCGGCTCGCCAGTCAGCGCATGCTGTCGCGCTGTTTCACCAGCGCCTGGTCGTAACGGTCCACGCGGACAAGGCCAAAGCGCGGAAACTCCAGGTCCATGATGGTGTAAAGCGTAATGGTAAGCGCCACTGCATACACCAGCGTGTGCAGCCAGGGACGCTTTCGCTGTTCCCCCATGCCATAGCCGGCAATCAACGAGCTGGCCAGTGCCAGCGCCAGCAACAGGGCAAAGATCATCAGCGGCGGATGCGTCTGCAGAGCCACGGAGCGTGTGGTCGTAATGTCGATCATGTCATTGAGCGAAGAAACCACGAGCGTCAGCACAGCGGGCGATGAGGTCTGGGTGGCTGCGGCAACCGACTCCCGCCAGATCTTCAGTTGCAACGCATTTGAGCTCGCAAGATCGCTGTTTGCGCGGGTACGGTCATGCCTCAGGTCAGTGTAGAAGGCAATCCGCGCGTCTACATACTTGCGAAAATCCGCCCGAATCGCAGGCTGCGCATTCGCAGGCAGCAGGTCCACGCGCAGGTACGCCGTCCCGATGGCGTTCGTCTCCTGCACAATCAACTGGCGGCGCGCCTCGAAACGGCTGTCTGCTCCCGAGAAAGCGAAAGCCAGCAGCAGGCCCAGCAGTCCAAAGACCGCGCCGTCGATCACACCGAGTCCTGAGCTTGAGTCCTTCTGCTGCTGGCGCAGCCGAACGCGCCGCCCCGTCTCAATACAGGCCAGCAGCAGAGCAATCAGAAAAAGCGTGACAAGCACGAGGGCAGGCATAAGTGGCGGCCTCTTGGACTTGTAACGTTATAGCATTCGGGCGCCGTGTTACGGGCGCCCTGAGCTTACATATTGCCCGCGTCCGTGCTGCGGATGAATGCAGCCACGTTGTCGTGCAGCTTCTTGAGCGATTCCGCACGGACGTACACCATATGTCCCGATTCATACCAGTCGAACTGAATGTTCTTGGCCAGGCTCGCCGAAATCGGCAGGTGCTTGTCCTCGTATTCTGCGGCATAGAACGGCGTGGCCAGATCAAAGTAGCCGCCATTTACCAGAACCTTCAGGCGCGGATCGGTCTTCATCGCCGTGGCCAGGTCGGCACTCACGTTCGTATTAATCGGGTTGCCGTTATGCTTCATGTCCCATTGCGGGCTGCCCACGCCGATATTGGCCTCGGGCAGATAGGTCTGGCCGACACCATACTTAAGGTCCCGTCGCACATAGTCGTTGAAGAGCGCGACATAGGCCGAGGAGATGGCCGAGCTCTGCGGATCGTACTCTGCCTCTTCGCTCAACGGATCGAGTGAAGGCCCGGAGAAGCGCGTGTCCAGCCGTCCCGTCGTCAGGTCGTTGTCGATCTGGAGGTTTTTGGTAAAGCCGCCGCCGCTGACGCGTAGGTCGGCGCGCATCAGGTAATCGACCGAGAGGCCGGTGTACTCATGCAGCTTTTCCGCGATGGCCTGCTTGTCGGCCTGCGAAAGGTCGGTGCCTTCCTGCAATGCGTGCGCGTAATCGCCCATGGCGAACGTCTCCACCTCTTTCAGGAAGGGGACCAGGTCGGCTGGCTGATTCGGCAGCTTGTGGTGGTACCACGCAGTCGCAGCATAGGTCGGCAGTCCGGTTTCAAACGGCAGATCGATGCCCGGGTTCATGCGCGCGCCATCGATATCGGAACTGAAGTTGAAGATCTGCGACAGAAGAATCACGCCGTTCAGGTCGATATCCTTCTCGTTTTCGAGCATGTTGGCCAGTACCGCGGAGCGTGTTGTTCCGTAGCTCTCACCAAACAGATACTTGGGCGAGTTCCAGCGGTTGTATTTGCCGAGGAATCGCGCAATGAAGCGCGCAAAGGCTTCTCCATCTTCATCCACGCCCCAGAAAGCCTTCTGCGGGTCTTTTCCATAAAAGCGCCCAAAACCGGTTCCCGGCGCATCGATGAAGACCAGATCGCTGGTGTCGAGCAGGCTGTTCGGGTTGTCCTGCAGCTTGTAAGGAGCGCCCGACAGGTGCTGGTCGTCAGGAGTGTCTACACGCTTCGGCCCGAAGGATCCCATGTGCAGCCACACGGTCGAACTGCCCGGACCGCCGTTGTAAAGGAAGGTAATGGGGCGCGTCTCCGGATCGGCGCCTTTCTTGAAATAGGCCACATAGAACATGCTGGCCGTTGGCGGCGCGTCCTTCGGATCTTTCACCAACGATGCGGGCGAGCCGGGGTCGGGCTTTCCGTCCGGTCCGAGCAGCGCATCATCATCGGCGGTTGCGCCCACGGTAATCGTTCCGGCCACGGCCGTGTAGTCAATGTGCTCCCCGCCTGCATTCAACACGCCTTCGGTGGTGGAGTCGGCGGGAGCTGCCGCGGCAGTTTTGTCCGCGGGTGTTGGGGCGGGTTTGGCGTCATCCGCAGCCAGGGCAGGGATGGAAACAGCGGCTGCCAGCACAAGCGCCAGCAGCGAAGAGTAGTTTCGCATTGGGTGGTCCCTCAAAAAGTTGGATATAGAAGTATTTTGACTACGATTCGTGCCGGAGGTAACTGGCAAGTATAGAACGGCAAGCAGCTTTGCGGCCAGATTCCGCATCTGCTGATTTTCGCAACTCCAAACCCCATTCGAGCGTCTCAAGGAACGCGGCCATCATCTAATGATCTGGAGAAAGCAATTTAACATCTAAATTGATGGCTGACCAACTCTATTTAAGCCTTTGGTACCCCAACTTCCGACTCATCGGCCTGCCCGCTGCCCTGGAAAAGGTCATGGACCTGTTTGGGACCGTCGCCGGCTCGTCACGGGTGAGGGCCGCTGCCGCGTATCCAATCTCATGGAACGAGACTCCCGCTTATCAGCGCATCTACGACGACGAGCACGAGCCGGATGTCGAGGCCTCGCAGCCGCGGGCCGCTATTTCCGCAGCGACTGAACTGCTGCATGACGATTTCGCCTACGAATTTGAGCTGATCTGGGAACTGTGGGTGCCGGAGAGCGGAGGCGGGCTGGACCCTCTGTGGAAGAAGGAGCCTTCTGTCGTTCGCATGATCGGCTACGGCCCGGAGTTCGACGAGGCGTCCTACGAGCAGAACGGACACATCCGCATCGACTTCGGCGCGGACACGCCCTTTCTGCAGGAAGACGTAACCCTCGACCAGGAGGCCGCCGAGCGCGTCAAACAGAATGTGCAGCTTCTCGTCGATTTCACGAATGCCGTCCAGCAGCACGCGGGCATCTCCACGCGCCTGCTTTGGTCCGAATCCGGAGAGAGCCTGGCGCAGAAGCTGATTGCGCGATTGCAGAGCGTGAATTGACCCTGCCGAATTTTGAGAAAATATCCGTATGCGCATAACGATTGCCAGGCTGCGCCACGGAATCCTGATTGTGGCCGGTCTGCTGCTGGCGGTCCTCATCGGATTCTTCGCCTATGCGCGTTACCGGTTTCACCGCTTCGAAGCAGACCTGCCCGCCCACCTCGGCATCAATATTCAACAGACGGCCAACGGATACACCTACTCGCAGTCGAGCAAAGGCCACACGCTTTTCACCGTTCATGCCTCAAAGCTTATCCAGTACAAACAGGGCGGGAATGCCAGGCTGCACGATGTTGCCATCACGCTTTACGGCCCGCAGGGTTCGACCCGTGTCGACAAAATCTATGGCTCCGACTTCGACTACGACGCCAAGGATCAGATCATCCGTGCGCAAGGAATGGTGAGCATCGATCTGCAGGGCTTCGGCAGCGGCAGCCCAACGCCGCAAAATACGATTCACGTGAAGACCAGCGGACTCGCCTTCGACCAGAAGACAGGACAGGCCGACACCAGCCAGCACACGGAGTTTGAGTTCCCGAAGGCTTCGGGCAGCTCCACCGGAGCCCACTACAACAGCAAGACAGGTGTGCTCGTGCTCGACAGCCAGGTCGAAATGACGACAGACGATCAGGGCAGCCCTGCTGTTGTCCACGCCTCCCATGCACAGATTGTGCGCGACTCGAAACAGGCCTTCCTGCTTAATCCGCAGACCGAGTACCGCTCGGAAAAGGGCTCCTCCGATACCGCCATTGTCGACTTCCGCCAGGATGGCTCGGCGCAGAGCATCAATGCGCAGGGTCATGTCCGGGTTGTGACGGCCACCGGCGCGGTCATCACCGCGTCCAGCTCCCTCACCCAGCTCAACAGCAAGAGCCAGCCCACACAGGCTGATATGAATGGCGGAGTAAACTTTGTCTCCCATGCCCCGGACGAGAGCATGCATGGAATCGCCAACTCCGGAACGCTGACCTTCGGCGCCAACTCCATGCTCAAGCACGCGCAGTTCCGCGACGACGTGAGCTTTATCGACCAGGTCTTCAAACTTGCGAATGATCCAAAGGGAGACGCATCGCGCCAGATCCAAGCCCAGAAGCTCGATGTAGACTTCGTTCCCGGGCCGGACGGCAAGAAGGCAATCGCGCAGAAGGCGCTCGCCACCGGCAACGCCTCTGTGAACCTGCATACCATCCCATCCAAAGGCCCGCAGCAGGTCACCACTATCAGCGGAGACCAGCTTCTGGCTCTGCTTACGCCTGACGGGCGGGCCATACGGCAGCTGAACGGTGCAGGGCATACCAAAATCGTCGACCTGGCAAAAGACGGATCAACCAACACCAGCGCCGGCGACCGTCTCGCGGTCACCTTCAATGTGCCGGCGCCCAGGTCGAAAAAACAGGAGAATGCTTCCCATACCGCGCAGGCCTCGCAAATTGAGACCGCCATTCAGGACGGCCATGTGGTCCTGACGCAAAAGCCACAGCAGAAGGCGGGAGCGCCGAACCCTGCAACCCTGACCGCCTGGGCGCAGCACGCCGAGTATCACGACTCCGACCAGATTCTGCACCTCACCGGCAGTCCGCGCCTCTATGACGGACAATCGCTCCAGATTGCGGGTGTGCGCATCGACTACCACCGCGATTCGGGTGATGCCAGCGTGGCCGGCAACGTCAAGGCAACGTATACGCAACAGAAGGCGCAGCCAGCGGCCAGCGGCCCCTCGCTGGGCGGCGACGGCCCGGTGAACATCACGGCGGACCATGCACTCCTCCGTCACGCCACGAACGTCAGCACTTTTTATGGGGCGGCCTCGACCGATGCCCGCATGTGGCAGGGAGCCAATTCCATCCTGGCCCCGGTGCTGGAGCTTACGCGAACACCGCAGACGCTGAAGGCGCACGGCGCGCCGGGCAGTACCGGCGCGGTCGTCGATGCCAACCTTACCTCGGCCGTCGGCGCAAAACATCAGCAGAGCGTCGTGCGCGTCCATAGCGAAACGCTCCTCTATTCCGACGCCGACCGCCGCGGCGATTTTCGCGGAGAGGTAACGGCGGAGGACCCTGACGGCATCATCCATTCCGATCAGGCGCAGGTTTATCTCACGCCCGCACCCAAGACAAACAAAGACCAGACAAACAAAGACCAGACAACCAAAGCACAGCAGCCGCAGGGCCAGCAGGCACAGCTGGAGCGCATCGTCGCCACCGGCCATGTCGTGCTTACCCAACCCGGACGCAAGGCCGTCGGGGAGAAGCTCGTCTACACTTCCGACGATGGCCGGTACGTGCTTACCGGCTTGCCCGGACGCCCTCCGCGCATAGAAGACGCCGTAAAGGGTACGACCACCGGGGCCACGTTGATTTTCAATAGTCAGGATGATAGCGTCGTGGTGAGTGGAGGGCAGTCGAGTGCCGTCACCGAGACGCGCACTCCGAAGTGATGCAGAAGCTTTCAACCGATGAAATCGGCAAGTCCTACAAGGGACGCCAGGTCGTTCGCGGCGTCAGCGTCGAGGTAAGCCGCGGAGAGGTGGTAGGGCTGCTGGGGCCGAATGGCGCGGGCAAAACAACCAGCTTCTATATGATCGTTGGTCTTGTCGCTCCCGATTCGGGCAATGTTCTGGCTGACGGCATCGACATCACGCGCGTTCCCATGTATCTGCGCGCTCGCCAGTACGGCATCAGTTATCTGCCTCAGGAGCCGTCTGTCTTTCGCAAGCTCACCGTCGAGGAAAACATCCTCGCCGTGCTCGAAGTGCAGAACATCTCCCAGGAGATGCGCCGTTCGCGGACGGAAAGACTCATCGAACAGCTCAATCTCGGCCATGTTCGCCGCACCCGAGGGTACGCGCTCTCCGGTGGCGAGCGTCGCCGTGTGGAGATCGCCCGTTCCCTGTGCATCCAGCCGTCGTTCATTCTGCTCGACGAGCCCTTTTCGGGAATCGATCCCATTGCGGTCCTGGATCTGCAGGAAATCATCTCCGGACTTAAATCTGACGGCATCGGCATTCTCATTACGGACCATAATGTTCGCGAGACGCTCTCGGTCACCGACCGGGCCTACATTATCAATGAGGGCCGAATCTTCGCCGCCGGGACTCCGGAGCACCTCGCCGGCGATCCTGAGGTGCGGCGGCTGTATTTAGGCGAAGGGTTCTCCCTGAGCTGATTTTCCCGGTCTTGCCAAGCCGGATGACCCTGGAACGTGGCAGCATGAGGGAGGAAATACCCCTTGACGGAGCTGCTGGATGTAAACTGGGCAGTAACTATTAAGCAAACTTTTAGATAGGGTGTAATGACTCTTCTTCAACCTAGACTGAGCTTGAAAGTAGCTCAACGACAGATATTGACGCCTGGCCTCATGCAGATGGTCAGCGTGCTGGCGTTGAACAAGCTCGAGCTGAAGGAGATGATCAACGCGGAGATTACGGAGAATCCGGTTCTTGAAGAGGTGGAAGAGAATGTTCCGCTCCTTGACGAGGTAGCCGGCAAGGAAATCGAGCACGATCGCGCCACCGAAATGCGCGACAGCGCAGGCGAAGAAGAGAAGAAGACCGACCCCTTCGACGAGATCGATTTCGGATCATATTTCCAGGATTACCTTGATCCCGGCTTTCGTTCCCCGAACAACTTCGAGATCAGCGAAGCCCCCTCGATTGAAAATTTCCTCTCGCAGCCCGGCACGCTCACCGATCACCTCTTCTGGCAGATCGGCTCTCTCAGCCTTACGCCCGCCATCCGCGAGGCCGCCGAATACATCATCGGCAATCTAAACGAAGACGGCTACCTGAACGCCAGCGATGAGGAACTGCTCGAAGGCTACCTGCACGAGCAACTCGAACCACAGCCTGACGAAGCTGCCAATAAGAATGGCCATCTGGCGTTCTCGCGTGTGACCCCAGCCATGCTGCACCGCGCCAAAACTCATCTGGATACCGCGATGGCCATCGTTCGACAGCTTGACCCGGTCGGCATAGGCACGCGCGATCTGCGCGAATGCCTGCTGGTCCAGGTCGAGGCGCAGCGGAAAGAATTTGATCTGATCTTCGCCCGCCAGAACCACGACCGAAGCCTGGACGAGCACGAGACTCTCGCGGAAAGCGGCGAAGCGGAGGAAGAAAATGGCGTCCTCGAATTAGCCGCATCCGCGGCTGACAGTGCCGCATCTGCGCGGACTGAAATATTCGATGCAGCTACCTGCATCATCGATAAGCATTTGCAGCTGCTCCAGAAGCGCGACCCCCGCGAGTTGGCGAGGATACTCGGCAAAACCACCGAGGCGGCGCAGCATGCCATCGATTTTATTCGCACGCTCGACCCACGCCCCGGCCAGCGATACAACCGTTCCGACGCCAGATTGATCGAACCGGATGTGGCCTTTGTAAAGCGCGGAGAAGAATACGTAGTCGTAATGAATGAGGATGACCTGCCCACCCTCCGCCTGAACCAGGGCTACCGCCGCATGCTTACCAAGCCCGGCGCTGAAAAAGAGGTCAAGGATTACGTGAAGGAGCGCTATCGCTCCGCGCTCCAGCTCATGCGCAACATCGAGCAGCGCAAAAACACCATCCTCCGCACTTGCGAAGCCATTGTCCGCCGCCAGCAGGATTTTCTCGAGATGGGCGTCGACGCGCTCCGCCCCATGATGATCAAGGAGGTGGCCGAGGAAATCGGCGTTCACCCCTCCACTGTAAGCCGCGCCGTTTCCAATAAATATGTCCACACCGCGCAGGGAGTCTACGAGCTGCGGTTTTTCTTCTCCGAGGGTGTCAACGGTCCGGAAGGCTCCGGAACTCCGCTGATGCTGTTGAAGCGCAGGGTAAAAAAGCTGATCGAAGACGAAGATCCCAGCAAGCCGCTCACCGACGATCACATCGCGTCTATGCTGCAGGAGCAGGGAATTGAAGTCACCCGGCGCACTGTGGCCAAATACCGTGAAGACCTGCGCATTCCCAGCACCCATCAGCGCCGCATCCGAAAGTAGACGGATCAACAAGCCGGGGACGGTATAGAATCTCCATTCCTGGCAGAACAGTTCTTTCTGAAGGGAGCTCTACGATGCAGATCGAATACACCGGCCGGCAGGTCACCGTTACACGCAGCCTCCGCACCTTGGCGGAAACGGGCATTGAGCGGATCGTAAAGATTCTTGGCAAGGCAACCAGCGCGCACATCATCCTCAGCGCAACGAAATACCGCCATACGGCGGAGGTCACCATCAAAACCCGGCTGAGTAAGATAGTCGGCGTCTCGGAATCGACCAGCATGGAGACCTCACTGCGCGACGCGCTCGTAAAAGCAGAGACGCAGGCTATCCGCGCCCGCAAAAAGCTTCAGGCCAAAAAGCGCCAGCCCAAGGAAGAGAAGCTCACTGCAGAGCCGCAGCTTTTGCGCCCGCGTCGTCCAGCAAAGCCGCAAACTGAGGAGGCAGCATCCGCTCCGGCGGCCAGGTCCAATGGAAACGGCCGCAGCAAGCCGATCATTCCGGTGACCGTGCACAGCTTTCCGGCAAGAAATCCAGTCAATGAGCCGCACATCATCCGCTCAACGGATTCCGTCGCTCTGCGCCCCATGACGCTCGAAGAGGCCGTCAAGGAAGCGGAGTTCCGCGACCGCGACGTCTTCGTCTTCCGCGACAGCAAGGGAGACGTAAAGGTGCTGCACCGCAAGCGCGACGGCAAAATGGAGCTGATCGAAGCTCCATAGGACTCGCCGTCCCATGTGCCGCTAAAGCTGAAAGTTGAAGATGGATGCAGGGTCTGTTCTACTTGACATGCGTGTAGCATAGCGTTACGCTACACGCATGATCAAATCGTTCCGGCATGCCGGTCTGAAGAAGTTCTTTCTGACGGGATCGAAAGCCGGAATTCAGCCCAGGCATGAGGCGGTTCTTGCCGATCAGCTTACCTTGCTGAACGTGGTCAAGTCTCCGGAACAAATGAACATTCCCGGCTGGGGATGGCACCCGCTCAAGGGTAAAGAAGCTGGACAGTATGCTGTTTGGGTAAATCGTAATTGGAGGCTCACCTTCGCGTTTGAGGGCGAGGATGCGATTCTCGTGGACTACAGGGATTATCACTAGGAGATCGTTATGGCGATGATGCACAATCCTTCGCACCCTGGCCGGATTCTGGCCTCGTACATGACTGGCCATACCGTGAAGGAGGTGGCCGAGCATCTGGGAGTGACCCGCACCGCGCTGTCAAGGGTTCTGAATGGTCATGCCGGAGTTTCGGCAGAGATGGCCTTGCGCCTCAGCCAGACCTTCAACACCGACCCGCAGATGTGGCTGGCGTTGCAGATGCAGCGCGACCTGTGGGAGGCAAGCCTGAGAAAGCCAAAAGCGAAGAGGATTGCACAGGCTAAAGCAGCCTGAGGTCTCTTGTCCTTTGGCGCGAAGCGCAGTCGCCCGTGCGGCCAGCACCCTGCTAGGATGGAGCGCATGGCCCCGCCCAAAAAGACTGATCGAAACAAGGTGTCCGGAACAAAGCGACGGTCGAAAACGGCTCCAAAGCCAGCCGTCCAGGCGTCGGACATTCCTGTCCACCCTGACGGTGTGCGTGAGCTGGTCATCCTTACCGGTCTCTCCGGCTCCGGCAAACTCTCCGCGCTCAAAGCTTTTGAGGATATGGGCTTCTACGCCGTCGACAATCTGCCGGTAGAACTGCTCCCGAGCTTCGCCGAACTGGTCTCGCAATCAGTCGAGATTACCCGGGCCGCGATCGTCGTCGATGCCCGCGAGGGTCGCGGTCTGGAGCGTTTTCCCGCCATCCTGAAAGAGATTCGCCGCAAGCTCTCCGTAAAAGTCGTCTATCTTGAGGCCATGAAGGCCGCGCTCCTGCGCCGCTTCTCTGAGACGCGCCGCCCGCATCCTCTGGGGCATGGAGAGATGGTCAGCCAGGCCATTCAGGCCGAGCACAAGCTTTTTGCGCCGGTCCGTAAGGCGGCGGATGTGGTCATCGACACCACCAACTTCAATGTCCATGAACTGCGCGCCTACATCCAGAACCAGTTCCGGCGCGACTCCACCGGCAACAGCCTGCTCGTCTCCTCCATCAGCTTCGGATACAAGCATGGCGTTCCGCTCGAAGCCGATCTGGTCTTCGACGTGCGCTTCCTGCCCAATCCGCATTTTGTGCCCGAGTTCCGCAAGCTCACCGGGCGCGACAAGAAGGTCATTGGTTATCTGAACCAGTTTCCGCAGACAAAGGAATTTCTCGACCGCGTGAGCGACCTGCTGCTGTTCCTGCTGCCGCATTACATCCGCGAGGGCAAGAGCTATCTCACTATCGCTTTCGGCTGCACCGGAGGCCAGCACCGCTCGGTCATGATCGCCGAAGAGATGCGCCACCGGCTCGCGGAAAAGGGCTATCAGGCCAAGACCGCGCACCGCGATATGCCTCGATAAAGTCCCTGCTGCTGCAATATGACTTAAAATAGCCAGATGATTCCGCAATCCCGGCCATCTTTGCTTCTGCGCCGCCACCGTCAGCAGGATTGCGAATGAAACGAGTGGGTCGCCTGCTGCATTATGCGCGCCGTTACTGGTGGCAGGCGCTGGCTTCCGTGGTCCTTGCCGCCGGAGTCGGTCTCTTCGACGCCTTCCGCATTCTGCTCATCACGCCCATCTTTGACAATGTACTGCACCCCGGCGCGGACCATGGGCAGCTCAACATGGTTTCGCGGTTCGGAGTTCATTTCCACATCAACTTCGACCACCTGGTCCCATCGCATCTCCATAATGACTGGACCGTCGTCGCTTTCCTCTTCATTGTCTCCACGCTTCTGAAGGGCATCTGCGACTACGCTGGAACGTACCTCGCCAACTACGCGGGTTTCGGCATGATCACCGACCTGCGCGATGATCTCTACGAAGCCATCCTGCGCCGCTCCGTCTCCTTCTTTCAGAAGCACGCCACCGGAACCCTGCTTTCGGCCCTCATCACCGATATCGAGCGCGTGCAGTACGCCATGGCCTCCGTGCTCTCCGACTTTCTCCAGCAGGTCTTCACCCTGATCTTCATGACCATTGTGGTCATCGCTCTCGGTGGCAAACTCGCCTGGGTGCTGCTCATCTTTGTCCCGGTCGTCATCAGTTCCATGCGCCGCATTGGACGCGGCGTTCGCCTCACCACGCGCAAAGGTCAGGACAAGCTCGCCGAAATCCAGAACATTCTGCACGAGACCATCACCGGCAACCCCATCGTGAAGGCCTTCAACATGGAGTTCTGGGAGCTGCTGCGCTTCCGCAAGGCTGCGCGCCGTCTCTTCCGCGCCAACCTGAGTACCGTGCGAGCGCAGGCCATCAGCTCTCCTCTCATGGACCTCATCGGCGCAATTGCGATTGCCGGTTTGCTGCTGCTGGGTCGTGGAGCCATCAACAGCCATGCCATGACGACCGGTATGTTCTTCACCTTCATCGTGGCGCTCTTCAAGCTCTACGATCCCGTGCGCAAGTTCGCGACGTATTACAACAGCTTCCAGCAGGCCGTCGGAGCCTCGTCCGCCATCTTCGACTTCATGGACGACCAGGATCCGATCCTTGAGAAGAGGCATCCGCACGCGCTGAAGGAATTCCACGGCAGCATCCGCCTCGAAGATGTAGGCTTCGCCTACAGCACCAGCGAAGGCGAAAAGGAAGTGCTGCACAACGTCAACCTTGAGATTCGCATGGGTGAGGTCATCGCGCTCGTCGGACCCAGCGGGGCGGGCAAGTCAACGCTCGTCAACCTCATTCCGCGCTTCTTCGACGTGACCACAGGTCGCGTGCTCATCGACGGCTACGATCTGCGCGACGTAAGCCTGAAATCTTTACGAGAGCAGATCGGCAAAGTCACGCAGGAGACCATTCTCTTCAACGACACGGTGCGCAACAACATCGCTTACGGCCAGCCGGATGTTCCTCTCTCCAGTGTCATCAATGCGGCCAAAGCGGCATTGGCCCACGACTTCATTCTGCGCATGCCCGAGGGTTACGACACCATCATCGGCGAAAAGGGTTTTCGCCTTTCCGGCGGCGAGCGTCAACGCCTGGCCATTGCTCGCGCCATCCTCAAGAACGCGCCCGTGCTCATTCTCGACGAGGCCACGTCCGCGCTCGACGCCGAGAGTGAGTCGCTGGTGCAGATCGCCCTCAGCAACCTCATGGTGGACCGCACCGTCGTGGTCATTGCCCATCGCCTGTCCACCGTGCGCCGTGCCACGCGCATCGTGGTGCTCGAAAGCGGACGCATCACCGCCATCGGCCCGCACGAGGAACTGCTCCGCATCTCACCGATCTATCAGAAGCTTTATAAATTGCAGTTTATGGACGCGCCGGATCTGGACCCTCCCGAGCCCGCGCTTACCGGAAAGGCGGAAGCATGAGTAGTTCAGCTCCCGTAATCAAGCCCGTCGCGGCGGCCAAAAAGAGCGTGCATTCTATGACCGGCTTCGCGCGCGTCTCCAGCCGCATCTCCGACGCACTCGGTTTTACCCTCAGCCTCAAAAGCGTGAACCATCGCTTTCTCGACCTGCATCTGCGGCTGCCCGCCGGTATGGATGCTCTGGAGATGCAACTGCGCCGTCTGCTCAAGCAGCAACTTGTGCGCGGCCACATCGAGGTCACGCTGAACCTGGACCGCGGCCAGCGAAGCGAAAGCAGCTACGATGCAGACCTGATCGCCAGCTACATTGCGGTCTTCCGCGAAATCGCTGCAAAGCATAAGCTCACCTGCGAACCCGATTTGAACGCCATCTTCCGTCTCCCCGGTGTCTTCAGCGGAGACGGTCGTTCCTCGAATAACGGAGAGCGCGTCTCCGAGGAAGAAAACCAGGCGGTTGAAACAGCCGTGCTCCGTGAAATAGATCTGCTGGTCGAGTCGCTGAACACCATGCGCGCGCAGGAAGGAGACGCACTCGCAAAGGATCTGCTGGCCGGTCTCAACCGTCTGCGCAAGCTCGTCGATGAGTCCGCGGGTCTGCGCGAAGATGTGCAGCAGGCATATTTCGAGCGCATCAGCCAGCGCCTTACGGCAATGCTCGACAACTCCTTCGACCGCGACCGCGTTCTGCAGGAGGCGGCATTGATCGCCGAACGCAGCGATGTGGACGAAGAAGTAACACGCCTGCGCACGCACATCGATCACTTCCGCGCCATGATCGAGAACGGAGGCGAAATCGGCAAAAAGCTCGATTTCCTCATGCAGGAGATGAACCGCGAGGCCAACACGCTGCTCTCAAAAACCGGTGGAGTCGCCGGAAATGGACCGCGCATCACCGAGCTCGGCCTCAGCATGAAATCTGAAATCGAGAAACTGCGCGAACAGGTTCAGAACTTGGAATAAAGAAAAACAAGCAAAGCGCTTTCAGAAAAAAGAAACAAAATGTTTTTCGCTTTCAAAAAAGTCAACCAGTACGTCTTTAGCTTTTTAAGGAGAAGATCAGCACTTTGGCCGGCATCCTGTTTCTCATCTCGGCGCCCTCGGGTTCGGGCAAATCTACTCTGGTGAACCAGCTCCGTTCGCTGGTTGAAAATCTTCAATTTTCCGTTTCATGGACCACACGCCCGCCACGCGGCTCCGAGCAGGAGGCGCGTGAATATCAC
>JBARHV010000310.1:0-3689 GCA_049799415.1 Silvibacterium sp.
ATCAAAAAGCGCATGGCCGTCTTCCAGCACTGCGGCCCGCGGATACTCGGCAAAAAAATCTTCCAGCGCACGGGCCAACTCGGTAGCAGGAACTTCAGCGGCGGCAAGGGGCATTTCTTCAATGAAATGCGCCCCGTCACCGCACGCGCAAGCGAATTGCTACCAGCCCTTACTCTTTCGTAACTGCGCGATATGGGCTTCGTGATGCCGAGAATGCCACTCGTAAAGAGCGAGCACCTGCAGCAGGGTCGAGCGTCCCCGCTCAGCGTGCTGGTAGCCGCGCTGCCAGTCCGCTGCGGTCAGCGACTTGAAAAGCGCAACCCAACGACGATGCAGCGGCTCAAGAAGCTCCAGCGAAACCGCCACCGGAAGCGTGCGCGCATCGGCCAGTTCGGCCCAGAGCTTTTCGTCGTAGCTATTCACCACCGGCCAGTCTTCAGTCAACGCCCGGCGCGTGCGGATATAAGCATTCATGTGGCTATCGGCAATATGATGTACGAGCTGCCGCACCGTCCATCCGCCCTCGCGATAGGGCGTGTCGAGCTGCGCTTCGCTCAGGCCGTACACCGCCGAACGCAAATTCTCCGGCAGAGCAGCCAAGGAAGCAATGTAGTGGGGAATCTGCGCCGCGTCGATAGATTCAGGACGCGGAGATGGACCAAGAGGATAGCGAGGATCGGGAGCGGAATTTGCCATACTTTGAGTGATAGCACCTTCAGCCGGAACGTGCCACGCCCGGCATCGGCCGCCAGGCGTGACCCGGATCAGGCCTGCGCAGCAGGGTGATGGTTGTGGTGGTGATGGTGGTGATGGTGGTGGGTCGCGGCAAACGCCGAAGCCGAAAACGCCATCACCGCGGCAAGCAGAAGTAGCTTTTTCATACCCAGATGGTAGCAAGAAAGCATAGCTTCATGATGTAGAAGATTTGGAACATGTTCATACAGCCGACATCTTGCACTTCCCTCAAATCAGGCCTGTGAGCCTAAAATCACAGTAGGCTCATCCAATCTTCAGGACATTATGACGACTCTGCCGGCAAACGCTCAGCAGCACAAAAAATACTTCTTCGACAAATTTGGCATTACCGAACGCCTCCTTGAGCGCTGCCTTGGCGAAGCTCTCTCCGCCGGAGGCGACTACGCCGACCTTTATTTCGAATCGATTGCATCCACTTCGATTGGCGTAGACGAGTCTCTCGTGAAGTCCGCCAGCCAGGGCGTCAGCGCGGGCTGCGGCATCCGCGTCCTTAGCGGCGAGCGCACCGGATACGCCTACACAGACGATCTCTCCGCCGACCGTCTGCTCCGCGCCGCGCGAACTGCGGCATTGATCGCCAGCGGCCCGGCCAAACAGCCCGTTGCTGGGTTCACAGAAACAAAAACGCCCAGCCTCTACCCCGCTCCAGCCATCGATCTCGACACCGATCTCTCCACCAAGCTCGACCTCGTCATGCGCGCCGACCACTGCGCTCGTAATTATGACCCGCGCATCACCCAGGTGCGCGCAAGCTACTCCGACGAGCTGCGGCGCATCCTCATCGCCGCCTCTGACGGTACCTTCGCCAGCGACACCCAGCCCCTTGCCCGTCTTAGCGTATTCGTTCTCGCGAAAGACGCAGAAAAAACGGCGCGCGGAACCTCAGGCGGAGGTGGCCGCGTCGAAATCGACTTCTTCCAGACCGAAAAAACGCCCGAGCACTTCGCCGAAGAGGCCGCCCGGCAGGCAATCCTGCAACTTGGAGCCGTCGCCGCCCCCGCAGGCGAAATGGAAGTAGTCCTCGGCCCCGGATGGCCCGGAGTCCTGCTGCACGAGGCCGTAGGGCATGGCCTCGAAGCCGACTTCAATCGCCGCAAGACCTCGGCTTTCTCCGGCCTCATCGGACAGCAGGTAGCCAGCTCCAAAGTCACAGTCGTAGACAACGGCAAAATGCCGGGAAGGCGCGGCTCACTCAACGTGGATGATGAGGGCTCCGCCACGCAGGAGACGGTGCTGATCGAAAACGGCGTTCTCAAAACCTATCTCAGCGACAAGCTATCCTCGCGCCTCATGAACATGCCCCACACCGGCAACGGACGCCGCGAAAGCTATCAGCAAATCCCCATGCCGCGCATGACCAACACCTACATGCTCGCCGGGCAGGACGCGCCCGAAGACATCCTCCGCAGCGTAAAGCGCGGCCTCTACGCCGTGAACTTCGGTGGAGGCTCCGTCGATATCGTCAGTGGCAAATTCGTCTTCTCCGCCAGCGAAGCCTACCTCATCGAAGACGGCAAAATCACCGCCCCGGTACGCGACGCCACCCTCATCGGCAACGGCCCCGAAGCGCTCAAGTACGTCTCCATGGTTGGCAACGATCTGCAACTCGACGAGGGCGTAGGCACCTGCGGCAAAGACGGCCAGAGCGTCCCCGTCGGCGTCGGCATGCCCACCGTAAAACTCGACCGCATGACCGTAGGCGGAACAGGCCAGTAGATAGCTCGCAAATTAAGATGGGTTTTGATCTACTATGAGCAGCTTACGATCGATCTTCGCGTCTCTGGCAGTTACGGCGATTTTGATGGTGGGCCACACCGTTATTCAGGCTCAATCTATTCAAGTGCGCGTGTTGAACGCCCGAAATGGCAATCGAGTTCCTAATGAACGAGTGTCGGTGCAAATTAAAGGTGAGAAAGACGCAACAGAGTACAAGACGGACAGCGAAGGCAATTTTTACCTTCAACTCGATCCCTCTGCGTACATTTTCGTAGCCACCGAATGGTGGGTCACTTGCAGACATATCACACCCCGAATAGTTCCATATGTTTCGGTCGCGACCGTCATTGATAAGGGTTTTACGGAAGAGAACACCTGTGGACACGCCAAGGAAGAGACGATCAAGGGCAAATATATTATTTTTGCGAGAAAAGCTTCATTCATTGAGAAATTTAACAAGTGATGTAGGACGCTATGGAAATTTCTGAGCCAATGCCCAAAACCCAATTGGTCACCACCGACCTCCGCACCCTCGCCGCCGACATCGTCTCCAAAGCCGTCAAGGCCGGAGCCAGCGACGCCGAAGTGACCATCCGCGAAGGCGACGAATTTTCCACCACCGTCCGCATGGGCCAGGTGGAAACGCTCAAGGAATCCGGCTCGCGCGGCATGGGGCTGCGCGTGTTGATAGCCAGTAACAACGGCTATCGAGTCGCCAGCACCACTACCAGCGACTTCTCCGCTGAAGGCATCGAGCATCTGGTCAGTGGAGCCATGGCCCTCGTCCGCGTCACCTCCGAAGATCCCTTCGCCGGACTCGCCGACGCGAGCGAATTCGGCCAACTTGAAGGTGATTTGCAGCTCTATGAAGAAGACGTCTACTCCCTGCCCACAGCGGAACGCATCGAGTACGCTCGCCGTGCGGAAGCTGCAGCCCTCGCCGCCGACACCCGCATCACCAACAGCGACGGAGGCAGCTTCGACGCCAACACCGGCCGCAAAGTCTTCGCTAACTCGCGCGGATTCTCGGGCGTTTATCGCGCCTCCTCCTGCTCCATCTCCGCCAGTCCCATCGCGCTCGGCCAAAGCGGCGAAATGCAGCGCGACTACTGGTACACCTATGCGCGCTCGCTCAAAAAACTCGACACGCCCGAATCCGTCGGCGCCGAAGCCGCACGCCGCACCCTGCGCCGCCTCGACGCGCGCCGCGTAAAGAC
>JBARHV010000311.1:0-2455 GCA_049799415.1 Silvibacterium sp.
ATCGCCGGCGCTCACGCCATCCAAGAGGATCTTGTTGGCGTCTGAGTCGCCTCCTCGAATAAACAGCGACGCCTGCGACCCGCGCTGGCCCGTCTGTGCGACAACAGTGCCGGGCATGAGTCGCAACGCGCTCACCAGATCGTCTCGAAGCTCAATATCCTGCGGCCCCAGCACGCTGGTCGCCGCGCTGGTCTGCGGTTGCGGCGTCGGAGTCCCCGTGGCAGCCACCACAATCGATTCGTGCACCCACGCCGGCTCAAGGACCAGGTTGTGTTCCAGATTGTCGAATCGTCCAGCATAGAATCCTGGCGTTTCCAGTTGGCGAAAGGTTTGGCCGGTCACTACAAGATAAAATCGGCCTTCAATACCGGTCGTGAGCTGAAAACTGCCATCACTCCCGGTAACCTTGGAAGTCACGACAGTTTTGTTGTGGAAGAGAACAACCGTTGCCCCGGCAATTGGGGAGCCAGCGGTGTCCGTCACCACGCCGCTGATTTCGGCGGCCCCGCAAGCAAGATTGGCGATCGCTAGGAAAACAACCAGGAAAAGGTTCGCAGGGATCCTGCGTATAGATCTGGAGTGGCTCACGATGGCTCCTTCGTTCCCCTCGGAACGCAAGCGGGTTCTGGCGCCAAGGACCGGTCTCCTGACTCACGCCTTCACCAGTCACCTTCCCAGAAACGGGCCTCTCGGGGCCTGTCTCCAGTGGTTTTGAGTGCCCTTGCATCAACAAAGGCACCCTGTCTGGCTTTCTGGCCTGAATCAAATGACGAAGATACAGGCCGAGGCGTTCACAGTTGCGGGGCAGTGGCGGAGTTTCACCGCCTTCCCGAGCATCCTGACGATTCGGTTGTAGTTTGCACTGCGCACCAAACGGCGCAGTAGTGATGACATGAAACTTACTTCGATGTCATCAACATTTATAACGCGCATCTCCAGATTCGTCAAAACCGCTACAATTCCGCGCATTACTTGAAACCAGCATCAGTTCGCTCATTCGGAACCTGGGCAATTGGCCGAGACCTTCATTAAACCTAATTCAAACCCAGCGCCCTTTTGACCCTCGTCCGCAGTCCGACGCGGACACGCCAGTCGCGGATTTGCTGAAGCCCCCCCCTGCGCACAATCCAAGAGAGCGCCCAAAGTGATGTCGCCGGTCCGATCGGTACGCGATGCAAAAGGTAGGGGTCGGTCCGAAGGTAATTCATTCCTTCCTCAGAACCGAACGCCAAATCAAATTCCTTTCGTACCGCCTTACAGACTGCCTCAGAGTGGCAGCCAAAGGGATAGGCAAACGCAGTTGGAACTGTCCCGAGGAGAGCGGCCAAATCGTCCTTGCTGCCTTTCACTTCGGCATTGAGTTCCTGCGTCGTCAGTTGCGTCAAATCTGCGTGTGTCCTGCTGTGCGCCCCAAACTCGATTCCCTGCCCCGACCAGGAACGAATCTGCTCGGCAGTCATTAAATGAAGTGTGCCGCTTCCCTGCGCCTCATCCCACGTATTGGTCCGACCAATACGTGCTGTCACAACGAACACACCCGCTCCAAATCCGTAGCGTTTCAAGATCGGCAAGGCGAACTCAGCCGTGTCGGCGTAGGCATCATCCAGAGTAATCAGGACCGGCTTCGAAGGAAGTCCGGTACCATCCCGGCGCCAGCACTGCCAGTCCGACGGCCGAATGCCGACGTACCCTTTGTCCGCGAGCCAGCCAATCTGCCGCTCAAACTGCTCCGGCGAGATCGTCCACTCGCGCATTGCGCCCGGCTGCGCTGGTCCTACGTGGTGGTAGATGAGACACGGGACTTGCCGGTCGTATTCTTCCTTGAGCTTCTGCCATGAGCCAACAGACACGAGCCCGCTCCGTAGGCGCGTTATTCTCTCAGACATTAGAAACAGGCGCTCGCCAATGCTCCGCAAAGATGGGAAGCGATAGAAGTGCTCCTCAAGATAAAGAGGTAAAGAGAGAAGCCGCACGGGAGACACCGGGAACCGCATGATCAGATTCCTCAGCCATCTCTTGCCGACGGGTGTCTCCCCAAAGGAAGACAACGATGAGTAGGGGCGGTACTCCGGATGTTTTCTGCACGCGCGCAGATCTCCCGAGCCGAGCGCGACCGCCTGCCCACGGAGATACTGGTTCGACGTCTTTACATAGAATTCATGTACGATTGCAGAAGGCCGAAAGCGGAATGGCACTCCCAGTCTCCACATTCTCAAACCCAGTTCCAGGTCCTCGGCCGCGAGGATATCCTCATCGAAGCCGCCACACCTCAAAAGTAGATCGCGCGGCATCGAACTATTTGCGAGAGACGACAGCACCGCAATCGATGCGAAGAAATCCTGCGGATAGCGCAACTCGGTTTGGGGATCGAGATTCTTGTAGTAGCCCAGATATCCCTTCTCTGAGATATACCGAATCATGCTCTTAGAGCCACCCTCCGCGATGTATATCGGGC
>JBARHV010000312.1:0-2204 GCA_049799415.1 Silvibacterium sp.
CATTGCACGCGCGCAATGCGGCGCGCGCCGCGCACTGCCGCGAGCTGAGGCGGTCGTGGTCGGCGACGTGTCGAGCATCAGGGAGACGCGGCTTGTCGCCGAAGGAGTCAACGCGCTCGGGCGGCACGACGTGGTCATCCATAACGTAGGCGTCGGCTCGCGACGGCCGCGCAGCGAAACCGAAGACGGTTTGTCGCAACTCTTCGCCGTCAACGTGCTGGCGCCCTATCTGTTGACGGCTTTGATCGCGCGGCCCGACCGGCTGATCTATCTCAGCTCGGGCATGCATATGGGCGGGGACGCGCGCCTTGACGATGCCCAATGGATCAAGCGGCACTGGAACGGCTCGCAGGCCTATTCGGACAGCAAGCTGTTCGACGTCATGCTGGCGTTCGCGGTGGCGCGGCGCTGGCCGGCAGTGAAGTCGAATGCCATGACGCCGGGATGGGTGGCGACCAAGATGGGCGGAAGCGGCGCGCCCGACGACCTTAAGCTCGGCACGCTCACCCAGGCGTGGCTTGCGGTCAGCGACGATGCGGAAGCCGCCGTGACCGGCCGGTATTTTTATCATCAGCGGCGCCAGCGCGCCAATCCCGCCGCCGAGCGCGCCGATTTGCAGGACGGGCTGCTCGACTACTGCGCCGAGCTTAGCGGCGTCGCGCTGCCGCAAAGGTAGGATTAGGCGCTCGCCAGCCCCGCGATGCGAACGGGGCTGCGCAAGGCGGCTGCCGCGCCGAGCACTATTCCGGTCGCGGCCAGCATTGACGGGAAGCCCAATGTGGACAGGCCGGTCAGCCCCTGGCCGATGGTGCAGCCATAGGCCATGGCGCCGCCGCACCCCATCAACGCCGCGCCGCCGATCGAGCGCAGCATGTGGCGCGCCGAGCCGTAGCCTTCCCACTCGAAGCGCCGGCTCACGAGCGCGGTGACGAAGCTGCCGACGAGCACGCCGGCGACCACAGCGACGCCGAAGCTCAGCGCCGTTCCGGTGGAGAACATCGCATATTGCAGGCTGTCGGCGCTCGGCGCCACGAAAGTGAGCGAGGCGACCGGCGCAAGATTGAACGGATCGGCGCCGAGATAGCCGGTGGCGAACCAGCCGGCCGGGATCAGCAGCCCAATGACAATCGCGCCCGCGATTTGTCCGGAGGATCGGCGAAACGGCGCATGCGCAAACGCGAACAACAACAGAAGCCCGCACACCAGCGCAGCCGCAACGAGCCGCGCGGAAGCGCCGCTGAGCCCGTGGGCGGAAACCAGATCGGGCAGCGAAACGCTCTGCGGCGTCATCTGCGACCAATGCAGGAAAGCGAGCCGCGCCGGAGCGATCAGGCCCTTCAATGTCATCTGCGCGGTCAAGCCGACGATCATGACCACGAAGAGCGAGCGCAGATTGCCGCGGCCGACCAGCACCAGCGCGCGCGATACGCAGGCATTCGCGGCCACCATGCCGTAGCCGAACAACAGGCCGCCGAACAGGACGAGCGCTGCCGAAAACGACGGCTGCAAATAGATCGACTGGCCGAGATCGACGAGGCCGGAGGCCGCCAGCGCCTGGCTGCCGGCGATCGCCACCGCAAGCGCCAGCGCGAAGCTGCGGATGCGCACGCCGTCGCCCTTGGTCCACCAATCGCGCAGTCCGGTGGTCAGGCAAAAGCCGCTGAGCAGACCGACGGCGCCGAAGACGATTCCGATCAGAACTCCGGCGATATTAACGATATTGGGAATGGCCGACACGAAGACGCCCTCACTCTGCGCCGATGCGCAACGGCGCTTTGAAGTGGCGCGTCCACGCTCAATTTTCAATAAAAATGCGGGCGCACCGGCCTTTTAAAAATGTCATGCTGCAAATGCTGCAGGCGACGCAATGCGCATGCTCGATTGGTCGCGGCGTCCAGAAGACCATTCCTTGGCGATAAAGCCCGCGCCCGCCGTCAGGCCGGCACTTCGCCCTTGAGCAGGAGGCGATAGAGGTAACGGCGCTCGCGCATGTCGTAGTCGGGGTTGGCCTGGTGCATGACGCTGCGGTTGTCCCAGATCACCCAGTCGCCGTGACGCCATTTGTGCCGGTACTCGTATTTCCTCTGCGTGGCGTGCCGCATCAGCTCCTCGATCAGCTTGAGCGCCTCGCCGTCGTCCATGCCGGCGATCGATTCCATGCGCACCGGATTGAGGAACAGCGCCTTGCGGCCGTTGTCCGGGTG
>JBARHV010000313.1:0-9400 GCA_049799415.1 Silvibacterium sp.
ACGGTTCTTGGTCTCATACTCCACGTGCGCCGTCGCAATCGTAATGCCCCGCTCCCGCTCTTCCGGTGCGTTATCAATCGTGTCAAAGGACCGAAACTTGTTGTTCGGGTTGTGCTTCGACAACACCATCGTGATCGCCGCCGTCAACGTCGTCTTCCCGTGATCAATGTGCCCTATCGTCCCCACGTTCACATGCGGCTTCGATCGGTCAAACTTCTCCTTCGCCATACTTTTCTCCTAATGCAAATACTTTGTTTTGCGCCTACAGCTGCCGGTAATCTACGCCTCAGTAGTACGCATACACCTTCAGAAACTTTGCCCGGATCGCCGGGTCAACCTTTTCGACCATACTCAGGTATTGCTCACGAATCTGACCACGGTCGGCGTCGCCCAGCGCCGCATACTTTGCCTGTGCTTCCGGGCCGAGCAGTCCACTGGCAAGGATCGCCTCAAACTGGCGCGCGCGCAGCTTGTTCTTTTGCACGCTGCGCAGAAAATCCTCTACGCGCTGCAGGCCAAAGGCCGCGTCCAGCGCGCCATGCACCTCGGCAAAGGTCTTCTCGTCCCGTACTGTAAGCGCTGCCTGCTCGAACATCCTGCTTCCTCTCGTACTCTGCAATCAACCTCTGGAGCGGGAGACGGGAATCGAACCCGCGACCAACAGCTTGGAAGGCTGTGACTCTACCACTGAGTTACTCCCGCGTTACCGCAGCTCTTAGCTGCCAGCCTTTAGCTTCTAGCTGCTTCCTGCTGCTTCACTAAGCAGCGGTTTCCACAACGAAAAGGCCGCCAACACTCCAGCGACCCGACTAGAAGCTAATAGCTAACGGCTAATAGCTGAATTTCTGGAGCTGATGACCGGGATTGAACCGGTGACCTCTCCCTTACCAAGGGAGTGCTCTACCAACTGAGCTACATCAGCCCTTCTTACAAAGCGTCGCAGTGAACTGCTCTCGCCCATTATTTTGCTCGCGCATGCGGCGCGCGCTTTGCCATTTACCCGCCAAACCTATTCCGGCTCTCTCTTCTCATCGTACCGCGAACGGTCGCCCGTAAGCGCGATGCGAAGAGCAAATCCGCCCAGCAAAATCATGACCAGGATGCGCACCTTGCCTGCATCCATCGTGTACCAGGCCAGCGCCGCCAGAATTGCCAGCCCGGCCAGCGCGATTGCCTTGCGCCTTCCGCCTGCGACCGCCATTCGCGACGTTCCTGCCTTTCACCCACCTTCAAATATCTGGTGCACAGGGGAGGATTCGAACCTCCGTAGCTCCAAGGAGCGGCAGATTTACAGTCTGCTGCCATTAACCGCTCGGCCACCTGTGCATGCCCTTGCAAGCCTTCGCCTGCCTGAAACCCGTCCGCGAGACACCCACCGGCATTCCGGATACGAACTCCGGTTAAAAACACTCTGCGCTGGTTGAGGGATTTTCGCTCCGAAAGTGACCGGCAAACCCTGCTTACACCCTGCCCTGTCGGCGTAGTCTGGAGCTGGCGAAGGGACTTGAACCCCCGACCGTCTGATTACAAATCAGATGCTCTACCAACTGAGCTACGCCAGCCCAAAACAGCCTGCACCTGAACCTGTTTCGGACACACGAAGGCGTTCGCAATCAGGGGGTACAGATTCAAAGTTTAGCATGGGCAAAGACGCTCCGCAAACGTCCCGCTTTCCAGCTCTGCCCCCTATTCGCTCGCCGTCCGCAGCCTGAAGATCGCCCGCGGATCACCCTGTATCTGATGGATCGCGTCAAGGGCAATTTTCCTTGTAGTTGGATCCCGATCTTTACTGTCGGCAATGGACTGCAGGAGCGGAATGTCCGCCTTATCTCCTATCAAACCGAGCCCCATGCAGGCCCCTTGACTGACAAAAGCAACATCCGTCTTGGCCATCAGCCGTATTTGTGATTTCAAATACAGAAATTGCTTCGGAGGTACATAGCTTTGCGAGCCTGAATGCGCGGATCGGCTGCGAAATAGCCGCAGAGAAATTACTTCCACCACGGTCCCGCGACGGGCGAAGCTTCGGCTACTAAGCTGCCGAATCAGGAAAGGCAGCGGTCCCCTATGGAGACTCAGCCAATTTCCATAGGGGGAGTCGCCGCTGTACCTCATAGAGACGAGTGACTTCCACGCCTCCTGAGAATTTGTCTCGATCGCGATCTTCTGTACCTGCGATGTCAGCGCCTCACTATAAGCCACATACTCATCATCTTCGTATAGGTCAGGGGAAACACTTTCCGAGGCAGCATCCTCGCGTTCTTGGAGCTTGATAAGCGTATTACGAGTTGCGGGGCACGATAAAATTGCGGGTTCACCTACGATCCGCTCAAAGGCATCCCGCCGGACCTGCCAACGGCTGGATTGCGAATCAGCCCGGAGTGCTGGCGCGACGCATTGAGGATAAGCGTTTGTCGCCAAGCACAAGATCGCGAGTGCTCCGATTGGGATCAATCGCAAAGCCTCACCATCCTTTGGGGCAGTTGGAAAAATGGGGTCCGACTGTCGCCTGTGTGCGCCAGTCCAAATGTGCGTAATTATAGCTGTGCTGATGGATATACGGCTCAACACAAGCTTTTATCGGATCAATCTTGTCCATATCCGGAAATCCGTGCCCGTTTTCATTCATGGATGATTAAGCGATTTTTTCTTGACAAATGCCTCTTGCCGCTATATCTCCTGATATTAAATCGATTCAATATGCCACTTTATTTCGTAATAGTTTCTTTCATAGGAGCCGGAGAGCAGCATCCGAAGGCCAAAACAACTAAGAAATATGTCTCGCAACTAGCTTTCAAGTAAGCTGTAGAGCAGCCGAGGCCTGTGCTAATGCAGGGGCCTTCATTGTATCGAGGATGGGAATGTCCGCAGAATCCACCGTTGCCCCCGGCAAGACCACATTAAAACGCAGCCTTCGGTACTGGGACCTGGTGCTTTACGGCATCATCCTGATCCAACCCACCGCGCCCATGCCCAGCTTCGGGGTAATTTATAAAGAAGCCCACGGCCATGTAGTCAGCGCGATTCTCTGTGCGCTGGTAGCCATGCTCTTTACCTCCATCAGCTATGGACGCATGTCGCGCCAGTACCCCGAAGGCGGCTCGGCCTTCACCTATGTAAGCCGCGAGCTGCACCCGGCGCTCGGCTACATGGCCGGCTGGTGCATGGCGATGGACTACATTCTCAATCCACTGATCTGCACCATCTGGTGCAGTCAGGCCGCGCGAAATTTCGTGCCCGGAATTCCCTACTTCGCGTGGGCCATATTTTTCGCCGCGATGTTTACGCTGCTCAATCTGAATGGCGTTGAAACCTCGGCGCGCATCAACAGCATGATGGCGGCTGCGCTGGGCGTGGTCATCGTGCTGGTGGTCATCGCGTTCCTGCGTTACATCTTCCACATGACGCATCAGCCTGCGTCCTTTTACACCACTCCGTTTTACGACCGCTCAACATTCTCCTCCTCGGCGCTCTTTCGAGGAACATCCATTGCCGTACTTACCTACATCGGCTTCGACGGCATATCCACACTATCGGATGAAGCGAAGGATCCCGGACGCAGCATTCCCCGCGCGATTGTGTCCACCTGTGTGATCACCGGCATTCTCGCCTCCATCGAGGTCTACCTCGCACAACTGGTCTGGCCGCACGGACTGGCCTTCCCTGACATCGACACCGCCTACGTCCATGTCTCCGGACGCGCCGGCGGCCCTATCCTCTTCGCCATCGTCAATGGAGCATTGTTGCTGGCTACCATCGGCAGCGGCATGGCATCACAGCTTGGCGCATCAAGGCTTCTTTTGGCGATGGGCCAGGACGGCGCCATCCCCCGGAAATTCTTCGGTCAGGTCTCCCGTAGAAACCGCATCCCCAGCAACAACGTCATTATGATCGGCGTGATCTGCCTGGCGGGCGCGCTCCTGATGAGCTATGAGCGCGGAGCGGAGCTGTTGAACTATGGAGCGCTGCTGGCCTTCATGGGCGTGAATGTTTCCTCCGCTGTGCTCGGCTGGCGGCAGGGACGCGGCTCGCAGTGGCCCTGGATTTTGATCTCATTACTCGGCTTCGCAGTGTGCTTCTTTATCTGGCTCAACCTGAGCCATTCGGCGATCATTTTCGGTACAGCGTGGGCTGTCTTTGGAATCGCAGTATGGCTGCTGCATGGGCGTCGGGCACGGACACGGGTATAGCGCTTCACAAGATTGCCTGCCGACATCAAATACTGTGCCCTCAAGAGTTGTACGCGCCGCGAAATTCAGCCGACGTTCTTCATCAGCGCTTCATGTTACTCACAGGCTTTGCACAGCTCCCTTTAGACTCGCGGCAACTCCCCACGGAAGACCTCCATCCCACCAATTGGCAGGAGGTAAATGCCAGCATGAACAGCGAACCTAAAAATCCGAATGCAACAAGCGAGCACGAGAAGAAGAATGAAGGCGGCCGCGAGTTTGGCCATGTCCATGAACCCACTCAGGCGCAGCAGGCCAGCAAGAATCAAGGCCAGGCCGGGAATCAGCCGCAGAGCGGCCAGCAACAGAAAACAGGCACGCAGCAAAGCGGAGCAGGAAGCCATCAGGGAACCGGTTCGCAGCAGGGAAAACCGCCTGGCAATATGACGAAAGAGCAGCCAAAAGAACGACAAGGCGAAAAAGGCGAAAGAAAGTCCGCCTGATCTGGGTTTGTTTCTTCAATAAAAGGCTGCGGTCAAGACCGCAGCCTTTTATTGCGTTTGGGGTTGCAAATGGATAAAGCATGTCTTCCACGGCCTTGCAGCAGCCGAATGGCTTGGAATCAGCATCTTAGTTAAATTGTGTGAACCTCTCTGGAGAACGATCCCCATGCATAAAGAAAAGACAAGAAAAGACCTCAGATATTTCCCCGTTCTTGCGTTAGCGCTCGGAGTCATAACCATCGGCATCGCGGGCTGCCACAATACGAATCCCACTCAAAATCAGAACGCCACTGCCGTTCAGGCAGCCGACAATAGCCAGGATCCTGCAGAGCAGGCCAACCTGGCTCCGGCCGTCGCTACAACACAGCAGAGCGCGCCAGTACAGCAAGCCGCGCCGGAGCAGCAGACTGCGCCGCCTCCTCCGGCCGATGAAGCATCGAACGAGCAACCGGCGGCGGACAATAATGACTACAGCTACAACGCGGCATCTCCAGACGAATCCTATGCAGACGAGCCAGTAACCTACGCGCCCGGTCCGCCGCCGCCGCTCCCGGAATACGACCAGCCGGAGTGCCCCGGCCCCGACTACATCTGGACTCCCGGTTATTGGGGATTCGCGCCAACCGGCTACTACTGGGTTCCGGGCACATGGGTGGTCGCTCCATACGTGGAGGCGCTATGGACTCCGGGCTACTGGGGGTTTTATAGCGGAAGATACCTCTGGCATTACGGCTACTGGGGCCCGCACATCGGCTTTTACGGCGGCGTGAATTATGGCTACGGTTATACCGGAGTGGGGTATTCGGGCGGCTATTGGAATAACGGCGGCTTCATGTACAACACTGCCGTTACACGCGTAAATTCCTCGTTTGTCCATCGTACTTACATGTATCGCGGCAGGGTCGTTAACAACACGCGCGTAAGCTACAACGGCGGACGCGGCGGTTTGGCCGCTCGCCCGCTGCCTGCGGAACGTGTCGCAGCCCAGGAACGTCATATGGGTCCGCTGCCCGCGCAGCATGCCCAAATGCGTGAAGCGGCAACCAACCGTGCGCAATGGGCCAGCGTCAACCACGGGCGCCCCACCACGCTGGCAGCAGCCCGCCCACTGGATACAGGCCGTCGCGCCCCGGAGGCCACACCCGCCGCCGTGCGTGAGCAGGTACAGCGTGAGGCAACGCAGCGCCCAGTGGCAGCACGGCCGGCAAATGAATCGCGTCCGGAGACTCGTCCCAATCAGCCAATAGCGCGCCCCGAAGCAAGGCCTCAAGTGAAGCCCGAGGCCGGCAGGCCGGCAGCGAGACCGGAAAACCGTGTCGCTGCTCGCCCTGAGGGTCGCCCTCAAACAAGTCCAGCCAGGCCGGAAGCAAGACCCCGGCCTCAAGCTCGTCCTGAATCAAGGCCCCAGGCCAGCCCGCAAATGCGGCCTGAAGCGCGTCCAGCGCCCAGACCGGAAGTCAGGCAGCAGGCAAGACCGGCAGCCCGTCCTGAAGAAGCAAGACCTCAGGCCAGGCCAGCCCCTCGCCCCGAGGGCCGCCCGCAACAGCCGCGCGCAAACGACGACCGCAGACCTCAACGCTGACAAATAACAGCAAACGGGGAGAACGCCTGGCGCGTTCTCCCCGTTTTGCTCATACAGTTTTACTTCTTGGGAAGCAGTATGTCGGCTGCAGCAACAAGACGCCATTTGCCGTTACGACGGACCCATGTATCGCTCCAAGCCGCGCTTCCTCCCGAACCATCGCGGTCTTTCCATTGGTCGTACCCTTGTGCAACGGCTGCATCGCCGTAAACGCGTACATTTACACCCACAGTGGCAATAGTGGCGATGCGCTTTGAAGCTGCGGCCACAATATCTTTCATGGCCTGCTTATCGTAATGCGAACCGTCAACATCCACGCCAATGAAATCATCTGCCATTATCCGGTCAGACACGGCAGCATCTCCGGTTACATAGGAATGTGACCACGCTTGTTCGGTGTCGGTGATCGTCTCTATGTCGTTCCTGGAGCGGTGGCAACCCGCGAGCATCAGCAGGCCGAGAAACAGAGCAGCTGAAAAGCGACAGCGCATGCAGATATCCTCAATCAGAAATCCATCCGATTGTACTGTGCTCCGCGCCGGATACCTGGCGGACTTTGGCGGTTACTACTTCAATGGGCTCTGCAGAACACCTATGTAAGAATTGGTCGGGACGGGCAGATTTGAACTGCCGACCCCTCGCACCCCAAGCGAGTGCTCTACCAGGCTGAGCCACGTCCCGACGACCAAGGGTTACTGAGTTAGTTTACATGAAGCTCCGGGAGAGCCGTCAGCGCACCCAAACTAGTGACTGGGTGGAACATATTCCTTGGGCAGCGCCGCGCCTTCCCCGAAGAAGTACTGCTGCATCTGCTCCACTAGAAACTCCTGCGCCTGCGGAGTCCACGGCTGCAGACGGTACTCATTCAGCAACATCTTTTGGTGCTCAAGCCACTCGCTCCAGGCCTTCTTTGAAACATTGTGATAAATCTTGTGCCCAAAATCGCTGTCGAAAGGCGGCTCTTCCAAGCCTTCCATCTCTTCTTTATAACGGGTGCATAACACTGTATGTGGCATTTATTTTTCTCTCAACTCTTATTGTAAGCAAGAAGCGGATTTATTGCGCAGCTCTACGTTGAAACCGCCGCCGGACGAATCACCTGCGCAGAAAAGCGCTCCATCTCCTCCAGCTGCGGACTCGATTGCAGCAATACCAGATCAACCCCCACCGCTGAGAACTCCTCCAGGCGCGCATTCACCTGCTCCGGTGTGCCGATCAGCCCGCTGCGCAGTCCACGGTTCGAAACCGAATAGTCTTCGAGCGAAATCTTCTGCTCCAGGTTCGAGCCGGTGATCCACTGCTGGTAATTCGCATAGCCGCGTGCTGACTGCTTGACGTTCGTGATGCGCCTCACTTCCTTTTGCGCCTCAGCCTCGGAGTCGCGCACAATCGCATACCCCGCAACGCCAAACACCAGCGGCGGAAGGCCCAGCTCGTCACGGCGCTGCCGCATATCGGCAATCTTCCTGCTCAACACCACCGGATCGTCGCCGTGCATCAGATACGCATCGCACTTCTGTGCAATCAAGTTCTTCGCCGTCTCCGATTCGCCTCCCGCATACAGTGTGGGCCGTGGCCGCGACACAGGCTTCGGAGAAAGCACGTTGTCATCCACCTGATAATAGCTGCCGCTGTAGCTGAAGCCCTGCTGCGACCAGCACCCATCCACTACATCCAGCCATTCCGAGGTGCGCGCATACCGGTCATCATGTTGGTCGAACGGGATCCCGTACTTTGTCGCCTCATCCGCCCACCAGCTTGACACCACATTCAGCGTAAGGCGGCCATTGGAGATGTGATCGATGTTCGCAGCCTGCTTGGCCAGCAGCGCTGGATTATGAAACGTAGGCCGAACGGCCACCATCAGCTCCAGCTTCTGCGTAACCGCGGCCAGCGCTGCTGCTGTCGACCAGGCATCGAGCGAAGGCGCGTCAACGCCTTTAATATCATTCAGGTTCAACTCGGCAATCAGCGAGAGTGAATAGCCCAGGCCCTCCGCGCGCTGCGCAAGATGGCGCACATAGTCCCACGTCGGCTCCATGTGCTCATCTTCCACATTGCGGAGCCATCCGCCAAAAACCGGCAGCCAGAATCCGTAGCGCATCAGTGAGCACCTGCCAGCGCGGGCTCCGGCGCACGCGCGTTCGCATCTGCAGCTTCCGCTTCCAGCCAGTCCACCAGTTTCGCAAACGGGTTGAAACCAATCACGCGCGGGCCGTCGGCAACAAAATTTGAGAGCGCGTTGATGTCGTAGTACAGTCGCTGCCCATCGCGGTCATCAGTGATGTACTCGATCCCGCCCAGCTCAATCCCGGCGTGGCTCATAATGCGCTCCACGTCGGCAATGACCTCTTGCGGAGGCTCATAGCCCTCAACGCTGATGCCGGTCTTCGGCGCGTCCACCGGGCACGCCGCGCGGTTCAGGTCAACGCCGCCCGTGGTCTTGCAGATATCGGCCGGGCACAAGTCAAATGTTTCTCCTGTAATGTGGACCTTGATCGCATAGAGGAACTTTCCATTCAGCACCTCCACGCGCACAATGTGCGCATCGTGCGCCGGGATAAACTCCTGCACCAGCGCCGTCGAATCCAGGCCGAAGGCCAGCTCATTCGCAACGGCTGCTTCCGCCAGCGCCCGTGAAGAATCGAAACGCTTCACCCCTGCGCCGGACCCGCCAATATTCGGCTTCACCACCACCGGCCAGCGCAGACCCTCCGCGGCAGCTGTCGCCTGTGAAGCGCGATGAATCACACGCGCCTTGGGATACGGCAGATCGAGCGAGTCGAGCAGCGACAACTGTGCAGCCTTCGACAGCTCCGTGCGAAAAGCCTTCAGCCCATTGATGACGCGCACGCCCCTGCGCTCCAGATGATCAAGAAAACCCAGCGTATAAAAAATTGAGTCGCCATGCTCGCGGTTCCACGCCGACGGGCTCATCCGATTCACCACCAGCGCAAACCGGCGCTCGGGATGCTCCTCAATGGCATACGCATGATCAATCGCGTCGATCTTCACATAGGATGTCCCGCGGCGGTCCAGCTCGGCAAACAGCGGCTTGAACCAGTGCTGCTGCTCGTAATAAATGGCAATAGGTTTGGGCATGGCGTCGCAGCCTCTTCCTATCTTTGTAACTCATTGCGGGACAG
>JBARHV010000314.1:0-10707 GCA_049799415.1 Silvibacterium sp.
GAACTGGATCATCAAGATTGATTTTGAAAACGGTCAGGGATCCGGCAACGTTATCTGGAGACTCGGCGAGGGTGGCGACTTCAAGCTCGAAGGCGGCACCGATCCCACCGACTGGTTCTACGCGCAGCACGGCATGAACTTCTTCACGCCCAACACCACCGGAACCTTCAAGCTCGGCGTCATGGACAACGGCAACGACCGCATCTTCCCCACCGGCCAGGTCAACTGCAAGCCCGACGCGCCCACCACCGCCGCCTGCTACTCCACGGCCTCCGTGCTCCAGCTCGACGAGTCCAACATGACGGCCACGCTCGCCATCCATTACGAGCCGCCGCCCAGCTACTTCAGCTTCTTCGGCGGCAACGTCGACCAGTTCGCCAACGGAGACATGCAGGCAGATTTCTGCGCCCCGCTCACCGGAGCCATCGTCCAGGAGCTCGACCCCACAGGCACAAACGTAATCTGGCAGGGAACCACCCCCAAAGCCGACCAGTTCCACGTAGACCGCTTACCCAGCTTCTACCCCGGCGTGCAGTGGTGATACATCGCTACCGAGAGGCCGGCGTCCCAATACCATCAGTTCTAGATGAGCGAGTTGGCGACTTATCATCAAAAAATAACTGCGGCAATGCCTGCACAACTTCCGGCTTACCGATCACTGAGAATTGACAGAACTTGCATTTCTGTCGAACCGTTCCACCCGTCTCCCGCATCAAAAGCCAAGAACTTTTCGATGGACAGAGGCAGTAGATGGCCAAAGAAAATGCGCGTTTTCTCTGGGTAGTGGCTCTGGGGCTCTCGTTCTCTTTTGCGTACGCTCAAAGCCCGCAACAGATCATTCAACAGGTCGTCAACGCCGAGCACGCAGCAGACGAAAATGACCACTCCCAATGGGTCTACCTCGAAGAGATCCGCAAGCCGAAGGAAGAGGTTCTCCAGTGGGTAGCAGGCACGCAGCAGGGTGACGTCCAGCGCGTCCTCGAGAAGGACGAACAAAGGCTCTCCGCATCCCAACAGCGTGATCTCATTCAGAACTTTCTGCGTGACCCTGGAGCTCGAAAAAAACAGATCTCCGAGAGTAACCACGACAATAAGCAGATCGATGACCTTCTCCAGCTTCTGCCCATCGCCTTTCTCTGGACGCAAACCGGCGAAAACGCAACTGCCACCTTCCTGCACTTCGAACCGGCCCCGCGCTTCCATCCGCCTACGCGTGAAGCGCGCGTCTTCAGTAGCATGGCCGGCGACATCGTAGTAGATAACGGGCAACATCGCATTCGCAGCATGAGCGGCTACCTTATGCACGAGGTCAAGTTCGGCGGTGGAATCCTCGGCAAACTGAAGGAGGGCAGTTCCTTTTCTCTCGATCAAGAGCAGGTCGGCCCATCTCTCTGGCAATTGACAGCATTCCACGTACGCCTGGAGGGCAACGCCCTTCTTTTCAAGAGCATCTCGCTCCAGCAAGACGACAAGCGCTCGGACTTCGAGCCTGAACCATCAACCATTACCCTGAATCAGGCCGCCACCCTTGTCATGAGCCAGCCAGAGACAGTTCAGGGTCCGAGCACGCCGTCAGCTGCTGGGCGCCCATCGCACGTCGACAGCCTCCGCCACAATCCTGTTGGACAATAAAGAAATGGCAAGCCCACCATTTCAGGAAATCCTCTCCGAGCTCAGGCAGTTCAGTGGCGCTACCAGGGACTTCCTCGCGCTTCAGAAGTTCAGCGCCAACCTGATCGCGGAACGGCTGCCATACTGCAACTGGGTCGGCTTCTATATGCTGGACCCGCAAGACTCCACGACTCTGGTTCTCGGGCCATTTCACGGCGCTCCCACTCAGCATGTCCGCATTCCGGTGACGGAGGGAATTTGCGGCGCAGCGGTCGCCCGTGGAGAGACCGTGATCGTGGACGATGTCTCTGCCGATCCACGCTATCTCTCCTGTTCGATGGAGACCCGCTCCGAGATCGTCGTTCCCATCCGTGCGCACGGAAAAATTGTTGGGGAGATCGACATCGACAGCCACGACCTCAACGCATTCGCGCCGGAGGATCGCAGCTTCCTGGAAAAATGCGCGGCCCTGTTCGGCGAATGTGTCGAACGGAACCACAGATAAGCAGTAGCGTTCAGAAAGCCCCTCACAAATCTCAGAGAGACTTCGCCATTTCATACTCAAAGATTGCAGGGTCGTTTGGATACGGCCCGGTCTTGCCTGTAAGTGCGAAGCCGCATCTCTCATAAAAACGGATCGCCGTTGAATTTCTGCTCGTAACCATCAAACACAGCGCATCCGCGCCCAAATCCTGCGCCCACACCTGCACTGCATGTACAAGTCTGGCTCCAAGACCAGTCCTTCTGTACGCAGGCGCGACCCACATCGACAGCACATGCGCGTGTTGCAGATCATCTTCATCGAATTTTCCGGCGATGATGCCGCAGGGCGCATCCTCATCCATCGCGATATAGCACACGGATCGGTCGCCATTCCAGGTGGAGACGCGCCTGAGCCAGTCTTCATCGGAAAGCTGAGATTCCTTCAAAAATGTGCCGCTGAATGCGGTCGGCGTATCCTGCAACGCGCCCAGCCGAACCGTCTTGAAGTGCTGAAGCAGGCGGACGGAGAGTGGTTCGATCGCAATCATGACTAGAAGGACAGTTCCCGGCTAACGATCCATAGCCCGGGTGAAGACCGGGACAGGAGGCTGAGGCTTGGGCCGGGGAGTGCGCCGCACCCGCAAGTTGTCCACCGCATAATTGATGAACCGCGACTCGAAGTGTGGCGTCTGTCCCATGAACCGGCAGGTTGCCACCACTTGATCGACAATAAACTTTGGTTGATAGGCAGCTAAATCCAGGTCTCTTTCCTTGATCACCTTGTACACAACGGAATCGAATACTTCGCTGGCCAGGGTCAGCCCTTGCCGCTCGCATTCCTTCCTGAAGATGCGCTCGTAAAGTTCGAGACTGGGTGGACCTATCTCGATTTTGTAAGGAAGGCGGCGCAGGAAAGCAGGATCCATCAGGTCTTCAGGGTCGAGGTTGGTGGAAAAGATCACCAGCTCCTCGAACGGGATGCTGAAGCTCTTGCCCGTATGCAGTTTCAGATAGTCGATCCGGCTTTCCAGGGGCACAATCCAGCGGTTGAGCAGATTGGTCGGGCTTACCAGTTGGCGGCCGAAGTCATCAATCACAAAACAGCCCCCCAGCGCCTTCACATGCAGAGGGGCCTCGTAGAACTGCGCAGTGGTGTTAAAGCTGAGGTCGAGCATCTCCAGCGTCAGTTCGCCGCCCGTGACCACGAAGGGCCTGTGGCACGCGACCCAGCGCGCGTCATATTCCTCATGCCGGACGAAGGAGAGCGTGGCTTCGTCGCTCGTCTTTTCGGAATTCAGCTCCGTATGAATGCTGGGATCGAAGACGCGGATAATCTGGCCCTCGACGATAATCGCGTAAGGCACGTAGATCACGTCGTTGAATAAACTGGCGAAACGGAGCGCGACCGAAGTTTTGCCATTGCCTGGCGGCCCGTAGAGAAGGATCGCCCGCCCCGAGTTCAGTGCCGGCCCGCTTTGCTCCAGAATGCTGTCTTCGAAGGTCAGGCCGTCAATGGAATTGCGGATGTCCGCGAAGGTAATTAGTTCATTGGTGATTTTCTGAAGGCGGACCCTCTCGCTGAACTCTTCGAGCGTAACCGGAGCCGGTCCCGCATAGCGAGATTGCAGCAGGGCATCGAGCACCCAGCGCCGGCCACCGTCGGTGAGCGCGTAGCTCATGTCCAGCAGGTTGCCGGTCTCGCGAGTTCCAAGCGTCCGCAGCAGTTGGCGTTCGACCGCCATGCTCGCCAGATCGAGCACTATCGGGTAAGGCAGCTTGATCGCCTCGATGAACTGACGGACAGATTCCAGGCGGTTAACGTAGATCAGCCTCATCAACAGCGCCATGAGGTCGACATCGTCAATTTTGGTGGCAGCAATATTCGCAGGCTCAGACGGCATGCGATGCAGAAAATTGTCCAGTGTCTCTTGCCGGATGGCCCCCTCGGCCACCAGACGGTCGCCCAGGCGCCCGCCATGAACTGCTTGTATTGCGAGTGCTTGTGCTACCTGCTCGCTGTCAACCAGCTTCGCCTGGATCAGCAAATCACCCAGTTGCAATCGCGTCTTGATAACTTCCCCCTCGTGGCAATGTTACAGTTTCATCTTTTTTGGGTATGAGTCTCCATAGATTGCAATTACATTGCCCAATAACTCGCGTTCTGGTTCTTAAGCGCTCGAGGACGCAAAAACCTTGTCAAGCCCCATCCCTGCCAAATCCAACAAATCAAACAACTTTGTTTTGCATTTGATCATGCTTAAACTTGTTAAAATAAAAGAAGAGGGCAAAATTATAAAGGGCGCAGCTACAAACTGCGCCCTTCGTCTTTGCTGGCAGCGAAACATCAGCAAGGAAACGGAATATGAACAGGAGGAAAGGATCGCCGGGAGACCGCCAGACAAAGCCCTGGGAGCATCCGGCCTTCATTATTGTGAAAGTTCAGCAAAATCAATGATATAGCAGGATGGTACGCGAGTAAACCCTTTGCTGCCAATCATCAAGCCAAAGCATGGCTCTTAAAAACCCAGCCGGGTGCATGACGTGGCAAAAAACTAAGAGAGTACGACGATCTGTGTACGAAAGGCCTCACTGTGTATGCAAAGCCAAACATCGCACCGGCCGGTCAGGCCTGAATCAGCCGTGCTGTCGGCTAAAGGCAACGGCAGGTTTTCAGCGACGTCAGAGCAGCCCCGCTTTTACTCTAAGCCCAATGTCGTATATCACATACGGTTAACCGCAATGTCGTCTATAAGATAGCGGATTCAAAAACCGTAGGCCGAATCAGATGTATTAGATAGAGAAAATCGGGAGGGGGTAAATCAGGGCATAAAAGCTGGCCAATTTTCCGCTGACAGCCTTCTAGCTGACCGCTTCTCAGCTGGCCGCCCCACCAGCTGACCGCTTCTCCAGCTGCTCCCGCGCAATGGCATCCAGAACGCCGTTCAGGAAGTTGATCGACTCCGGCGACGAGTATCTCCGCGCAATCTCCAACGCCTCGTTGATCACAATGGGGGCAGGGGTTCCACGGAAGCCGATCAGTTCCGCAATCGCCATCCGCAGTAGGTTGCGGTCGACGCCCGACATGCGTGTCAGCTTCCAGTTGGCCGAGTGCTTCTCAATCGTTGCGTCGATCTCCGCCTCGTGCGCAATGGCCACCCGGTACAGGTCCTCGGCAAAGCCGCGCGTGTCCGGCTCAACCTCATCGCGGGCCTGCCAGAATGTCTTGCGAACCTCATCCGGCGTCTGCTTGCCCAGGTCACCCTGGAACAGCATCTGCATGGCAAGTTCGCGGCTCTTGCGCCGCTTGCCCGTAACCGTCATCGGCTGGCTTCCAGTCGATTGGCTGCATCTTCGCTGATCTTCCGTCCCAACGACACCATCTCAATCGCCGCCGAAGCCGCCTCGAACCCCTTGTTACCAGCCTTTAATCCAGCCCGATCCAAAGCCTGCTCCAGCGTATCGCAGGTCAAAACGCCGAAAGCGTGCGGAACGCCCGTCTCCTGCTGGGACTGCCCGATGCCGCGCGCCACTTCGTTGTAAATAGCTTCAAAATGAGCAGTTTCCCCGCGTAAAAGGCATCCCAGGACCACCACCGCATGCACCAGTTTGGTCTCCGCGACCGCCCTCGCCGCCGCCGGAATCTCCCATGCTCCCGGCACCCGCAGAACATTGATGTCTTCCTTGGCCACCCCGCTGCGATGCAGGCAATCCAGCGCGCCCTGCAGCAAGCGGTCGGTAATCACAGCGTTCCAGCGCGCCGCGATGACGGCAAATTTCATCCCCGAAGCCACCAGATCGCCTTCCAAAGCTGCTGGTTTACCCTTCAGAGGATCCATCCATTCCCAAAAGGCAAACGAAACGCCCGGAACCGGCTCAACCGTAAATGCCCGTGACTTCCAGTGCGTCTCCGTCGTCGCAGAGATCCGCTTCGCTGCCTCAGCTGCGCTCAAATGCTTCGTCAGCCAATGCTCAACAACCTGCCGCACGTCCTCCAGCGCCGTAACCTCAATCAGCGTATCGGCGCTGGCTCGACCCGAGGCGGAGCCGGAAACAGATGTGGCTCCGTCCACAAACTCCAGATTTCCCAGCGGAGCCAGAAACGGTCTTCCGCGACTGACCTGGTCGTCCCAATCCTTACCAGCCTCGAATCCCAGCACCGAGAAGAAGCTCACCAGCGTGTCATAGACCGCCGCCGAACTCGCCGGACGAATCACTGTAATTCCTTTAATCATGTGTTCTCAGACTATCAAGAAGTCGTCGCAAGGTCGCGGTCGCGCACGCCGATTAGATAGAGCAGCCCATCCAACCCGAGCTGCGTCAGCGAGTGTCCCGCGCTCTGCCGCACCAGCGGCTTTGCCCGAAACGCGATTCCCATTCCAGCCAGATTCAGCATCGGCAGATCATTTGCCCCATCGCCCACGGCGATCACTTGCTCCAGCGAAATGCGCTCCAGCGCCGTAATCTCTTGAAGCAGCGCGGCCTTGCGTGCGCCATCCACGATCTGCCCGGTGACCGCACCGGTGACTGCGCCATGCGCGAGCTCCAGCTCATTCGCATAAACATAGTCAATGCCGAACCGCTCCTGCAGATGCCGCGCAAAGAAGGTAAAGCCACCCGACAAAATGGCGGTCTTATATCCCAGCGTCTTCAAGGTAGAGATCAGCCGCTCCGCGCCTTCGGCTAGCGGAATCTTTCCGACCAGCTCGCACACCCGAGCCTCCGGCAGCCCTTTCAGCAGAGCCACGCGCCTCCGAAAGCTCTCCTGAAACTCGATCTCGCCGCGCATGGCAGATTCTGTAATCTTCACCACCTCATCGGCTACTCCGGCCATTTTCGCCAGCTCGTCAATCACCTCTCCCTGAATCAGCGTCGAGTCCATATCGAACGCAAACAGCCGCCGGTTGCGCCGGAACAAGCTCTCGCGCTGGAAGGCGATGTCGACCGGCATCTCCTGTGCCAGCGCCACAAACTCCGCGCGCATCGCGTCCTCGTCCCGAGCCATGCCGCTTGCTCGCATCTCCACGCAGGCATTGGCTGTCGGGCTATGTACGGCCAGCGACAGCCGGCCCGAGAGGCGCTGAATGCGGTCAATGTTCAACCCATGCGCCGCGATAATCGCGCTCACCCGCGACAGGCCATCCGCCGAGATCGCGCGCCCCAGAATGGTGATAAGAAAACGGTCCTTCCCCTGTAAGGTCAGCCAGTGTTCAAGCGACTCTTTGGAGACAGGCGTAAAGCGAACATGCAGGCCCAGGGCCTGCGCCTTCTCGACCAGCGCGCTCTTCAGTGGGGCAAAATCGCGGTCAGCCGGAATCTCGACCAGCAGACCCAGGGCCAGCGTCTCATGCACCACAGCCTGCCCAATATCGAGCACGCACGCGCGTGCGTCGGCCAGAATACGCGTAAGTTCGCTGGTAAGCCCCGCGTGATCGGGGCCGGAAAAGTGGAGCAGGATCGTTTCGCTCATCGCTGGTTCCAGCCTAACAAAGCTGTAACTGCTCGCCATGAACCGGCAGACTGGCATAAGATTGTTGTCAGGACGATGAGAATGATGTGCCTGACTCTACTTCTCAAGCGCTTTCGCCACGGGCACCCCGACCGTGGCCGTCAATCGTAGACGGAGCCTCTCCGACTCACTAGAATTTTTCCGGACGAATGTACGGTGGGTTGAGCCCGCCAGCGCCGCTGCGCGCCGCTCCGGATTAAGATTGCACCCCTCACGATAAGAAGAAAGGTCATGCAATGAGCAAATCAGTTGATAGTTTCGGCAGCTATTCGCAGCTAAAGTCCGGTGACCGGACCTATGAGATGTACCGCCTGAACGCGCTGGAGAAGAAAGGCATAAAGCACAGCCGCCTCCCTTACAGCCTCCGCATTCTGCTTGAGAACCTGTTGCGGCAGGAGGACGGCAAGAGCGTTACCGCGGAGGACATCGAGTTTCTCGCCAAGTGGGACCCCAAGGCCGAGCCTTCCCGCGAGATCGCCTATATGCCGGCCCGCGTGCTTATGCAGGACTTCACCGGTGTCCCCGCCATCGTCGATCTGGCCGCCATGCGCGACGCTATGAAGGTACTGGGCGGCAACCCGGAGAAGATCAATCCGTTGCAACCGGCGGAGCTGGTCATCGACCACTCGGTTCAGGTGGACGAGTACGGCACCAGCAATTCCTACTCGCTCAATGTCATGCTTGAGTACCAGCGCAACCGCGAGCGGTATGCATTTCTCAAGTGGGGACAGTCAGCGTTCCGCAACTTCTCTGCCGTCCCACCGGGCATGGGTATCTGTCATCAGGTCAACCTTGAATACCTCGCTCGCGTAGTCTTCACGCTTCAGCAGGACGGCAAAACCATCGCCTATCCCGACACCCTCGTCGGAACCGACTCGCACACCACCATGATCAACGGCCTGGGCGTGCTCGGATGGGGTGTCGGCGGCATCGAAGCCGAAGCCGCCATGCTTGGCCAGCCGGTTTCCATGCTGATTCCGCAAGTCGTCGGATTCAAACTCACTGGCAAATTGCGCGAGGGCGCAACCGCGACCGATCTGGTACTCACCGTCACCGAAATGCTGCGCAAACTCGGAGTTGTCGGCAAGTTCGTCGAATTCTACGGCGCTGGCATCGCCGAGTTGGCGCTGGCCGACCGCGCCACCATCGCCAACATGGCGCCGGAGTACGGCGCGACCTGCGGCATCTTCCCGGTCGATGCGGAGACGCTGCGCTACCTCAATCTCACGGGTCGCAAACCGGAGCAGATCGCACTCGTCGAGGCCTATTACAAAGAACAAGGCCTCTTCCATACCGCTAACGCGGCCGAGGCCGAATATTCGCAGACCATCGCACTCGATCTTGCCACCGTCGAGCCCAGCATCGCCGGTCCCAGGCGCCCCCAGGATCGTGTTCTACTCAAGGACGCCGGCCCGAGCTTTGCGAAGCAGTTGCCCAACCTGCTCGGACCCACGGGAAACAAGAACGGCGTGCGCCAGGTCGTCCGCTGGGAGGGCGAAGGCGGACACACTGCCGAAGCCGTTGACTCCGCGCAGGGCGTGCACGAATCCGGCCCAACCACCTCAGTCAAAGAACGCTTCGGAGTGGATGTCGACAAGTATCTCGACAACGGCTCGATTGTGATTGCGGCCATCACCAGCTGCACCAATACTTCAAATCCATCCGTGATGATCGCTGCCGGAATCCTCGCGAAGAAGGCGGTTGAGAAGGGACTCAGCGTTCCGCCGTGGGTCAAGACCTCGCTCGCACCAGGCTCACGCGTTGTGTCGGACTACTACGAAAAAGCCGGCCTGCTGCCCTATCTCGACCAGCTGCGATTCAACGTCGTGGGCTACGGCTGTACCACCTGCATCGGTAACTCCGGACCGCTGCCCGCGGACGTCTCCAAGTCCATTGAAGATCACGGCCTCGTTGCCGTCTCCGTGCTGAGCGGCAATCGCAATTTTGAGGGCCGCATCAACTCCGATGTGCGCGCGAACTACCTTATGTCGCCGCCACTCGTGGTTGCTTACGCGCTGGCCGGGCGCATCGACCACGACTTTGAGAAATCTCCGTTGGGCAAGAGCAGGAAGGGCGAGGCGGTCTATCTCAAGGACATCTGGCCAACACAGAAAGAGGTCTCGGACGCAATCGCTGCCTCCATCGATTCCGGAATTTTCACGAAGGAGTACGCAACCGTAACTGACGGCGACCAGAACTGGCAGCAGCTCAAATTCCCGACCGGCAACGTCTACCAGTGGGAGCAGGACTCGACCTACATCCGCAAGGCTCCATACTTTGACGGAATGCCGGCCAAACCCGCGCCCGTCGAAGACATCCATAACGCCCGCGTTCTGGCCGTGCTCGGCGACTCGGTCACAACCGATCACATTTCGCCTGCCGGATCGATCAAGCCGAACGGCCCCGCAGGAAAGTACCTGACCGAACATGGCGTGAAGCCTGCCGACTTCAACTCCTACGGCTCGCGGCGCGGCAACCACGAGGTCATGGTCCGCGGAACCTTCGCTAACGTGCGCCTGCGCAACAAGCTCGCGCCCGGCACCGAAGGCGGCGTTACCCGCCTGTTGCCCGAGGGCGATCAGATGAGCATCTTCGACGCGTCGGTGAAGTACGCCGAGCGCGGCACGCCGCTGGTGATCCTCGCCGGAAAGGAATACGGCTCAGGCTCGTCGCGCGACTGGGCGGCCAAGGGTCCAAAGCTGCTCGGAGTGAGTGCGGTCATAGCCGAAAGCTACGAGCGCATTCACCGGTCGAACCTGGTCGGCATGGGCATTCTGCCGCTGCAATTTGCAGACGGCCAGAATGTCGAAAGCCTGGGACTGACCGGCGAAGAGGTCTTCGACTTCCCCGGCCTCAAGACGCTGCTCGACGCCAGGTTTGCCAGCGGGCGCACGCTGAAGGTCAGCGCAAAGTCCCACGACGGCAAAACGAAGCAGTTTGAGGTAAAGGTGCGCATCGATACGCCCCAGGAGATTCTCTACTACGAGAACGGCGGCATCCTCCAGTACGTCCTGCGCGGACTTGCTGGTAAAAATTGAACGCACCTGCGGAAAAATCAAAGGCCCCGGACGCGTCCGGGGCCTTTGATTTTTCCGCAGGTGCGTTCA
>JBARHV010000315.1:0-3689 GCA_049799415.1 Silvibacterium sp.
CCGCAATCGTCACAGCGGCTGTGGTGCAATCAGCGTCATTCACCATCACGGTAGCGTTGGTCGCCGTTGCCGCAGTCCCTACTGGAGATGCAGGAAGCGCCAGATTGTTCACCGATACGCGACCCAGCGTGTCGACGTAGTTGCTGGTGCCGGCTTGCTGGACGCTGGACACAGCATAGATATTTCCTTTGGCGTCGAGGGCCAGCACTTTCGAGCCTTGAGTCGACACTCCATAGATCTCAGGATTGCCGCTCACCGGGCCTGTTTGCGTATTCGGGAAAGCAAGGATCCCATCGTACTGGGTTGCAAAGTACACCGTGCCATTTCCGTCTACGGCTACTCCGTCCAGTTGATCGTCATAGCTGCCGACGGGATTCGGGGTAAAGGCGTACAGCGTGTTCGGCGCCGAGTAGGCGCCACCCGAATAGAGCATCTCCTTAAGATTGGAAGCATCGCTTTGGTTGACGCCGCCGCCGGTACTGCCGCATGTATCGATCGCGGAATCGGTGAAGAACAGGTTTCCCCAGGGGTCAACACCCAGACCGCCCACGGTAACCTGCACCGTGGAGCCGGTGCAGCCAGGAGCGGTTGAAGATGTAGGAGTGGGCTCCGTGAAGAGCAATGCGGGCACTGTAGACCCGGTGCCGACCGTGCTGGTGTTCGCGGCGGCGACGCATGCCGCGCTGCACTCAAAGATGCTGTACGGGTTGCTGCCCGTGTTGTTGTTGGTGTCATTGGTAGCGAAAAAGAGATCACCGGCAGAGTCGAAGGTCATGGACGTGACGCCGAACCAGTAGTTGTTCCCGGAGTAGTACAGGTTGTTTTCGCCCCATGCGCACTCCGCTGTGTCGCTTCCGGTACAGCTTGGAGGAACGGTAGTCTGAGGATCTGTTGTCAGTGCCGCGTAGGTCCCGTTGACATAAGGCAGCTTCACAATATAGCCGGTGTAAGCACCGGCCACGTAGAGATTATTCTGGCTGTCCACCGCGACCGCTCCAATATTCTGGAACGATCCCAACGAGGTCGCAGTGCCGGTTTGCCCATTGACCAGCAGAACCTGATTGCCATAGGTCGTGCCGATCAGGATGTCGCCGTTCGAGTTCACGGCAAAGCTGGAGCCTGCGGCGTTGCCAGGAGAGAGCACCTGGCCGGATGGAAAGGGCGTCAGCCAGTTGATCTGGCTCACAACGATGTTTGATCTTGTCTGCCCGCTTGCAGTCGCCATGCAAAACAACAGCGTCGTGACGGCCAGCGTTGCGATCCATGCTCGCCCTGTAAATGGGCGCAACGAATACGCCAATCTGCCCAAAATAGTTCGTGCCACTTCCACTCCTCGGTTATGAGTTAAGGATTCGTTGAGGTGTATGTATGACTAGCTTTGAGTTATGCGTGCAGCTCATTTCTTGCAGTGCTCAGGCTCGATACTGAGCAATTATCCGATACCTTCTGGAGAACCAAAAGACCAGTCCGTGCGAATGAACACAAGACGAGGTCGAAAACATTGTGACCATTGGTCCCGCGATCACTCAGTCTTTAAATATGGCTGTTGTTGGTATCGAGGGCTTGCATGATTGTTGCATGAATTCTGAGAATGGCAGAAGCATTTTTCTTTTCCACACGTAGGTCAACTCCTGGCTTGATGAAGCTTGCACTGCCTGGGAGGGAATCTGAAGCTCACTCACGACAAGAAGAACGTTCGCCATCCGGAAATGAATCTCCGCGCTAGCCCTCGGTTGCCCGTGATGATCAAAAGGCGCACAAAATCCGGATGGTGTATGCCGCGCGATTCGTCACACAGGTCACAGGTGTCACAGGTACTGTCATATGAGAAATGGAATTGCTGAGACGGTGAACTGCCTCACAAGGGCTTGGCTTTGATAAACCGTTTGTTGGTAATTATTTGCTGATAGAAGCAGCAGATTTTCCTGGCATATGCAGGGGTTATGGAATTCCAAAAAGCATACTTGCAATGCTTGGTGTCCAACTGAAGTAGATGAAAGGAAAGGAGATACATTTTGGCGCATGGATTGCACATTAACACCGGTTCTGCGTTGGAGCGAAGTTCACCTGAAGGAGTCTATTTTGTTGATTTTAAATAAGAAGTTATCACACCAGCCTGACCTGAGAGGTGTCTGCCCCCACCGTTTCTCAGATGCAGCCTCAAGGTTTATCCTCGCCCTCAGTATGGCGATCCTCTGCATTTTCGCGCTCCCTGGAAACCTGAAAGCACAGTCTATTATCTCTGGCGATATCGCTGGAACTGTTACCGATCCGACGGGTGCCGCGGTTCCGGGCGCCACAGTGACCGTAACCAGCCAGGCGACTGGAGCCGTTCAATCTGTCACAACCGATGCAGCGGGTTCGTATCGCATCGCCCTCTTGAAGCCGGGCAGTTATGTTCTGGTTGTGAAGGATGCAGGTTTTGAACAGACCTCTCTCACCATATCCGTCTCGCTTGGAACAGTGTCTCCCGCCAATATCAAGCTCGCTGTCGGCTCAGCATCGCAGACGGTTGAAGTTACTGCGGCCGCGCCCATCCTGCATACAGAGTCTGCGGATCTCAGCACGACCTTTACCATGGAGCAGGTGCAGAGCCTGCCGAACCCCGGACAGGACCTGACCTTTGTTGCGCAGACCTCCCCTGGAGCGGTAATGAACACGCAAATGGGCTACGGTAACTTTTCGGCCTTCGGCCTGCCGGCCACCTCAAATACCTTCACGGTAAACGGCGGTTATGAGAATGATCCGTTCCTGAACGTCAACAACTCCGGCGCGACCAATCTGTTGCTGGGCAACAATGATATTTCCGATGTTTCAGTTATCTCCAATGCCTATGACGCTTCCTACGGCGGCCTTGGCGGCACGCAGGTCAACGAAACTACACGCTCCGGATCGAACAAATTCCACGGCAACGCTTCGTACTTCTGGAATGGCCGGGTTCTGAACGCGAATAACTTCTTTAATAATCAGACAGGCTCGCCACGTCCATTTGACAATGTAAATCAATGGGCGGGAGCCATCGGTGGCCCGATCAAGCGTGACAAGAGTTTCTTCTTCTTCAACTATGAGGGTCTGCGCGTGGTGCTCCCGACCCGCGGGGCGATCTATGCGCCGGACGCCAGTTACCAGGCCGCGACATTGGCGAACCTGGCCACCAACGGGAATGCCGCGGAGATTCCGGGCTATCAGAAAGTCTTCGCACTTTATACCAGCCTTCCGGGCTACGCGAACGCACAGGTCTCCACTCCTGACACTCCGTCAAATCCGTATGGCACAGTCCTGTTGAATGGTACTGCGGCGAACTTTACTCATGAATACCTGATGAATGGACGCATCGATCAACAATTCAGCGAGAACGATCACCTCTTTGGCCACTTTGAGATGGACAAGGGACTGCAGGCCACCTTTACAAGCCTGCTCAATCCGCTTTTCGATGCGGACAGCCCTCAGCCGCAATACCAGGGCCAGTTGAATGAGACGCATACGTTCAGCCCGAATCTCATCAACCAGTTTCTGTTCTCCAATATCTACTATCGGGCAATTTTCGCCAACACGAACCAGGCTGCTGCGGAGCAGATCGCTCCTTTCAGTTTGATCTTTGCGGATGGCGACCTCGGCAGTAACGACCCCTCTGCCTGGCCCGGCGGTTATGACATCATCTGGCCACAGGGACGCAATGTGGAAGGGTA
>JBARHV010000316.1:0-3339 GCA_049799415.1 Silvibacterium sp.
GAGCATGCAATGCTGGGCTGTAGACTGAAGGCAGCTATGGTTTTTGTTCTGGATAATTACGATTCGTTTACCTACAACCTTGTGCAGTACATGGGCGAGTTGGGCGCGGTGATGGTGATTCGCCGCAATGATGAGCTGACTGTGGATGAGGTTGAGGCGCTGGGGCCGGAGCGGATTGTGCTTTCGCCGGGGCCATGCACGCCGCAGGAAGCGGGGATCAGCATTGACCTGGTGCGGCGATTTGCGGGACGGGTTCCGATTCTTGGGGTTTGCCTGGGACACCAGGCGGTTGGAGCGGCGTTTGGCGGCGAAGTGGTGCGCGCCAAGAAGCTGATGCACGGCAAGACGAGCGAAGTGGAGCATGACGGGAAGACGGTGTTTGCGGGCATTGGCAGTCCGATGACCTGCACACGGTACCACTCCTTGATCGTCTCGGAGAAGAACCTGCCGGATGAGCTTGAGGTTTCAGCGCGGACGGCGGATGGGACGATTATGGGGCTGCGGCATCGCAAGTATGCGGTGGAAGGCGTGCAGTTTCATCCGGAGAGCGTGCTGACCGGAGACGGCAAAAAGTTGATCAAGAATTTTCTGGAGCTATAGCGGCGATGCGGGTCTTGTGTTTTTGTGCAGCGGGCGCGGCGATGATGGTTGCTGCACCACTGCTTTTGGCCCAGCAGACGCCGATTGCGTTTGTTCCGACGGCGGGGGTTACGGTTTCGGGGTCGCTATCCGTCGAGAACGGCAATGCCAGCATTGGGAACAACGGAACGATTACGGCGGGCGACTCGACGGCGATTGTGAAGCTGGCGCGGGGCGGCGAGCTGAAGGTTTGCGCCACGACCAAAGTGCATCTGTCGCGTGATACGAGTTTTTCCGGGGACGACTCGGCGCTGATGATTGCGCTGGACCGGGGCGCGCTGGAGGCGAGCTATGTTCCGGGGAAATATTCGGATGTGGTGCTGACGCCAGACCTGCGGATTCTGATTTCGGGGCCGGGGACGGCGGACCTGAAGATTCGCATGAATGCCCAGGGCGATACGTGCGTGGACAATCATGGTGCGGGCGCTCCGTATGTGACAGTGACCAGCCAGTTTGAGGGCGGAGTGTATCGCGTGCAGGCCAACCAGCGGGTGATGTTCGAGAACGGCAGCCTGCAAAAAGTGGTGGACAACGAGACGGAGCCTTGCGGGTGTCCGGCGGCGGCTCCGGTGACTGTGGCGAGCAGCGATGCGGCGCATGCGGCGGCGCCGGGGAAGACGACTGCCGACACCGCGAATCCGTTTCCGCTGGCGCAGAGCGAAGGACTGGCTGCGCCCCCGGCGGCTCCTACGAAGCCGGTGGTTCCGGTGGGCACAGTGCATGCGGAGGTGCAGGCTCCGATTGGGTATGACGCGGCGAAGACGCCGAATCCCGCGGCTCCGGGTGCGGCGGGAGCTGCGCCTGTTGAGGCGAATGGGGCGCTGACGACGGCTGCCGCGAAGCCGAAGAAGCAGCATGGAGTTTTTCATTCCATCGGACACTTCTTTGCGCGGATTTTCGGCAAGTAGCCGCGGGTATCCTGCCTGTAGGGCTTTTTCTGGAAAAGCTGTTTTGAGACAGCGACTTTACTCTCCATCAGCTGAAGAACCGCTTTAGTGCAGGATGTGGAAGGTGCGGCTCCAGCGAGTGTCGGTGAAAAAGTGCGTTACTACATGGACGGCAAATGCTGCCCGGTCTTCAAGGCTGGTTTTGTTGACTTGATCTTCGGGCGTGATGAAGGACCAGTAGACGAAGAGCGGGCGTCCCAGGATATTTTGTTTGGGAACGAAGCCCCAGTAGCGGCTGTCGAGGCTATTGGGACGGTTATCGCCCATGGCGAAGTAATTGTTGGGCGGAACGACCAAGTCTCTGTTTTGAAGATGCGACGGTAACTCAGCGGACCAGGCCGGCGTGACTCCGTAGATTTCGGATGGAGGAACGGACGGGAAGTTGTCGCGGTATGGCTCGTAGTCGAAGGGCGATCGCTTGATGGCCTGGGGTTCTTTCAGTGGCTGACCGTTGCGGTAGACGGCTCCGTCTTCAAGATGAATGCGATCGCCGGGGATGCCGATGACGCGCTTGACGAGGGTGAGATCAGGCTCGCCGGGCTTGATGAAGACGATGATGTCTCCGTCGCGGATGGCGCGATGATGCACGAAGGGGAACCAGGGCGAGGATTCCTCGAAGGTGATGCGGTCGACGACGGCGTGGTCTCCGATGAGGATGGTGGGGATCATGGAGCCGGTGGGGATTTCGTAATTCTGAAAGATGAAGGTGAGAATAAACAGGACGATGACGAGTATGCCGCAGATGGAGGCGAAGGACTCCAGCGGTGTTTCTTGTTTCGATTGCTGCATCGATGGGGGAACTGTCTCCGGCATGTCCTCGATTATAGGGAGCGCCGGACGGCGTTGGTGGCCTCGTGCTGCGATACAATGGATGTTTGGAGCGTCTTCCGAATCAGCGTGTGCGCTGACCTCTGAAAAACCCCCAGAACACAGTAAGGAGTTTTCTTTCTATGGCGATTCCCGCCACACAAATGCGTCCGGGCATGATTATCAAGCACAACAACGAGCTGCACACCGTTTTTTCGGTGGAGCACCGGACGCCCGGCAACCTGCGCGCGTTTATCCAGGCCAAACTGCGGAACCTGCGCACAGGCGCGATGTTCGAGCACCGCTTTCGTTCGCCGGACCCGATTGATCGCGTGGTTGTGGATGAGATTCCGATGGATTTTCTCTATAACGACGGCGACGATTATTACTTCATGAATACGGAGAACTACGAGCAGACGCACCTGAAGCGGGATACGCTGGGCGATGCGGTGGATTATCTGACGGCCAACCTGCAGATTACGGTTTCGTTCTTCGACGGCGTGGCGGTGGGCATTGAGATTCCGCAGACGGTGGAGCTGATGGTGGTGGAGACGGAGCCGGGGCTGAAGTCGGCTACGGCGTCGTCGGTGACGAAGCCTGCGACTACAGAGACGGGGCTGGTGGTGCAGGTGCCTCCGTTTATTAATGAGGGGGAAAAGATTCGCGTGGACACGGCTGAGGGCGCTTATCTTTCAAGGGCGTAGTTGGCCGGGCTTAGAGCGAACTTTCGTAACGGACGGCGCGACATCAGGTCGCGCCGTTTTGCGTTTTCGTCATTGCTTTGAGCTTCTTCTCTGCCTATGATTCGACGAGTGAACCGCAAAGATTTACAGGCGTTGGCCAATCTCCGTATTCGAGAAGCGCGAATTTTATTCGAAGCCGGTGAGTATAGCGGCGCATATTATCTGGCAGGATATTCCATCGAGTGCGCGCTGAAGTCTTGCAT
>JBARHV010000317.1:0-1551 GCA_049799415.1 Silvibacterium sp.
GGATTGGTGGGAGGACTAAACGCCGGCGGCAGCGGGGGCTGAGTGAGGGCCGACACATAAGCAGCCACGCATCCTGCTAGCAGGCCCGCCAAGGACAAGACGAACAATAGCTTTTTCATTCGGTGCCTCCCTTCTCAAATCCGGTGAGCCGCCCATCCTCCATCTTCAAAATGCGTGTAGCGAATTCGTTGATTCTGGCGTCGTGCGTGACGATCAGAATGCAGCGCTTTTCGTTGAGAATGTTCTGCTTGACGAATCCGACCACGGCATGGCCGGTATCACCGTCGAGCGAAGCAGTGGGTTCGTCCATGATCAAAATGTCCGGTTGGCCCGCGATGGCCCGGGCGATAGCTACGCGCTGCTGTTCTCCTCCACTGAGCTTCACTGGCGGAAGGTCGGCCCGCCCTTTCAAGCCGACGATCTCCAGATACTTCTTGGCTGTGACGATCGATTCGCCCCAATCCTGCCGCTTCAGTATTAATGGGACCGCCACGTTTTCGGCCGTGGTCAAGCGGGGAAACAGATGATAATCCTGGAATACGAAGCCAATTTTGTGTAAACGGAAATCAGCCAGCTTGTCGTTGGCAAGATTCCAGATGTCCGCTCCTTCCACCGAAACGCTGCCGGAATCCGGCCTGAGAATACCGGAGAGGACGCTCAGCAACGTCGTCTTCCCGCTGCCAGAGGGCCCGACGATGTACAACATTTCTCCGAAATAGGCGTCGAGGCTGATATCTCGCAGGGCAGGGGTCCTGGCTTCGCCTTCCCCAAACCATTTCACGATCCCCGATGCTTTAATCGCTACTTCCGGCATATCAACCTCTGAAAATATCGAACGGCTCGATCCGCAGTACTTTTCGGACGCCGAAATAGCTCGACACGGCGGCGATGATCACAACCATCACGAAGGCCAGCACGAGATTCCACCAGGTGATCATCGCGGCATAGTCCGGGAGCCTCATCTTGGCGAGTCCGATAGTGAGGGCGCACAATCCGATTCCTAAACCGTAGCCGGTGAGCGCCGTGAAACTGGCCTGGAACAGGATCATCAGAATCAATTCACGGCTTTTCGCGCCCATGGCCTTCAGGGCGCCGAACTTTTCGAGATTCTCCAGGACAAAGGTGTAGAAAGTTTGACCCGATATGGAGAGACCGACGATAAACGCCATCACCGTCATGATCAGCAGGTTCATCCCAAGGCCGGTCTGGAACATATAGAAATCCGATATCTTGCCCATAAACTCGTCCTCGGTCAATGCCAGGTAACCAAGCGCCCGCACCTCTCGCTTGATGTTGGGCACGTCGGCGGCGCTCTTGGGCTTCACCAGAACGTACGAGATGGTGAATCGAGGGTTCGGGATGTATTGCAGCGCTCGTTCGTACGTTGTATAGAGTGTCGGAACGCCGAACAAGCCGCTGCTGGCAACCTGAGCGATGCCGACAATCACGCCCCGGTGCTCGTTCACCTCGAACTCCGTTCCCACTCTCGGGTTTCCAAGCTTGGAGAATTCAGGATCCTTGACGACGATAAACGCATTCTCGCCGTAGATG
>JBARHV010000318.1:0-2346 GCA_049799415.1 Silvibacterium sp.
ATGCCGCAATCGCCGCCGGAAGCGTCTTGCCCTGCGGCGTTGCCAGATCCTTCTTCGCCAAAGCATCCGGATGCAGTTGCGCCTCAAGATACGTCAACATGTCCGCAGCCGTCGACCGAACCCCGCCCGCACCCACCAGCGCATCCAGGTCCCATCCGCCCACTGGATGATGCTGCGCATCATGGCCTGCAATAAACCGCGCCTTCATCTCCGCGGTCAGCGCAATCCCCGTATCGTGCATCTCCAGCGGTCCGGTAATCTGCTCGTGCAGCAGGTCTGCATAACTCATGCCCGCGCGGTCCGCCAGCGCCTGCCCCAGTAAGCCCACCCCTACATTGCTGTATCCAAATGGAGCGTCCGGCGGCGCCGCAACCCCATGCTTGCCGATAAATTCATACAGCAGCTTCGCATCATAATCGGCATAAGGATTCGCCGGGTTCGCCGGATGAAAATTATCCGGCATGCGCGGCAACCCCGAGTGCTGATCGCTCAAGTCCAGCAGCGTAATCTCCGCCCCGCTCGCGGGCTTCGTCGCCGTCCCCGCGGGCAGCAGCTCGCGCACCGGCTCATCCAGCCGAACCTTCCCCTGCTCCGCCATCTGGGCCAGCAGCAAAGCCGTAAACGTCTTCGTAACCGACCCAATCTCAAACACTGAGTCCGGCTTCGCAACGCCATAGCTGAACACGCGCTGCACTCCATGCGACACCACCCCGATCGTCACGCCGCCATCCGTCGTCGGAGCCAGGTCTCCACTCTTCAGCGCAGCCGCAAGATCACGATCCAGCACCGTCTTCAAATCTTCAACCTTCACCGGAGGCATCGCCGCATCAAACGCCGGAGCCGCGTCCTTCGGAGGCTCAATCGCCGTCGCCTGCCGCTGCATCACCAGCGGCAGCGGAGTTCCCTGCGTCCATGTCCCCGTCAATGTCTTGCCATCTGTTGAAAGTGTCCCGCTCCACTTGCCGTTCACCGCCGGAACATCGAATGAAACCGCATCCCCGTTCACCACAACATTGCTGCACGGAATCCCGAACGCCTTCTGGTCAATGCTGTCCAGTGCGCAGTTCTGCGCACCCGCAACGCTCGCCTGCAAATGCAACTGGATCCGCAGCGTCTGCGGCCCCGCATAAAGCGTCCCCAGCCAAACGCCGTTCACTGCGGAAGCATCATTGCCAGCCAAAGCACCAGCCGGAAAAGCAAATGTGAGCAATGGGAACACGAAGAGAAGTGAGAAAAAGCCAAGCAGACGAAGCGGCGAGATTTTCATGCCAGCCAGCATACACCGGCTCGCATGCACCAAACATTAAGCCAAGCTCCGCGACCAACGAGAGCGGCCACGCGAAGCGTATGCCTGAGAGCCTGCCCTGAGCGGAGCCGAAGGGGCCAGTCCTCCTTAGCGAATCGCTTGGATCAGCAGCAGCGCCCCCGTGCAAATCAGGCCAACGTGAACATATTTGAGAAAAACATCGCCCTGCATGCGGTGGTTCACCCATCTGCCCAGAAATATCGTCGGAAGCGCAACCGGCAACGAGATCAGATAGTAATGCGTCACCGCCGGAACCCACAGTCCTGCAAACCAGTATCCAGCCATCCCCAGAATGCTCGCGGGCAGAAAATATCCCTGCAGAGTCGCGCGAAAATGCTGGGCCGACCAGCGTCGCATAGCTCCATAGATCACCAGCGGAGGCCCATTCATTCCATAAGCCCCGCCAAGAATGCCCGCGCAGAATCCGCATCCCAGCAGCCACGCGCGGCTGTCGCTCCGCAACTCCGGCGGCCTTCTGACCAACAGGGAGTAGGCGGAAAACACTATGAGAAAAATCGCCAGCACCGCTTTCACAGCCTGCTGATGAACACTCGTCAGCAGCAAAAGCCCCAGCGGAATCCCCAGCAAAGTGGAACCCACCAGCCAGCTCGTGCTGCGCACATGGATCTTCTCCCAGTCCTGTGCCACCACCACCGCGGCTATGGTAATCGACAACAAAACCGCAACCGGAGCGGCTATCTCCAGCGGAATAAAAAGCGCCAGCAGAGGAACAGCAATCAAAGCCTCGCCAAACCCAAACGCCGATCGAATCAAAGTAGCAAGAATGACTACCAGCAGAATATGCAACGTCGTAGGCTGTATCGACATAAGAGAGATTGCTAACGTATCGATTTCAATAAATAAGAGATGTCATCCTGAGCGGAGTTTGGCGCGGTTGGCTTCGGTAGCCTCCCAGGCTTCGGGAAAGCGAAAGTTTCTAATATTCCTATACGTCGATACCACCTAGTGTCCCGTCCCTGAAATACCTGGCACACATTTGTCATCCCGACCGGAGCGAAGCGAAGTGGAGGGACCTGTAG
>JBARHV010000319.1:0-7021 GCA_049799415.1 Silvibacterium sp.
CACTTGGATACAGTAAGCCGGAAGTTCATTTCGAACTAGCCCGCGTGCTTCAGGCGCTGGGAGACGCCACTTCTGCCCAGGAGCAATTTCGGCTGTATCAACAGTCTCTCAGGGCGCAATCCGATCAAACCCAGGCTGCCGGCCAGGCCGCGCTGGCTGACAAGGCCTTGGCCGCGGGCCGCCTGCAGCAGGCCGTAGCCCTCTACCGAAACGCGCTGACCATCGATCCCAACGAGCCGCTGTTGGCTTACAAACTGGCGATGGCGCTCAATCAAACCGGGGACATAGCGGGTGAAAGAGCCGCATTGGAGCATGCGATTCAATTAAATCCGCACTTCGCACTGGCACAAAACCAGCTTGGATATCTCGATGTCCAGAATGACGATACAAAATCGGCCGAGCTGCATTTTCGTCTTGCAGTGCAGGCAGATCCGGGATATGCGAACGCATGGATGAATCTGGCGGCAACTTTATATCTTGAATCAGAATGGAAGGAGGCAAAAGATGCCATCAGCCATGTTTTGCTATTGGATCCTGCCGATCCGCGAGCGAAACAATTGAATGAGCAACTGGACGCAATGAACAGTAAACGCTAAAGCGGATTTCCGCTAGGCGCATAAGGAACACAATGCCCCAAGATGACTCTTTCCCGAAGAATAAGCCATCCTGCACACCGCCGGAAACTCTACAGCTACTGGAAACTGGCCTTAACAGGCTGCGAAATTGCCATATTCATCTTCCTCTGCACATCATCATGAAGTAAATTCGAGAATTTGAGGACTTATTATTTTGTGTCTTCCCCAGCCTTTTGTAAATGGACACGACGACATCTGCTTCGCGTAGCTTCCACTACATGCGCATTGCCGCTCATCGGACGGGCAGCAGCAGCGCTACCGGTCTTTTCCGCCTTCCCGGTCCCATTTTCTCGCTTTACTGATGTAGCCCAGGAGGCTGGATTAACGGAGCCCATACTCTACGGCGATCCGGAGAAGGCCACTTATATTTTCGAGGTCATGGGTGCGGGTTGCGCATTCTTCGACTACGACAATGATGGCTGGATGGATATCTTCATTCTCGGTGGCAGAGAACTTGCCGCGGTTCCATCTGGCGCAGGCAATCGCCTTTACCACAACAATAGAGACGGCACATTTACCGATGTCACAATTCAGGCCGGTTTGGCCGATGTAGGATGGGCGATTGGAGTCTGCGTTGGAGATTACAACAATGATGGGTTTGAAGATCTCTTCGTCACCTACTACGGCCGCAATCGCCTCTATCGAAATAACGGAAACGGGACCTTCACGGATGTAACAGCTGATGCCGGGCTTGCCGATACAACCACCAGGTTCGGGAGCGGATGTACATTCATCGATTACAACCGTGATGGCTGGCTGGATCTCTTCGTCGCAAATTACGTTGAGGTCGATTTGGCACGTCTTCCTTCCTTATCGACTCCGAACTGTAACTTTGAAGGGGCCCCGGTGAATTGCGGTCCACAGGGATTACCCTTTCCTGGGCACTCACTTTATCGAAACAACGGGAACGGGACATTCACCGATGTGTCGAAAGAGTCAGGGGTTGCCGCGCTCACGGGATCGTACGGCCTGACTGCAGTGACCTTCGATGTGGACGAGGACGGCTGGCCCGATATCTTTGTCGCATGCGACTCTACACCGAGCCTGCTGCTCATGAACAATCATGATGGGACGTTTCGTGAGGAAGGCCTGATGCGTGGTCTTGCGCTCAGCGGAGATGGTCAGGAGGTGGCTGGTATGGGAGTTGGAGTGGGCGATTACAATCTCGACGGGCATCTGGATGTCGTCAGGACGCATTTCATGAACCAGAACACCGGTCTCTATCGCGACCGTGACCATGGAGAATTTGAGGATGTTACCAGCCAGGCTGGCCTCGCTGGACAGCATAGATTCATCAGTTGGGGCACGGCAATGATGGACTTGGACAATGACGGATATCCGGACCTCTTTTGGAGCACCGGGACGGTCTATCCCGAACTGCAGACGCTTTATCCAAAGAAATATCCGCGACGCGGGCCCAGGATAATCTTTCGCAATCTTGATGGGAGACGTTTTGTAGAACTCGGCGCAGAAGGTGGTCCCGGGATTACGGCCATCCACGCAAGCCGCGGCTGTGCTTTTGGCGATTTCGACAACGATGGAGACATCGACATTCTGATCATGAACCGAAATGAACCGCCATCGCTGCTGCGGAACGATGCTCCGCCATCTCATAACTGGTTGAAAGTACGCCTTGAGGGGACAAAGAGCAATCGCAGCGCCATCGGTTCCCGCGTGCTCGTCCGCTATGGCGCCAAAACGCAAGCGCAAACAGTGATGAGCCAGACCAGCTATCTATCGGTGAACGATCCACGCCTGCACTTTGGTCTGGGATCTGAGAAGACGGCCGAGATCGAGATACACTGGCCTTCGGGTGGGGTAGAAGTACTAAAAAATGTTGTTTCCAACCGTCTCGTGACCATCAGAGAGGGAATGGGACTGGTGAAGGGTCGTCCATTTACCCCGGTAGATTCCGAGTAGGGCGTCAATTCGGGATGGCCTGAAACGCGTCGAAACTACATCTCTGCGTCGAGGTTTGCACTCAGGTCCCGGCTACAGCGCGTTTCATCGACACTTTTTGTAGCGAATTGACAGTTGATTGTGAGTGCATTGTAAGGTGACCAGGTGCCTGCTGTTTAGGGGTAAAATGCATCGCTGGTGAGGCACCAAAACCGGCGCTATGTACTCACTTATCTCAAAAGGTGTTCAATCCAACTTTCGTCTGATTACAGCGTTCCTCTCCGGGGATTAGGCTGCGTGACGGAGTGAAAATAGCTCTGTGAAGGGCGCGCGCGCGAAAGAGCGGAAATGCGCCTTAAGAAACGTGTATGTACACACGAGTTTTTATGCAACCGTTTTCATGATAGCCGGACGCTAGAAGCGGGTCGCTTTGCTGGGAGGCAATTATGTACTACCGAATTAAAAGATCTGCCGTCATGATGCTGGTTCTGACGGTCACTTGCTGCATTACATCCTTAACGTTTGGACAGGCCGTAGGTGCCAGTCTTAACGGCGTGGTTACGGATTCTACGGGCGCTGCTATTCCCGAAGCCACCGTCACTCTAAAAAATGTCGATACCGGTCTTACCCAGACCGCGACCACATCTGGCGAGGGGGTCTACAGAATTGCTCCTCTGTCTCCTGGAAGATATTCTCTCTCCGTTCAGGCAAAAGGCTTTCAAACCTATCTTCAGCAGGGAATCATCATCACGGTCGATACGGCTTCCTCGCAGAATGTCGCTCTGAAAGCTGGCAATGTAGAACAGACGGTCACGGTTACGGCAAATGCCGAATTGCTGAACACGACGAATGGTTCGTTGGGGCAGACGATCAATCAAGTTGAGGTTTCGCAGCTTCCTTTGAACGGCCGCCAGCCATCCACTCTGGTCTACCTGGCGCCGGGGATCACATCAGGCGGCAATACATACAACCAGACCGGATTCTCATTCCCGGATGCAACAACTGTCTCCGCAAACGGTGGAATTCAGGGCAGCACGTACTTTCTGCTGGATGGCGTGCCCAATATGGACACCTATCTCGGCCTTCCAGCCCCGTCCCCCAATGCAGACGCCACACAGGAGTTCCGCGTAATAACCAACAATTTCAATGCGGCTTATGGCTTTGCGCCCGGCGCGGTTGTGAGCATCGCGACGAAATCCGGCACTAACTCTGTGCATGGAGGTATTTTCGATTTCTATCGCGACCGGATATTCAATGCCGCGGACTATTTCAGTCACGAAGTCAATCCGTTGCACCAGAACCAGTTTGGCGCATACGCCGGAGGCCCGATTCTCAAAAACAAGCTCTTCATTTTTGGCAATTATCAGGGAACCCGCAACGCCACCGCGTCGACTTCGCTCAATTCTTATCTGCCCACGCCGGCCATGCTGAACGGCGACTTCAGCGCATTGTCGTCAAACGGACAGGAAACCATGTGTACCTCGGGGGCATCGTCAGTCTGCCCGTTTGGCATGGTGAACGGCACGCCCAACCAGCTGCTTCCCGGATACAGTTACAACGCGACAGCAGTGACGGTCGCTACGACTGCGTTGCCCACAGGGCAACAGCCTGACGGCCTCACCTATTACACTTCTGCGCCTTATATCGCCCAGTATGACGAGGGCACCGGCCGGCTGGACTACGATATTAATCAAAGCCAGCGGCTGTTTCTGCGCAGCTTTATTAGGAGTTTTATCCAGCCATCAGGCGATGTTCCCGGCAACTTGCTGGCAATGAATAACAACTATAACTACGACTTCTCTATACAAACGCAGTACTATAACGAAACCTTGGGCCACACGTGGACAATCAGCCCGACCATGGTGAACGTTGCTTCCGTCTTCTGGGCACAGTTGGCTGCGCACAACGGAGCGCAAGCGACTACAAGCAATAAGCAGCCCTTCTGCTGGTCCAAATATATAAACATCACAGAGCTGCCCGGTTCGTGCTATGTGGAGGGTTTTTCCGTTGGCGGCGATGGCTTCAATGTCGGTTACTATGAGCCATCGCAGGAAGAACGAACCACCTACGGCCTTTATGACGATCTGACGAAGACCTGGGGAAAGCACACCTTCTCCTTCGGGATTAATATCCAGCACCAGTTTGCGGAAGAATATACCCAGTATCCCACCCAACCGGAAATTGATTTTAATGGTCAGTACACCGGCGTTGGTTTGGCCGATTTCCTCGTAGGCGATTTATCTTCCATGTTTCAGGGAGCAGGCGAGGTTGCTGATGTTAACGGCTGGCAGCCCGGCTTCTACGGGCAGGACCAATATCGCATGCGTCCGAACCTGACTCTTACTGCGGGCCTGCGCTGGGATCCGAATATCCCTCCAAAGATCGCGAATGGGCGGGCGGCTGCATTTGTCTCCGGGCAGCAGAGCACAGTCTATCCCAATGCTCCAACAGGCCTTGTATTTCCCGGAGACTCGGGGATTGGCGATGGAATCATGCGTACGACTTACGGCTATTGGGAACCACGTATAGGTTTGGCCTGGCAGCCTCGCGGACTCCCTCATACCTCCTTCCATGGCGGTTTCGGTCTCTTTACGTCTCCCATGATCTACTCGCAGTACAACCACACCGCCGATAATGCGCCCTTTGCTCCAACCTTCAATCTTCAGGGAACCAACACAACGCCTCTGAATTTTAACGATCCATGGTCGGGCTTTGCCGGAACCGGAGGCGTAAGTCCCTTCCCTCCGTTCGCTTCCTCTTCCTATAGACCCCCTTCCACCGCAACCTTCGCGTCCGGCCTCAGCATCCCGGCAACCTTCGATCCCGACTTTAAGTTGGGGGTAACACAGAGTTGGAACGTCACCGTCGAGCAGCAAATCGGCCAGAACATGGTATTTCGCCTGGCTTATGTGGGCAGCGAAACGTATCATGCGCCCTTCATTCTCGACCGTAATCCCGGGATCTATGCAACCAGCGGAAGCCGCAGTACCTACCCCGCTTTTGGTGAAATTCTGGACACGTTCAGCTTCGGCACCGCCAGTTACCATTCGATGCAGGTAAGCCTGGATCGGCGCCTCAGCCATAACCTGCAATTCCAGACCAACTTCACTTGGTCCAGGACGCTCGATCTTGCCTCTTCGGCAAATATCAGTTTTGGCACCAATCAACTCGGCGATCCCTTCGATCTTGCCTGGAGCCACGGTGTCTCCAGCGAGAATGTTCCTTTGAGGTGGGTCTCCAACTTCATCTATACGACGCCCTACCTGCGCGGTCACAACACATTTATGCAGCAGGTGCTGGGCGGCTGGGAAGTCAGCGCAATCATTACGGCGCAATCCGGCTTTCCCTTCGGAGTCGGCGCCGGGCTCGGTAACAACCAATCAGAGGCGCAGCAGTATGAGGATCGAGCGGACGTCGTCTCGGGTCAGTCGCTCGATGTTCGTCAAGGAGGCAAATCGAACTGGCTGAACAGCTATTTCAACACCAACGCATTCATCCAGAATGCTCCCGGCACCTTCGGCAACTCCGGCAAGAATATTATGCAGGCACCGCCGCTGAATTACACCGATGCCGGCATCGACAGGAATTGGACCTATCGAGACCGTTATACCGTGCAGTTCCGATGGGAGATGTTCAACGCCTTCAACCAGCCAAGCTTTTCTGCTCCCAACGCCGGCAATCAGATCTCCTTAGCTGGTATTAATACAGGCGGCAGTGAAGGAAAAATTACATCAACCGGATCTGAGCCGGCCCGCATCGGACAGATGGCGCTTAAATTCACATTCTGACAAATTATGCCTCTGAAAGCCCGGGCTTCGGCCCGGGCGCCCCTTTTGTAAGTAAGAGACGTGTCGACTTGCATGGAACCGAAATGCGTGGTGATTGGTGAAACAGTAATTGTGTGACACAACAGGCCGAACCAAATCAGATTCCACGCCTCAATTACCCGTGTCCTGCATGCTGCCCTCGAAGGCAAAGGTGCCACATGCCATGGCAACAGGTCTCTAAGGAACAACATAAGCTCGTTTCCCAGTACCTATGTGAGCCAATGCTCCCTTCGGGTTTTTGGTAGACGGGAAGGTGGACCACTGCGGGACAGACTTGTTCAATCTGGTACCGACGGATGGCAAGTGGCTGATTGCGAGTGTTGCCGACGCCAGACGGAAGGATCGCGGGGCGAAATAGTCATCACTGCTTGGCGATTGATACCTTCCAAGTGAACGAATGCCGGCGATTCCGCCGTGTTGCGATGCGCGAAGAGCCGGTCCGCTAGCGGTCCAATAACCCTTCCCGTGAGTTCCCGACAGGCACTTTGGAGCCACCCGTGCCTTGTTATTCCAATCAGTTACGGTCGTTGGCGAGACTTTCACGGCGATAACACGGGTTCAAATCCCGTCGGGGACGCCAAATATTTTCAAACACGTACAGAGTTTGGCTCCGAATTTTCGGGTACACTCTCGGGTACACAATTACAAATTTCTCAAATC
>JBARHV010000320.1:0-19802 GCA_049799415.1 Silvibacterium sp.
GCCCCGGACGACCCGGCTTCGGCCAACGCCCCGGTCCCGGCGGAGCGCCCGGCCTGGTGCCGCCTCCTGGCGAAGCGCCGCGTCCGCAGCGTCCCGGCCCCAATGCGCGCCGAGGCCGCCAGCAATACCCCAAGACCAAAGAAGGCCCCATGAAGGGCTTCGCCCCGCCCTCGCGTTTCGGCGGAGCGCAGGTCCCCTCGGAGCCGTTGCCGATCACGCGCACCATTACCGTGACCGAAGGCATCAGCGTCAAGGATCTCGCCGAAAAGCTCGAAGTCCGCGGCAAAGACCTTATCGCCTCCCTGCTCATGCGCGGCGTCTTCGTCACCGTCAACCAGTCGCTCGACGGCGAGCTGGTGAAGGATGTCGCCCGCCAGTTCGGAGCCGACACCCAGGTCATCACCTTTGAGGACCAGATGGCCAACGAAGCCATCGAGAACCTGCTCTTGCAGGAGAACCCTGACGAGCATGAGGTCACCCGTCCGCCCGTCGTCACCGTCATGGGTCACGTCGATCACGGCAAAACTTCGCTGCTCGACGCCATCCGTGAGACCGACGTCGCCGGAGGCGAGGCCGGAGGCATCACCCAGCACATCGGCGCTTACAAGGTCCGCATCAACAAGGCCGACTCGCCCGCCTTTGGCCGCGAGATCGTCTTCCTCGATACGCCAGGCCACGAAGCCTTCACCCGCATGCGTGCGCGCGGCGCCAAGGTCACCGACATCGTCATCGTTGTCGTGGCTGCCGACGACGGCGTTATGCCGCAGACCGTCGAAGCCATCGACCACGCCAAGGCTGCCAACGTGCCCATCATCGTGGCCGTCAACAAGATCGACAAGCCCGATGCGCAGCCGGACCGCGTCAAGCAACAGCTCGGCGATCGCGGCCTGGTTCCCGAAGCCTGGGGCGGCAACACCGTCTTCGTCGATGTCTCGGCCAAGAAAAAACAAAACCTCGATCTGCTGCTCGAAATGATCTGCCTGGTCGCCGATCTCGGCAACCTCAAGGCCACTCCTGGACGCTCCGCCGTCGGCACCGTCATCGAGGCCCGCCTCGATCGCGGACGCGGCGCGGTCGCTTCGGTGCTCGTGCAGAACGGAACCCTCCGCACCCAGGACAGCTTCATCGTCGGCAACACTTTCGGCAAAATTCGCGCCATGTTCGACGACCGCGGACGCGCCATCGAAGAGGCTGGCCCATCGACACCGGTCGAAATCCTCGGCCTCGAAAGCATGCCCGACGCGGGCGACACCTTCCTGGTCACCGCCGACCGCGACAAGGCCAAGAACATCGCGCAATATCGCAAGATGAAGGAGCGCGAGGCGCAGCTCGCCAAAAGCTCCCGCGTCTCACTCGAAGGCCTCGCCGAACAGATCAAGCAGGCCGGCGTCAAGGACCTGCCGCTCATCCTCAAGGGCGACGTCCAGGGCTCGGTACAGGTGCTCGCCGACTCGCTGCAGAAGATGTCCACGGATCAGGTCAGGATCAAGGTCATCCACTCCGGCGTAGGAGCCATCACCGAGAGCGACGTTCTGCTGGCCACGGCCTCGAACGCCATCATCATCGGCTTCAACGTCCGGCCCGAGCGCAAAACCGCCGAACTGGCCGAGCAGGAAGGCGTCGAGATTCGTCTGCACTCCATCATCTACGAGCTGCAGGACGAAATTCGCAAGGCCATGCTGGGGCTGCTCGAACCGGTCTTCAAGGAAAACTACCTGGGCCGCGCCGAAGTGCTCAACGTCTTCAAAATTCCGAAGGTGGGCACCATTGCCGGATGCCGCGTCACCGACGGCGTTCTCAAGCGCGATGCCGAGATTCGGTTAATGCGCGATGGCGAGCCAGTCTACAAAGGCAAGCTCACCTCGCTCAAGCGCTTCAAGGACGACGCCCGGGAAGTCTCCAACGGAATGGAGTGCGGCGTAGGCCTCAACTTCTCCGACATTCAGGTAGGCGACACCGTCGAAGCCTTTGTCACGGAAAAAGTGGCGGCAGAGTTAACGACCAGCTAAGCGTCCAGCGAATCAAATCAATCAGACGTCCCGGTCTCCTCAGAGGCCGGGATTTTTCTGCCGCGCCTTACTTTTGCTTTGCGATGCTGCGCGATGAAGAGAGCGCGAGATAACGCCCCTGGTCCTCATTGATGGGGTCGAGATCGAGGATAGGAACTTTGCCTAAACTGATGATCCGCGAGCGAAAATAGTAGACTTTGCCGGGTTCAGCATTGAGGCTCGAGAGCGCCAGCAGATGCGAAAACTCACCCAGATGCGACTGCCAGTTGATGCAGAGGTGATGCTCTCCGGGCTCGACGGGAAACGCATACCAGGAGTTGGACCTTGTGGCTCCGATCCATTTGCCGTCGAGGCCCACCTTCAGCGTTGGCTCAACGAATCCATTGCCTGCCGCAGCAAATGACTCATCCATAATGACGATGGCTTTGTCCGGATTTGGCTCGAAGCTGGGAGGCTGGTGGTCAGTTTTTACGTTGAACTTGATATTCTGCGGTCCGCAGGCCGCAGTCGCTTGAGCAAGGGTCATATCATTCTGCGCGGCAGCGCAGCAGGGCAGGAGAAGCAAGGCAAGGAACACTTTCATCGGAACCTTTCGTTGTCGCGCATGGCTTGGAGAAACCCGCGCGCATGCCGTCTCTGCAGGAGAGGACGGATCACAAGGATCAATTGTTTCCTGTCCCAGGCGAATTCCAGTACATGAGAGAGCAAAAGGTGACATTTCTCACTTGTGCGCGTTGTTCTGCGCGCCCATGCTGAATGCCATGAATGACGAAAGGCAAATCGCCGTCCTCGATGACGCTCTCACCATCTGCGCCATCAGCATCGTCGCATCGATCCTCGGCGACGTCCTGCACGAGGGCCTGGGGCACGCCGCGACCGCGATCGTCACGCTTCACGCAACCGGAATCCTCACCACGGTCGCCTGGTCCAGCCTCGCGGACAGCCGCCTGGTCGCTGCCGCGGGCACGCTCGTCAATCTCGCCGCCGCGCTCGTGTTCTGGCTGCTTCTGCGCGCCGCGCGCAAGGCATCGCCGGCAACGCGCTTCTTCCTGCTCATCTCCGCCGCCTTCAATCTCTTTGCGGGAACCGGCTACTTCTTCTACTCCGGCGTCGCCAACTTCGGCGACTGGGAGCAGGTCATCCGAGGACTGCACCCCTACTGGGCCTTCCGGACCACGCTCATCGTGGTTGGCATCGTCACCTATTACGCAGCGGTTCTCGTCATCGGCATCAGCCTCGTCCGCTTCGTTGGAGTAGCGCGCGCCAATCAGGCCCGCATCCGTCGTCTGATGTTCGTGCCCTACTTCACCGCAGTGATCCTCCAGGGCGGAGCCGCACTTCTCAACCCCTTCGGCATGCAATATGTTTTCGTATCGGCGCTCGCCGCAACCGCCGGGGGACAAAGCGCCCTGCTCTGGCTCCAGTACTACATCCCCAAAAAGACGCAGCCGGAGGCCAGCAGCGATGTCATCCCGCGCAGCTATCCCTGGATCATCGTTTCTATTCTGCTCGCCGCGGCATTCATCGCGTTCCTCGGTCCCGGCATTCGCCTTCCGCGTTAAAAGGGCCGTCTCCGGCGGTACCATAAAGCCCATGCCCATTGCCGCCATGACCATCGAGCTGCGTATCGAGCAGGCGCATTCGCTCAAAGACCGCCGTCAGGTCGTCCGCAGCCTGAAGGAGAAGCTGGCACACGGCTTCAACATTTCCATTGCCGAGATGGATGAGGCCGTAACCTGGCAATCGGCGACCATCGGCATCGCCGCCATCTCCGCGTCCAGAGATTATCTATCCGGCCAGATGCAGCAGCTTGAACACGCCGCGAACCGCATCGTCAACGATCTCGGAGCACAGATCGCGGACATGTGGTGGGAGTTTGTGGAAGAGGGATGAAAGAAGCTGACTGAAGAACGAAGAGTGTACGATCCGCCTGCTGCCTTTACCCCGACCAAAGGGAGGGCCGCATAAGCCGGCACACGAAGGCGCGAAGCGCGTCCGCCTGGACGGCCAGTCCCCCGCCCGTGCGGCCAGCACTTTTGATATCCTCAAATGTTTAGTCCATTAAGGAAAAGAAGATGCCGGAGCCAAGGGCACGTCAGTATCATCGGGACCGCGTTGCTGGAACATTGCGGGATGAAATCAGCGCCATGATCGAGGGAGAGCTCTCCGATCCGCGCATCAGTTTCGCCTATGTCACGCAGGTTGTGGTGAATCCCGGCGGAAAGTCCGCGCTCATCTACGTTGCCGTCGATGGGGGCGAGAAAGAAGAGACCGATACCCTCGATGGGCTGATGGCCGCGCGCGGCTTCATCCGCCACGAGCTGCATGAGCGCATGGGCACGCGCCATGTTCCCGACCTCACCTTCCACATCGACCGCTCGGAGAAGATGAAGGCCCGCATCGATGACCTTCTGGGCCGCCAGCGCAAGCGCCATAAGGAAACGCTCCGCCCGTAATATTGATTGACCCTATGCAGAAGCCGAACGACATCCGCGCAGTTCTCAATGCCATCGAACGTGGCAGCCGGTTTTTAGTGGCCGCACATGCTCGTCCCGATGGCGACGCAATCGGCTCCATGCTGGCCTGCAGTATGATGCTTCGGCAAATGGGCAAGCAAGCGGACCTGGTCTCCCGCGACCGCGTGCCCATTCTTTACCGCAATCTTCCCGGCGCCGAAGCCATCCGGGTGACCGACTGCGTCGACGGCGATTACGATACTGTGATCCTGCTGGAATGCGACGGCCTTGAGCGCACCGGACTCCGCGGGCTCGAAGACCGCTTCACCATCAACATCGATCACCACTTCAGCGGCAAGCTGTTCGCCGACGTGAACTGGATCGAAAACGACGCCTGTGCCGTCGCCGCCATGGTCTACGAGCTGGCCATGCTTGCCGGGGTTCCCATTACCGCCGAGATGGCCACCTGCCTCTACACCGCCGTGCTCACGGACACTGGCTCCTTCTGTTACGCGGGCACCGACGCCCGCACCTTCCAGGTAGCGGCCGATCTCGTCCGCCGCGGAGCCGATCCGGTACCCATCGCGCAGCACCTTTACTTCTCCAACCCTGCTTCTAAAATGAACCTGCTCGGCTCCGCGCTTCGCAATCTGCGCCGCGAGGGTCGTATGGCCTGGATGTGGGTCTCTTACGACGACATGGCCAATGCCGGCGCGGCAGAAGAGGATTGCGAAGGGCTTGTGAATTACGCCATCGGCATCGCTGGTGTAGATGTCGCCGTCTTTCTGCGCGAATTGAAGGACCGCCGCGTCCGGCTTTCTCTGCGCAGCAAGGGAGAGATCAATGTCGCTCGCGTTGCCGAGTGTCTTGGCGGAGGCGGCCACAGCCACGCCAGTGGCTGCACCATCGATGGGCCTCTCGCAACAGCGACAGAAAGTATCCTTGGACGCCTTCGCACCTGCCTGCGGACCCTCGTCACGGAAAACGCGCTCCAATAGCTGCGTTGGTCTCCAAGTCGCAGCGATCGTAGTATTCTGGTCGCACTTATGAAGCCGCCCGAAGAATCCTCTCCAACGCACAACCGAGACCGCCGGGATTTCCTTAAAGTCAGTGGCGCATCTCTCGCGCTCACCCTCACCCAGGCGGCACTGCCCTCGAATGCGCATGCCGATACCCTCGCTCCCGCCGAGACCAATACGGTAAACGCCCGCGCCATTCAGGACATGATGCCCACCCGCAACCTCGGCAAGACCGGCTTCCGCACCGGCATCTTCGGCCTCGGAGGACAGGGCGCGCTCGAAAAGGTGAACAATGAGGCTGCCGCTATTCCCATCATCGAGAAGGCCCTTGAGCTGGGCGTAAATTATTTTGATACGTCGGCCATCTATGGCGGTCCCGATCGCTGGAGCGAGCGCTGTCTCGGCAAAGGACTCAAAGGCCATCGCGATCAGGTCTTCATCGCCAGCAAAAGCAAAGAACGCACCCGCGACGCCGCGCTCAAAAATCTCGATGTCTCGCTGAAACTGCTCAACACCGATCATCTCGACACCTGGCAGCTGCACGACGTCGGCATCCAGGAAGACGTGGACCAGATCTTCGGCAAAGGCGGAGCCATCGAGGCCTTCACGCAGGCCAAGGAGCAAGGGATGGTGCGCCATCTCGGAGTCACGGGGCGCTTTCGCCCCGACGCGCTCATCGAGTGCATCAACCGCTTCCCGTTCGACACCATTCTGATGGCCGTCAACGCCGCCGACCAGTATCACTACCCTTTTGAACCCAGGCTGCTCCCGCTCGCGGTCGAAAAACAGATGGGCATCATCGCCATGAAGGTCATGGCGCGCGGGCGCATTCTCTCCAGTTGGACGCCGCCCTCCGTCGAAGCGCAGAAACACTCGTGGGAAGGTACGGGCGCCATCGCCACTCGTCCCGGCACGCTCACCAAGCGCGAGACCATGTTCTACAACCTCTCGCTGCCCATCAGCACCGCCATTATCGGCTGCGACAACGTCGAGCAGGTTGAGGAATGCGTCCAGTTCGCACGTGAATTCACGCCACTGAGCCAAAACCAGATGTCCGAGCTCGAAGCCAAAACTGAGCCTATCGCAAGACAGGCCCTCTTCTTCCGCATGATGCCGCGCTGAATCGGTTGTTAGGCGGGCGAGAGCATGACGAGTATGGGGCGGAGAATCAGTCGTTGGATCGGGATGACCGATTCCGCATGGTGTTCCTTAGCATTCGTATACCTGATAGGGTGGGTCATCTATCAGGCAGGAATTAGCTGCCCGCTTTTTAGCCAACCGGACTTTAGCCGACCGCCTTTTAGCTGCCCCAATCTGTTAGCCTTAAACGCGTAACTCTTTTTAAAACGTGGGCATTCCTTCCAGAATCAGAGCGCTGCGGTCGAACCCCACCACCTGGTCTACGCGCTTCCCCGCCGTGGGAACCGTGCTGGAAGCAGCGACCCTCTTTATCCTCACCGCATTTTTCCTCTTCTACGGACTCGTCCCCCTCTTCGGCGGAGCCGGCCTGGGCCTCGTCGGCGCAGACGAGCCTCGCTACGCGCAGGTGGCGCGCGAAATGCTCCTGCGCCACGACTTCATCACGCCCACGCTGTGGGGAAATCCCTGGCTCGAAAAACCCGCGCTCTACTACTGGCGCGCCATGTTCTCCTTCAGCGAGTTCGGCATTCACGACTGGTCCGCACGCCTGCCCTCGGCCAGCTTCGCTTTCGTCCTTGTCACGCTCATTTACCTCCACATCCGCCGCTTCCGTCGCGGAGGCCAGCTTGACGCCGCGCTCATCACCGCCTCCTGCGCCGGAATCATTGCCTTCGCCCGTGGCGCATCGACGGACATGCAGCTCGCCGCGCCTCTCTGCATCGGGATGCTGGGCTGGTATGCCTGGTATGAGACCGACAGCAAATTCTGGCTCTTCGATCTGTACTTCTTTGTCGGAGCCGCCACGCTCGCCAAAGGCCCGGTCGCGCCCTTCATGGCGTTGGTGATCCTTTTCGCCTTCGCCGCCTTGCGACGAGAATGGTCCATCCTGCGGCGAACCGTCTGGTGGCCGGGAATTTTCCTCTACCTGGCCATGGTTCTGCCCTGGTTCATCGCCGTGCAGCACCGCAATCCAAAGTTCCTCAGGATATTTTTCCTCCAGCACAATCTGGAGCGCTTCGCCACCGATCGCTTCCATCACCAGCAATCCTTCTGGTACTACATCCCCATCGTGGTCCTGGCGCTCACACCCTGGGCCGTCATCGCCATCGCCGCCTTTATCGATGCCGTGCGGCAGTCTCTCGCCGAGTGGCGCGCGCGCGGCGCAAAGTATCACTACATGGGCAACTTCCGCGCCGGAGACGCCTTCCCCGAGTTCCTGGTCCTCTGGGCGCTGATCCCCATCGTCTTCTTTTCATTTTCTGATTCCAAGCTGCCCGGATACATCCTGCCTTCCATCCCCCCGCTCACCATCCTCACCGGCGACTACCTCAACCGCATGCGCGAGCGCGGACTCAAGCCCTGGCTGCTCATCCTTCACGCCCTGCTCACCGGCATTCTCACCACCTTCGTCATCCTGCTGCCGCTGCATCTGCAAAATCCTGTAGCTATTCCGCCCACCGTGGCCATTGTTGCCGGAGGCATGACCGGCTTTGCCGCCGCCATCTTCATTCTCATTACCGTCTATCGATTCGGGCTCAAGCGTCTGCGCATCGCAACCATGACTCCGATGATCATCATGATCTTCTTCCTCTTCGGCATCGGGCCGTTCTTCGGAATCCCCGCGCTGGCCGGAACCAAGCGCAACATAACGCTCATCGATCTCACCTACTCCGCGCGTCCCCTCTCGCGCATCATCAGCCAGATCGCTCCCGGCGAGCCTATCGCCGTCTACGATGTGCGCCGCGACCTCGAATACGGGCTTTCCTTCTACCGCGACCGTCGCGTGGATGACTACGAGAGAACCGGAGTCCCCGCCGAGCAGCATATCCTCGTCGTGCGTGAGTCCTCCGTCAATAAATTAAGTCAAATACTCAAGGGCAGGACATACGAGCCGCTTTTCAAGTATCCTGCTCAAAATCTGGTAATCTACTCGGTTTCTGCTCTCCAGTAAGGCTTCGCGTAGATGATCCGGTTTCAAACCGGCTCCTGTCAGACAAGAAATATTGCTTCGGACGTAAGCGTGTACATACTAGAACAGGAAAAGCATGACCCCCGCTCTGCAGCTCGAGATTCTCGACCTCCGCCACTTCTCCGCAGCCAGCCTGCGTCCGCTGCTTGAGGCCGAGGCCCGTGTCTGGAGGCAGCGCCTGGAATGGGATTACCGCCCCTCCGCCAATCTTCTGCTGCAGTACCTCGACTCCCGCATTCTGCCCGGCTATGTCGCCGTCGAGAATGGACGCATCTCCGGCTATGTCTTCTGCGTCTATGAAGAGCACAAGGCGGTGATCGGCGATGTCTTCGCCGTGCTGCCGCAGAACTCCGAATCAACCACCGCTCAGATTGAATCCAAGCTCCTTGAGAGCCTCATCGAGTTGCTGCAGAACTCTCCCGGCATCGAACGTATCGAGTCGCAACTGCTTCTTCATCCGCACGGCGAGCTCGCGCACACCTTCGCCGCGGCGGGATTCGACATCCACCAGCGCCTCTTCATGCGCCGCGATCTCTACACGAATGCCCCCGCTGCAATCGCCATGCCGCCGGACCTCGAGATGCGCCCCTGGCATGAGGAAGACTTCAACCCCGCCGCGCGTCTCATCTCCGCGGCGTATCGAGAACACCTCGACAGCCTGATCAACGATCAATACCGCTCCCCCGTCGGCTCGCTGCGCTTTCTGCACAACATCGTGCGCTTTCCCGGCTGCGGATACTTCGACGCCAGGGCCTCGCGCGTTCTAGTCCGCCCGGAGACAAAGGAATTTGCAGGGCTGGTGCTCTGTTCGCGCGTGCGTGAGGACGTGGCGCACATCACGCAGCTATGCGTGGCCAAAGAGGAGCGTGGTCGCGGACTGGCCCGCCTGCTCATCGAAACCTGCGCTGCAAACCTGAAGTCTGAGGGCTTTCGCGCACTCACCCTCACCGTAACTGCTGACAATGAGAATGCCGCCTCGCTCTATCGCCGCGCGGATTTCCAGACCATTCATGACTTTGATGCGATGCTATGGGAGAAGGCCAGCAGCTAAGATGCGGATAGCCAAAGTCCGGGCAGCTTAAAACCGGGTAGCGAAACCCCGGGCAGCGAACATCCGGGCCAACACTGTTATCGGGGAGATAGTCGGCGCCAGAAAAATCAAGGCACGAACCCATTCGACAACCCGCTTTTTAACTGACCGCCTTTTAGCTGACCGCTTTACCAGCTACCCGCTTTTTAGCCAGCCGCTCTTCCGCTATCTTTTGATCAGCCACATCAACCAGCTCGCCGCAATCACCACGCCCACGAATGAAACCCAGCAGAGCGCTCCATAGCGGGCCATGGCCTTGGGCGTCGACCGCTGCGTGATCCCGAAGACCACAGAAGCGAAGGTGGCAAACAGCAGAACCGCTGCGAAGTGCGAAGGAGTGAACATCAGGCCTTCCTGCCAATGCGGAGATTGTGCGCGTCTACCGCGGAGATGAAGTTCAGCAGCCCCGCCACCACAATAAATTTTGTCCCGTAATCAGCCGTGGCCGTCTGCACCGCGATATTTCCTACGCCCAGAATCCGCCCCAGCGCATAAAACAGGCCGTTGCCGAAGTCGCCCACAAATCCCAGCATGTCCAGCACGTCGCCGGTATTCGGAAGATATAGCTTGCCCTGCATGGCAATACCCAGCCAGAACATCGCGGCAATCGACACGAACAGGAGAAGCGCGCGCACCCAGCGCCCGGTGAGCAAATGGCCCGCGCCCGGAACCAGCCAGCCCACAATCAGGGCCGAATATTGAAACCCCTGCGAGGAAGTTTGCGTCTTCGCGGGTACTTGAACCTTCGAGGCCATCTCTATCGACTATACCAGTACAGAAAGCAACCAAACTCCTGAAGCTCAATCACCAAATGGCTAATGGCTAATGGCTAATGGCTAATGGCTAATGGCTAATGGCTAATGGCTAATGGCTATTGGCTAATGGCTAATGGCTAATGGCTAATGGCTATTGGCTAATGGCTAATGGCTAATGGCTATTGGCTAATGGCTAATGGCTAATGGCTAATGGCTATTGGCTATTGGCTAGATCCTCACCAGCTCCTGCTGCACGCGCCCCGTGGCTGCGGCTTGTGTGAGTGTCGCCATCATATTCAGTTCGCTGCGAATGCCGAACGTGTCGAGATAAATCCCCGGCTCCACCGAGAAGCAGGTGTTCGGCAGAATCAACCGCTCGTCATGCGTCTCCAGGTTGTCGAGATTCGCGCCGTTTCCGTGCAGAATATTGCCGATGTTATGTCCGGTGCGGTGCGTAAAGAACTTGCCGAAACCGGCCTGTGCAATCACCGCCCGCGCCGCATCGTCGGCCTGCCAGCCCGCAATCGGCTGCCGATTTGTGAAGGCGTCGCTGACCGCGTTCGCCGCCGCATCGCGCGCCGTCTTCACCACCTCGAAGACCCGCTGCTCGCGTTCCGACGGTTCGCGCCCCACCACGCCCGTCCAGGTAATGTCGTAGTAGCAGGTGCCGGGACGATTCTTCCGCGCCCATATGTCGATCAGCACAAAGTCGCCGTCGCGAATCTCCTTTGCGCTCGCCGCCTCCGGTTCGTAGTGCGAATCGGAGCTGTTTTCATTCACTGACACATTCGTCCCGTGCTCCCACACCAGGTCTTCGCGCCGCATCGCCTCCTGCAGCCACTGCACCATGTCGTACTCGGTCACGCGCACGCCTTCGCCATACGCGGGACGCACCCTGCGCCCAATCTCCCGGAATCCCTCCGCCACAATTTCGTCAATGGCCGTCTGCGCCTCACAATGGCTGGCCATCTGCTCGCTCGATAGAACCGCCTCAAACCGGCTCACCAGATCAGCGGAGCTTACCACCGTCTTGCCCTGCTCGCGCAGCAACTCCACCGTCCCCGCATCCACCAGCGCGACATACATGATCGCGTTGCGTGGCGAGTATTGCATGGCAATGCGCTGGTAAGGCCCCACCATCGCCGCCAGCCCCGACTCCAGCTCCTGCCAGGATGAGTAGACGCCCTTCGACCCGGGAAGCGAATCCAGCCGTCCCGCCTCGATGCGGTGCACCAGTTTGCGCGGCTCGCCCTCCGCGGGAATCAGGTAATACCAGCGCCGCGATACAAGCGCGCTCTCCGGCAGTCCGAGAATACGGTAAGCGATAGGGTCGCGATAATGGTGGTCGTAAAAAAGCCAGGCATCCATCCCCAGCGCACGTAGTGTGGCTTGAATCTCATCCAGTTGCATGGAAGTTCTCCTGGGGGACTACCCAGTCTACTGGAACAATGTTGCCGGCGGGAAAAAACTGGGAAAAGACAAAGGAAGAATCGCAGCCGGGAATCAGGCTGGCCGCCGGTCTCGGCAGCCAACCTCCTAAGCAATTCAACGGATTGACTGAAAGTCCGGCGTTACCGCTTGCCGTGGCCGGTCTGCTCGACCGCCTCGTCCAGCATGGTGTACAGCTTGTTGAAGTCAGTGACCTCGGCATACCGCGCCGCGCCACCGCTGCCGTCGGTCACCACCCACGCCGTCGGCGTCTGGTGTACGCCCAGGCGCATACCCAGTGCATAGTCGGCATTGATGGCAGCCGCCAGCTTGCCCTGCGGATCGATCACAAAAGGCATGGCCATGCCGTGCTGCTGGGCAAACTTCTCCGTAAACTGACGCAGATCGTCCTTCGTCTCAATGCTGTTCTGATTGGCAAAAACCGCATCGCGATACTCGTTCCCGAGGTGCTTCGGCTGCTCATCGAACCAGCGCGCATTCACCGCCCCCTGAAAGCTCCAGATGTGGAACTTCAGCGGAAAGTCATGGCGGATCCACGGCACATGATATTTCGCCGATGCCTCCATCAGCACCGGATTCTCCCGCCCGCACATCGGGCATTCCAGGTCGGCGAATTCAATGATCGCCACATGCGCGCCCGGCGGAGGCTTGAGTACGGACTCCTTCGACTGGGCCTGAAGGATCGAAGCGCCCAGCAGAAAAGGGATGCCAGCGAGTAAAACAGCAACTTTACGAATCATAGCGTGTGACTTTATCTTATCCTGCTTCCTTGAAATTCCGCAGCAACCGGCGGTGTGCGCGGCCAACGCCTTACACTTACACTATGGACGGACAACGGGTGCGCCTGTTATCCGCCCGCTCCGGAGGAAAAGAGTTTCCATGCGTTATGTGATTGCCTTCCTGGCCCTCATCGGCATCGTCGTCTCGGTTCTTGCGTTTCAGATTCACTACTCCAACGCCGTCCAGCCCTGCGACATCAATGCGCGCTGGGACTGCGGCATCGTCAACCACAGCCGCTACTCCATGATCGGCCACATCCCGGTCGCGACCATCGGAATCATCGGCTATGCCGCGCTGGTTCTGCTCGCGCTCATGCGCCGCCGCAAGCTCACCCTGCTGGCCGCAATCCTCGGACTCGCCTATGCCCTCTACCTCAGCAACATTGAGGCCCACATCCTCGAAGTCTGGTGCCTCTACTGCGTCAGCTCGCAAATCCTCATCGCCCTCATCACCCTGCTGTCGATCGTATGGGTCTTCATGGGCAGGCGCAGGCAGCCAGCATGACCGTGGCTTCCTTAAAGACGTTACCCGGCTAGCCAGCTCCACGACCAACGGGAGTGGCCACGCGAAGCCGTTGCCTGGACAGCCTGCCCTGAGCGAAGCCGAAGGGGCCAGTCCAAATAGAAACGCCGCAGCGATGGCTGCGGCGTTTCTATTTTTAGATCTGGATTTTTAAGCCAGAACCGGCTCGGTAGCCTCTACCTTGCTGTGCCACGAGTGCGCGTGCTTCAGCGCGCGATTCACATTGTTAATGTTCTCCACGCCGGTCGTGTTCAGCCACTCCTCGAAGGCCTTCGCGCCCTGCTTGGCGTAAATGGGAATGCCGTCCTTCCAGGTGGCGCGTCCGCACAGCACGCCGTTAAAGCTCGTGCCGCTCTCCGCCGCCAGCTCCAGCGTCTCAATGAACACCGGATTGCTTACGCCCGCCGACAAATAGATAAACGGCTTGTGCGTCGAAGACGCCGCCACGCGGAAGTGCTCCAGCGCCTCGGCGCGCGTGTAAGCCTGCTCGCCCTTGAACGCCTTCGTCCCGGAAACAAATTCCATCTGCACCGGAACCTCGACCTTCAGCACGTCCACTCCATAGCGCGCCTTGCCGAACTCCTCCATCGATCCTGTCACGATGTCAGGCTTGCGCTTCGCGTAGCCGATGCCCTTCTCATCCTCGCCATGCACGTCGTAGCCCACGAACTCCAGGAAGAACGGAATGTCGTGCGCGCGGCACTCGTCGCCAATGCGCTCCACCCATGCGTGCTTGTGGTCGTTGATGGCTGTCTTCTCAAATGGGGTGTAGTACAGCAGAATCTTGATGCAGTCCGCGCCCGCTTCTTTCAGGCGGCGCACCGACCACACATCCAGCAGGTCAGGCAAACGGCCCGGCAGATGCGCGTCATAGCCGGTCTTCTCATAGGCCAGCAACAGACCCTTGCCGTTGCGGCGCTTCGAAGCAGGCAGGCCGAACTCGGGGTCCAGCAGAATTGCCGAAGCATGCTTGGTAAGCACCTCGGTCACCAGTTCCTTGAACTCGATCAAAGCCGAATCCGGAAGCTCAGCCACGCCCTTTTCCTTGGCGAGCGACTTCTTCAGCGAGCCGCGCTGGTCCATAGCCGCAGCGGCAATCACGCCGCGCCCATCGGACACGGCCTTCAACCCGGCCAGTTTGCCGGGAGTAATCTTGGTAGACATCGTTGTTCTCCTGCTTCTTGCCTGTAACAGGCGGGGTTAGCATTTTCCCGATCCGCGTAATCCGAAGCCACAAACCACAAGTGGACTTTTTCTTAAGAAAAGTCCACCCTGCACGATGTTGGCGAGGGCTACAGAAATCGGGAATATGCCTTGGAAAGAAAACTGCGTTCAGCATTATTCTAAGGCATTTCGGAGAATACGTGGCTCTGTTAGCACGCAGATTGGTAGCGGGTTCGCTTTAGGCGCGAAAAAACTCGCAGGAGAAAATGCGGAAAGTCAATATTTAAACCGAACGCCTGCTGCAAGCTGAACTATTATGATCTTTCATCGTAGTTGAGCAGAGAGTGCCCATGAGACGCTTCGCTTTGTGCGGTTTTGCCGCCTTGGTGCTACTGGCTGGTTGCAGGAAGGACATTTCTGGCTCCTACCTCACCAGCGATAAGGAAACAGTCTGCTGGCTTCAGCTCGTGCGGACGCCTGACAATCACCTCACTGGCCAGATTGTTTTCTCTTTCCTGAAGCCCGATGGCCAGATCGAACTGGAGTCTAGGTCTCTGACAGGCGCAGTGAACGGTGAGAATTTCACTCTTCAGAGCGGTAGCTTTCTGGGCATGTCCAGCGGGACGCTTTCGGGCATTTTCAACGGGAACAGCATAACGCTCGCAGGAGCGCAATTACCACCCGGCACTCTTAAGCGTGCGACACTCGCTGACTATCAGGCCCAAGTCGGAGATCAAAATAAACGCGCCCAAGCAATCATCTCTGAGAAAGCAGCAACCGAGGCGCAACAGAGAACCGAAATGGAAGCTGCCGAGGCGCAGCAGAGAACCTTCCAAATCCAACAGAATTTTGTCGCGGAGATAGATCGGCTCATAGACAGGATGCAGCACTTTGATTCTGAGGCCGATGTTCACTTGGGGCGCTTTCCGAATGCTGAGAAAAGCTACGAGGCCATAACAGCGAAGATAGCGGAGTATGTCTCGCGTGAACGTCAGCTTGCTGGGAATTCTAACGCATCGAACTATCGTGCTCAGCTCGTGAATGCCGCAACGCGGGCCTCACTCGTAATTGACCAGATGCACTTCCAAACACAATCTTTGGAATCGTCCCTTGAGACGAATATCACACCGCTAGTGAGTGAAGATGCGGCATTGGAGCGGAGCTGCCATGAAAGCGAACCGGCAAGCAATACCCTCACACCAGAGGAGGTTGAATCACGTCAAAATGCGTGCAATCGTTTGCTGAACGCAGCACCCTTATTCCATCAAAGATACGCCGACACCTCGACAGGACTCAACCACATGGAAGAGGTTTACAAACGCGAGAAAACTGCACAGGAAGGTCTTCTGGCGACGGCCCAAAGCCGTGAATGAACCCACACGATTGCTGAAGTGAAGCGCGTTGATCGGGAATTATGCCTCACGGCTACCTTCCGGGCCGTATTGCGGAAACACGCAGGCTAACGGCGCAATCGTTAGCAGCCTGTTTGCATACTCTCTCTGGAAGTACGATGCGCGTCCCCCCACCATCACGCTGCCACTTGAGCTCGGTGTCGCTCCCGAGTAGACGTATTGTCGCCCCCGGCGCAGGCACAATATTTTTCAAGGCAATTATCCCGGGAACTACCTCACCCTCGTCGAGCAGATAGATCGCGTAAATAGCGCCGTCCTTACCACGGGTGAAACACACCTTGCCGTCGCGATATGGCGCGACCGGACGTGTCGCATAAATCGCCTCACCGTTGATCTTCACCCACGTCCCGATTTCGGCGAGTCGCGCAACAGCCGCAGTCGGCAGTTCTCCGTTCGCATCAGGACCAACGTTGAGCAGGTAGTTGCCGCCTTTGGCAACGATGTCTACGAGCATGTGCACGATCTGGCGCGCGGACTTATAGTGGTCCTCCGGCTTGTAGGACCACGAATCGCCGAGCGTCATGCAGGTTTCCCAGGGATAGGGCAGTGGCGTATCGGGTATCTGCTGCTCAGGCGTACGGTAATTTTCGTAGGGGCCTCCGACCGCGCGATCGACGACGATCAGACCGGGCTGGTTCCTGCGTGCAAGCGCAGCCAGGCCTGGCATGTCGATATCCTGCGGCCATGGCACGTCGCTGCCGCCGACGATCGCATCCGGATTCGACTTCGGACTCACCCAGCCGCCGTCGAGCCAGAGAATATCGATCGATCCGTATTCGGAGGTCAGCTCGCCGATCTGTCGATGTACGAACGCGACGAACTTCTGCCAACGCTCAGGATATTCGCGCGTGTCGTAGTTGACGTCCCGGTTTGGAGTTGCCCATTCGGGCGCCCAATAGTCCGAATCATGCCAGTCGGGCTTGGAAAAATACGCGCCAATACCAAAAGATTGCTTGCGGAACGCGGCAAAAATTTCATTGGCGATGTTTGCGCGCGGATTTGTGTGAAATGGAACGTCAGGCGCGGTGATTCGATAGTCGGTCTGCTTCGTATCGAACATCGAAAAGCCGTCGTGGTGCTTGGTGGTAAATACAACGTATTTCATGCCTGCATTCCTGGCGACGCTTACCCACACCTCGGGATCGAACCCGATCGGATTAAAGGTCGCCGGTAACGCCTGGTATTTCCTTTTGTAATCAACGTAGCTGATGCCAGCCGGGCGTTTGATCCAGTCCTCGGAACAGATTGACCACGATTCCACCACGCCCCACTGACTATACGGCCCCCAATGCATCATGAAGCCGAACTTCCAGTCCTGCCACTGATCAAGCTTGCGCAGGACAAGTGAATCAGTCACGGGCACATAAGGGTTGCTCTTCTCGGTCGCCCCCGCCGCACCGACCGCCGTCACGGCGGCCGATAGTCCTATTAACTTGCAGAATTCTCTCCGCTGCATTGCCATTCCTTCTGTCTTGACGACTTTGATCTGTCCCCAAGACCCACATGTCAAATCATTTTAAGGGAACCCAGTTGGAGCTGCGATAAAGGGTGAAGTCCAAGTCAGAAAATGGCGACGGGTTAATTCTGGATCGTTACCACGCAATAGAAGTTACTACCGAGAAGCCGGCTAGTGTTTACCGAAGCTTCTTGAATCACATTGATTGACTCCAGGCCCATGCGCTCATGGAAGAAGGCAAATGCTTCCTGCTTCGCTCAAGATGTACCTCAATTCACAGCAAGTTTGCTTTTCCCAAAGCGCGGCCCCCTGCGCCGCATGACTGTCTCGCGCCGCTGTCGCGTCAAGCCTATCGGTACTCAAGCCTGGGGTACCAGTCGCTGCCGCGGCCTTCGGGAGTCAAATCCAGCATCAGCCAGAGAGGATCAAGATCAGGGCCGCCGCGCGGATCTTGTCCAGGGTCCGCCATTGCGCTGCTCATCTCGCCGCTGTAGAAGTGACGGACGACGCCGTCGCGGCGAGCGAAGACGCTGAAACCTGGAATATCGGCGTCGTCCGCGTTGACGTACGTGCGCGTGTACTCGCCGTTGAGATCAGAGAGGAACGGAAGATCAGTGAAGCCCCGCTGCCGCTTGTACTCGATGAGGCGCTCGATGGGCGAACGGGCAGTAACCGCGATGGCCACGCGCTCACGCAGGTTGACGGCGATCCCATTCCACGCACTGAGGAATGAGGTGCAGCTGGGGCAAGGCGCCTTGCGTTGCGGGCCATACATCATGCTGTAGACCATCAGCGTGTCCTTGTCGCCAAAGAGATTTGAGAAGCGAGTCGGGCCTGTTTCGGAGATGAACTCGAAGTCTTTCGCGATCTGGCCACCGGGCGGCAGCGCGCGCCGCTGGCGGGCCAGGCGCTCGACGTGGCGGCGCAGTTCGATCTCTTCAGAGAGAAGCGCGTTGCGAGCCGCGCGATACTCCGCGCTCTCGTTGGGATAGTGCGCCTGATTGGTGGCGGCCAGTTGCTGGGCCGGAACGAGCGTTTCAAGAGGGGACATGGGATCTCCGAAGAGTACCAGCGTTATTGGATGCGATCCGCGACTGAGTTGGCAACAGCCTTTCGGGCCAGCCTTCAAGAAAGAGTAATCACATCTCAGTTCATTCCCTGGAACATTGTGGCGCATCCCCCGAGGTTGCGTTTTTCATCTGAATCTACCCTCGGCTGTTGACTTCGGTGCAATGTACGTTTCCAGCCCTCCTGAATGTTCGAAACGTGTATCGGCGATTTGGCGCCAACTGAGATTGGTGTTCCTGTCGAAAAACTGCTCGAAAGCCGTCAAGTGTCCGACATGCTCATTTCTCGTCAAAATGATTCACGCTGCGCCAGCGACCCAGATGCTGAAAATATTCAAAGGGACTAACCTCACACCCGCCTTGCCGAGCAAAAGGCTTCTTCTCTTTAACGAGAGCATTCCGTAAGGGTGTAAATTGTTTGAATTGCAAAACTCGAGGGACTGCGTGTATCCCAGAATGAGATGTATATGATCTTGGAGGAGCAGGACATTCAGGCAGTCGTGCTTCGCCCTCGTCCGGCGCCATATTGCGGCCGATACATCGTGCTGCGCGTCGACGACGCCCAGCAGGGACGAGAGATGCTACGCAGGCTCATTCCCCATATCGCCACCTCCGATCACTGGTGGGAACCAAAGCTAGGTGCCTGGATCGGCATTGTCTTCACCTATAGTGGCCTTCAGGCCCTGGGCTTGTCCCAGGAAATTCTCGATAGTTTTCCCGAGGAGTTCAGGCAAGGTATGTCTGCCCGCGCCGATGTTCTCGGCGACTATGCTTCCAACGCGCCGGAAAACTGGGAAGATCCTTTCGGCACGCCCTATGCGCATATTGCATTGGCGGTGTATGCCAAAGATGAGAACAGCTTGAGGCTCATTCTCGATCGGGCAGAGGAAAGCCGACGCATGCTTTCTGACATCCACATCGCCTACAGCATGGATTTCAGCTCGTTGCCGGAGGGGCGCAATCCGTTTGGCTTCAGAGATGGACTGCATAATCCAGTGATTGAAGGAGTCAGCAGTGCGGCGTATCCCGGATACGGCAAGCCGATAAAGGCGGGCGAATTCCTCATGGGCTACGCCGACGAGTTGGGCCACATCGCGACGCGACCGCAGCCCGAAGCTCTGCGTAAGAACAGTACCTTCGTCGTGATCCGCAAGTTTCACACCGATGTCGCGGCGTTCCGTTGTTTCTTACGCGACAACTCGCATTCCAAATACGAAGAAGAGTTACTGGCAGCCAAGATGGTTGGGCGTTGGCGCAATGGAGCACCTCTGGTGCTCTCTCCCGACCACGATGATGTCGAATTGGGATCAGATATGCACCGTAACAACAACTTCAGTTACGCCGACGATATGAACGGCCGCAAGTGTCCGTTCAGTTCCCATTTACGGCGTATGAATCCGCGCGATGCCCTCAAGGACGAGCTGGTGAATGTCGACCTGCATCATTTCCTGCGCCGAGGAACAAATTACGGGCCGCCGCTTCCGGAAGGCATCTATGACGATGACGGCCAGGAG